>NZ_JAMOLN010000130.1 GCF_024448165.1 Streptomyces longispororuber
TCCAGGTCGTCCACAGTCCCAAGTCCCCCGACTGTCAGCGGATTTGGCCGGGCGGCGTCGCACGGCAGCGTTGATCGTAGACCGTCACTCGCGAGTGCACAGGCCCCGGGCGGTGGCGAGGGCCCGGCGACGGAGGCCCGCCGGGCCGATGACGAGGAACACCGCGGTGACCAGCCTCACCCCGGTACGCGACCGTCTGCGCACCCTCACTCCTTCCGCGGCGCAGCGCCGAAGGAAGCGCCACTGACCGCACGGCACAGCTCGCCCGCACATGGAAGCTCTGTTTTCGGGAACCCGTGCCGTATGGCGGTGAAAGCGCGGCGCAGCAAGTTCCGGGACCGGTGGACGGCGTCGCGCGACCTCGCCCTCGAACTGCAGCGGACGGCCCGTACGTTGATCGAGGAGAACCAGATACTCCTCGACGAGAACTGCGAGCTCAGACGCGAGCACACCCGGATATGGAAACGCCAGTGAGCCGGCCGACTCCTGGCCCCTTGCCCACGGCCCCCGGCCCGCGTGCGGCGACGCACGACGGCTGACCGGGCCGTACCCCCGTACGGTCCCCACCAGGGGCACCGTGCGGATCAAGGCTGCGCGAGCCCGGCAAGGACCTCGGCCAGACCGCTCGCCCGGCCCGACGCCGCCGGGACCACGTCGCCCGCCGGGCCGATGACACCGATCACGGCCTCGTCCGCGTGCACGACGACCGTGCAGGACGGCTGCAGTCTGCGGGCCTGGTCGAGAACCGTGGGCGCGTCCGGCGTGAACATGGCACTGAGGTCGACGACCAGCACGTCGGGCATCAGCAGCCGCGCCCGGGCCAGGGCGAGCCGGCTGTCGTGGGTGTGCGACAGCACGCTGACGTCGGGGAGCTCCTCGATCCGGGCGATCAGGGCCGGCACCCTGACGAGCGACGCCACAACGAGCACGGTCAGCATCCATCCATGATCCCCTCACCGCCCCGAGCGGCAAGCCGGACCGGCTCACCCCTGCGCCGACCCGTGCCGTTCGTCGTGGGCTGCGGCCGCGAGACCAGAAGGCCACAGCAGCGAGGGCCGGACTCGGCGCTGCCCGGCGGCGACGCGTTCCACGTCGGCCGGGGCGAACGCCGGAGCCGCCGGGCCGGGTTCCGCGGCTTCGCCGAAGATCCACCCGCGCCTCATGACCGGATCTAGCATGGCGATGGCTTTTCACCGGACCGGAAGAGATGGGGGCTCAGATGGCGGCCGACGGATTCGCAGCGCTCAAACAGGCTCACGACTACCTGCTCGCGGCTGTACGCGGAATCCCGCAGGACGGGTGGGGCAACGCCACGCCGTGCAGCGAGTGGACGGTGCGGCAGGTCCTCAACCACGCGCGTCTGGACCAGCAGGGTCTCATCATGCAGATCACCGGTGTCCAACCGGCGCAGGACCCGTTCGAACCGGCGGACGCCGTGTCCGCCGACCCGGTGGGCGAGTTGGAGCTCGTGCTGCGCGACGCGGCCGCCGCCTGGGCGTCCGGGCAGGACGCCGACAGCGTGCCCACGCCGATGGGGCCGATGCCCGCCCACCTCGGCGCCGCGGCCGCCGCGCTCGACGCGGGCCTGCACGCGTGGGACATCGCCCGGGCCACCGGCCAGGACCTGCCGCTCACGGACGACCTCGCCGAAGGCCTGGAGGAGATCGCGGGCAACCTCGTGGACTTCGTCCGCGACTCGTTCGGCAAGTACGCCCCCGCGGTGCCCACGTCCGCCCGGGCAGGCGCGGCCGAACGACTGCTGGCCTTCACCGGACGCGACCCGAACTGGGCACCGGCAGCCTGACGCCTCAGTCGTCCAGGTTCTCCCGGTAGGCCCGGTGCAGCGCTCTGCCCAGCGGGCAGAGCCGCTCGGGCCCCGTGCACACGTCACAGCCCATCACGTGGTCCAGATACCTGCGGTAGGCGAGCAGCGGCTGCGGCCGCTGCTCCTCACTCGTGTTCATGTTCATCCCCGTTGGCCGGCCGACCACCCACGCGTCGGCTCGTACAGGCGAGTATCGATTCCGGATTCGGCCGCGAACCGCCGAAGCCGGAACGTTGTCCGGAACCTGCCCCAGCGCCAGGTCACGCCCGGCACGACGGGCACACCTGTCACCGGGGACCCGAGCCCAGCGGGCCCCCGGCGGCAGCTCCCTTGCCGCATAAACGTTTCCGCACCGACCCGGCCGAGCCCGGCAGACTCGCCGTGCCCACCCCCGAAAGAGCACGAGCACACGACGTGAGCGGAGCCGGTGCCCGCCGCGTTCGTGCGCGGCGAGCACCGGCTCCGCCCTGCCTCATCCCGCCTCAGCCCGCTTCACTCCGCCTCACCCCGCCCGCATCGCTTCACATGAACATGAAGCTCAGGAGCCGAGGATCCGCGCCTTCTCGGCGGTGAACTCCTCGTCCGTCAGCAGCCCTTGGGCCTTCAGGTCGGCCAGTGCGGTGAGCTGACCGACCCGGTCCGTGGCCGGTGCGGGAGCGGCCGCGGGCGGCGGCGGGGCCGCCTGTGCCTGCGCCGCGCCCTGGTCCATCCACGCCTGCTGCTGGGCCTGCGCGTCGCTCTGCCGGCGCATGTCGCGCTCGGCCATGCCGCGGTTGACGCGGTTGGAGACGGCCGATGCGGTACCGGAGATCACCGCGGTACGCGCGATGGTGCCCAAAAGGCCGGGCCGTCCGAATCGCTGGGGCATTCCGATCCTCCCTCTCGTTGACTCGTCGTCACTCGGCGTCGAGCGCGGTGACGGCCTCGACGACGGCGTCCCGCGGGATGCGTTCCAGGAGCAGCAGCTCACCGCTGGACTCCCGCACCGCGGTCGCGAGACGCGCCGCCCAGGTGTTCTCCCAGGCCACGACGAACGCCGAGGACGCCGGCGGGAGGTTCTCCGCGACGGCCCGCAGGTCCTCGTCGCTGAGCAGGTCGAACTGCACGTCGGCGACCTGCCCGAACGCCTCCGCCACTTCCTCGTCGGCCAGTTCGACGATGTCGACGGAACCGTCCTCGGCCTTGTGCATGAAGCTCAGGTCGAGGATGCGTACGGTGCCGTCCTTCTGCAGTTCGCGCAGCGCGGGCGCGACGTCGCCGTTGAAGCGGCTGCCTTCGAAGGCGACGACGGCGACGTCGACCGGTCCGAGGGTGTCGACTTTCAGGCCACTGGGCACGAGCGGGCCACCTTCCCTGACATACCAAACGGGCAATAGCGAGCATAGTAGGACAATTACTCATTGCGCGAGACGCGAGGACGGGCACATCCGCTCACCAGATCCGGGAAGTTGAACAATTGTCATGTTCGCATCTACCCATCGAAGGGCGGCCCCTGTAATTACCGGAGGTAACACCGACTCCGGGAGGTTTCATGCCCCACCCCAGACCATGGCTGAGAACCTGTACCGTCACCGTCGCCGCAGCGGCCCTGTCCCTCGGCGCGCTCGGCGCACCCTCCGTGAGTGCCCCGCGTACGGCCGCCACCCGCGGCGCCGCGGCCTCCACTCCCCTGCCCGCGGAGCTCGAGCAGATCCGCGCCGCCGAGGCCACCACGCTGTACGGCAGCCCGGCGGAGCGGCCGATGGCCGAGCGCAAGACCTCGCTCGTGTCCATCGGCGACTCGGAGATCTCCGGCGAGGGCGCGGGCTCGTACTGGCCGGGCACCGACGGCCCGACGAACTGGTGCCACCGCTCCAAGGACGCCGCGATCTACCGCACCGGCATCCCGGCCGACGTGCCCACGAACGTCTCGTGCTCCGGCGCGGCCACGTACCACGTCAAGATCGGCGGTGCCAAGCAGTACGCCGATCAGCTCGTGCAGAGCGACAACCTCGCCGTCAAGGCCCGCAACACCCGCGTCAAGATGGTGGTCGTGGTCGTCGGCGCCAATGACGACGTCCAGTTCGGTCCGGTGATGACCGACTGCGTGAAGCGCTGGGTGCTCTCCCAGGGCACCTGCGAGCCGACGTACGCGCCGGGCTGGCAGGCGCGGGTGGACGGCATCGTGCCGAAGGTGTCGGCCACCGTGACCGACCTCAAGAAGGTCATGCGCGACGCCGGGTACGCGGACGACGCCTACAAACTCGTCCTGATGAGCTACCCGTCCCCGATCAGCCCCGACATGCAGGACAACCCGAACTTCCCCGGAAAGCTCCCCGGCGGCTGCCTCGGCTACGACTCGGACGCGGCCTGGGGCCGGAACGTGGCCGTGCCCACCTTCGAGCGCGGCATCCGCAAGGCCGCCCAACTGTCCGGCGCCGACTACCTCGACGCCTCCCGACTGTTCCACGGGCACGAGGTGTGCACGGACTCCACCTGGGCCCGCGGCTTCTTCTACGACGGCTCGTTCCCGCCGGACGAGAACTCGGTCCGGCAGTCCTACCACCCCAACGCCGCGGGCCATGGCGCGTTCGCCGCGTGCTTCAAGCAGTTCTACGACTCCGGTCTGCGCGAGGCGTCGTGCGCCGACCCCGCCTCCACGAACACCCCCAGGCTCTACCCGGGGGCGTGGGACGACAAGTTCGCGCCGCTCAAGAACGAGGCCACCGGCCAGTGCCTGGACGCGGACGGCGGCTCGTCCCGCAACTACACGGCCGTCGTGGGCTGGACCTGCCACGGGGGCCGCAACCAGACCTGGTGGTACGACCCCACGTACCAGTCCCTCCACGTCGGCCTGTCCCACGACCGGTGCCTGGACTCACGTGACATCGCCGCCCCGACCGCCGCCATCCTGTGGAACTGCCACGGCGGCGCCAACCAGAAGTGGACGATGCCCTCGGACGGCACGATCCGCCCGGCCACCGCGAACGGCCTCTGCCTGACGCAGCCGGTCGCGAACAAGGCCGTGGCGCTCCAGGCGTGCAACGGCTCGGCCGCACAACGCTTCGCGTGAACCACCGCCCGTAACCGAAACCGGTGGGACGAGGCCCCCGGACCGCCCTGCGCGACGGCCCGGGGGCCTCCCCTGTCGGACGTCAGCTCGGCGGGGCGAGTACGCAGAATTCGTGCCCCTCCGGGTCGGTCAGGCAGGTCCACGGGACATCGCCCTGGCCGACGTCGAGGTCGGTGGCGCCGAGCGTCCGCAGCCGGGCGACTTCGGCTGACAGATCGTCACCGGGGCCCGGCAGCAGATCGAGATGGACCCGGTCCGGCACGGTCTTCGCATCGCCGGTGCGGATGAACTCCAGGTACGGGCCGACGCCCTTGGCGGAGCGGAACACCGCGCTGTCGTCGGTCACTTCGCGCAGGGTCCAGTCCAGCGCCTCGCCCCAGAACCGGGCCATGGCCCGCGGATGGGCGCAGTCCACCACCACGGCGGCGACGGGCCCCGTGTCCCGGTAGACCTCCCTGGGCTCCAGCACACAGAACTCGTTCCCCTCGGGGTCGGCGAGGACCGTCCACGGCACATCGCCCTGCCCCACGTCGACGGGCGTCGCCCCGAGGGCCCGCAGCCGCGCGACGAGCTCCGCCTGGTGGGCGGCGGAGGTGGAGGCGAGATCGAGGTGCACGCGGTTCTTCACCGCCGCCCTGGGCTCCGGCACGGGGACGACGTCGATCCCCACGGCGACCGGATCGGGCCAGACGAGACCGCCAGGGGGGCCGACATAGGTCGTCGCCCCCGGGCTGTAGGCACTCCAGCCGAGCGCCTGTGCCCAGAACCGGCCGACCGCCGCATGGTCGAGGGCCTTGACGTTCACCATCACGGGTCGCACTGCCATGGCGCGATCCTACGGTCGGTCCGGTCAGCTCGTGCGACCGCCGACGCCGCCCCGGGGAGCGATCGCCGCGACGCGGGCCAGGTCGTCCGCGGTCAGTGCGAAGTCGGCCGCGGCCACGTTCTGTGCGACGCGGTCGGCGCTGCGCGAGCCCGGGATGGGGACGACGCGCAGCGTTCCTGACGGCGAGACGAGCCGCGATCGTGGCGGCGGTGGAGCGACTGTTCCCCTCGACTGCGGCGTAGGGTTCGGCCGTGAAGCGTTCTCCTGCCCCAGCGGTGAACTGGACGCAGCTGCCCGACTGCTACGGGGATGTCGATCGCGTCCCCGCGCTTCTGGACCGGGTGGAGCGCGGCGACGACGCCGAGGCGTGGGACAAGCTGGGCTATCGGCTGGTCCTCGAGGGCGACCTCGTCTTCCCCGCCGGTTTCGCCGCTCTGCCGCGCCTGGTGCGGCTCGCCGCGGACAGCGCGCGGGCGCGCGAACTGGCCGGGACGATCCTGCGCCGCGCGGCAGGACACCACGGCTGCGACGCCCTGCTGGCGGACTGCACCGACGCGATCAAGGAGTTCCGTGCCCTGCTGGACCGGCACCTGCGGTCGCGGCCCGCCGACTACCTCACGGCGTTCCTCGAACTGCTCGCGGCCGACGCGGAGTACCACTGGAGTGCGGTCCTCGGGGACTTCACGGACGACTTCTACGAGGTGGCCTGTCCGCACTGCGCCGTGGACGTCACCATCGCGATCGGGAACCACGGGCGCTATGCGGCGATCCGGGACTGGCACCTGGGCGACGTGGACCGCCGCGGCCTGCGCCCGGCGTCCCCCGGGGAACTCACCGGCACCGGCCGGCGGATGCACGAGACGGTCGTCCGCGACGGGCAAGGAACCCTGGCCGACGGCATCGCCCACCTCTTCGGCCGGGCCGAATGCCCCCGCTGTGCCAGCGTGTTCACCATCGCCGACGAGTACGCGGCCGCCAACCGACCCGTCATGCCGCCCGCCGTGTGATCAGGGCTGGGATGTGGCGACCTTGACGCCGAAGCCGATCAGGACGACTCCCGTGGCGCGGTCCATCGCGCGGCGCACGGCAGGCTTCTCGAAGACGGTGCGGGCCTTGGACAGCACCAGGACGTAGGCGCCGAGCCAGACGAGGGTCAGCGTCGCGTGGACGAGGACCAGCACGCTCATGCCCAGGTGCGGGGAGACGCCGGACGGCGCGAGCGTGGGCAGGAGGCCCGTGTAGAAGACGGCGATCTTCGGGTTGAAGACGTTGCTGACCAGGCCGGTGCGCCATGGGTTGCCGGACGGCGACGGGGCGTCCGGGGCGGGGTGCGATGTGGCACCGCGGCGGCTCTGGAGCAGCGCCTGGACGCCCAGGTACGCGAGGTAGAGGGCGCCGGCGAGCTTGACGATCGTGTACGCCGTGGCCGACGCGGCGAGGACGGCCGCGAGGCCGGCCACCGTCAGCACGCCCCAGACGAGCAGGCCCGTCGTGATGCCGCCGACCGTGCGCAGACCGTCGCGCCGGCCGGACGCGAGGGCGCGCTTCGTCACCACGGCCATGTCAGGGCCGGGAACCATGGTCAGTACGGCGAGCACACCGGTGGCGGCGAGGATCTGAACGAGCATGCGTCCAGTCTCGCACCGCCGGTAAATCAAGCGTGTCCGGTACCGACACCTTGGTATGGTCCGCCGGTTGCACCGCCCGGAACGTGCGGTGACGTCCAGGGAGAGGGGCCGGGGACGATGCAGGCGTCAGAGGTCTCGCGTGCGGTGCACACGGCCAGGTCCATCGCTGCTTCGCTCGGTCTGGTGGCCGACGACGCGATCGTCCTCCACAACTCGAACAAGCTCACCCTGCGTCTGCTGCCCTGTGACGTCCTCGCCAGGGTCGCGCCGAAGGAGCACCAGGTCGCACAGTTCGAGGTCGACCTCGGTCGGCAACTCGCCGCCGCCGGGGGCCCGGTGGCCGCGCTCGACCCCCGCGTCGAGCCGCGCGTCCACGAGCGCGACGGCTTCACGGTGACGTTCTGGACCTACTACGAGTCCACGCCCAGTGAGCGGATCCCACCGGCCGACTATGCGCACGCGCTCGCACGGCTGCACGCCGCGATGCGCGATGTCGGCATCCCCAGCCCGCACTTCACCGACCGCGTCGCCGAGGCGCAGCACCTCGTGGCGCACCACGACCTCACTCCCGCGCTCGCCGACGCCGACCGGGACCTGCTCGGCGGGACACTGCGCGATCTCCGTACGGAACTCGGCGAACACGGTGGCTCCGAGCAGCTGTTGCACGGCGAGCCGCATCCGGGCAACCTCCTCGCCACGCCGCAGGGACTGCTCTTCGTCGACCTGGAGACGTGCTGCCGCGGGCCCGTCGAGTTCGACCTCGCCCACGCCCCCGCGGAGGTCGCCGATCACTACCCGGGGGTCGACCACGACGTGCTGCGCGCCTGCAGGACCCTCATGCTGGCGATGATCACCGCGTGGCGCTGGGACCGGGACGACGAGTTCCCCGACGGGCTCCGGCTGGGGGCGGAGTGGCTCGGTCAGATCCGCGCGCAGCGGTGAGGGCGACGAGCGGGGTCGGCGGCCGGACGCGGCTGTGGTGGAACCCGGGCTTCTGGTTCGGCTCGACGGCACTGGCGGTCCTCCTCCTGGCCCCGATCTGGTTCTGGGGCGCCTTCTCCGGCGGTCTGGACGTGGCGGAGACCTGCGCGCTCCAGGCAGGTCAGGAGTACGACCAGGACTACCGGTCCGAGCACTGGCGCGAGACCTCGCAGGCCTTTCCCCTGCACAACAGGTGCAACGCCGACTACGACCTCGTGCCGGCCTGGGTGAACCCCACCCTCGCCGTGCTGGCGGTCGTCGTCGCGGGCTCCCTGGTCGCGACCCTCGTGACCACGACGGTTCATGTCAGGCGCGCGCTGGCCAGGCGCCGCGGCCCGTCCACCGCCGCCGCCTGAGGCGGACGCGTTCCTCGGCGCGTCACCCCACGACAGCGCCCTCACGGGTCTCTGCCACCTGCCCGCCGACGCGGGCCGCCGTCTCGCGCAGCCAGATGTGGGCGGCGTCGTGCGTGTGCACGGGGTGCCACCACAGGGCCTCCTGCAAGGTCACCGCCTCGTAGGGCGGCTCCAGGACGCGGACGGCGGCGACCGGCGTCAGCAGTCGGGCGAGCCGCGCCTGGATCAGGGCGATGCGCCGGGTGCCGGCCACCAGGAGCGGCAGCAGCTGGAAGCTGTCGACGGAGACCTCGACGTGCGGTTCGATGCCGAGCATGCCGAGCTGGCGGACGGCCGGGGCGTCGTAGGTGCGCTGGTAGGTGACCCAGGGCAGGCGGGCCAGGTCCTCGCGGGTGAGCCGGTCCGCGACGCCCGGGTGGTCGTCGGCGACGAGGAAGACCCAGCGGTCGTCGTAGAGGTCGGTGGCGGGGAAGCCGCTGATGATGCCGTGCGGCATGAGCAGACCGTCGACCGCGCTGAGCAGTGTGGCGGTGTCGTCGACGGCGGTGGGCGGGGTCTGGGCGAAGCGCAGGCGGATGCCGGGGGCCTCCTCGTGCACGACGCGGGCGAGGCGGGCGCCGAAGACGGAGACGGCGTAGTCGGACGCCACCAGCGTGAACTCACGGCTCTCCCGGGCCGGGTCGAAGTCGGCCTGGCTGGCGAAGAGGCGTTCCAGGACGTCGTACGCGGTCGAGGTGCGGTCGAGCAGGACCTGTCCGAGCGCGGTCAGCTCGTAGTGGCCGCCGACGCGGGCCAGCAGATCGTCGTCGAAGTGGCGGCGGAGCCGGGACAGGGCCGCGCTCATGGCGGGCTGGCTCAGCCCGACGCGCTGTCCGGCGCGCGTGACGTTGCGCTCCTCGAGGAGGGCGCGCAGGGCGACGACGAGGTTGAGGTCCAGACGGGCCAGATTCATGGGCTTTCCCCTGCCGTTCGACGCCGACCAGGGTTCATTCGTCCGATGGATGCCTGTCATCCACACAATCGATTTCCCTGATCACCGAGTGCGGGTCCAGATTAGTCGCACCGCAACCAGGAGGACTCGTCCGTGAAACCTGACCCCGTGCCCACCCTGTTCGCCGGCCCTTTCGCGCTCGCGACCCTCTCGCCTCCGGACGGGCCGCCCCTGCCGGCTCTCGTCACCCCGGACGCACGCGTCGTCGATCTGCGGATCGCCCTGGACGCACCACAGTTGACGGTCCGTCTGCTGTTGGAGGACTGGGCCGGGGTGCTGCCGCGACTGCGGTCGCTGGCGGGTGACAGCGGTGTGGAGCGCAGGCCGTTGGCCGACTTCCGGGTGCACGCCCCGGTCGAACCGCGCCAGGTGTTCCAGTCCGGCGCGAACTACCGCCGGCACGTCATCGACCTGCACGTCGCCCATCGCGCACCCGGTGACGACCGCCCCGAGGCGGAGCGGCGGGCGGAGGCCGCGGACATCATGGACCGACGGGCCGCGGAGGACCTTCCGTACGTCTTCATCGGCCTGCCGAGCGCGGTCACCGGCCCGTACGACGACGTCGCCCTGCCCGCCTGGGCCGAACAGCCCGACTGGGAGCTGGAGTTGGCGGCCGTCATCGGCCGGCCCGCCTACCGGGTGCCGGTCGGCGAAGCCCTGGAGCACGTCGCCGGGTACACCATCGCCAACGACCTCACCGACCGGGCGACCGTCTTCCGCCGGGACATGCCGCAGATCGGCACGGACTGGCTGCGCAGCAAGAACGCCCCCGGCTTCACGCCGCTCGGCCCGTGGATCGTGCCCGCCGAGTCGGTCACCGATCCCGGCGACCTGCGTCTGGTCCTCCGGCTCAACGGCGAGACCATGCAGGACGAGTCCACCAAGGACATGATCTTCGACGTGGCCCGGATGGTGTCCCACGTCTCGCAGACCGTCCGCCTCCTGCCCGGCGACCTGGTGCTGACCGGCTCCCCCGCCGGAAACGGCCTGCACTGGGGGCGGCTGCTGCGCGACGGCGACGTGATGGACGCCGCCATCACCGGGCTCGGCGCACAGCGCACTCACTGCGTGGCGGAGGCGGCGTCGTGATCCCGGACCGGGACGATCCGGCGGGCGCGATCGCCGAGGCCGCCAAGTCCTGCTCGAACTGGGGCCGTTGGGGCGACGACGACCGGATCGGCACGCTCAACTTCCTCGACGCCGCCAAGCGCCGCGAGGGAGCGGCGCTCGTCCGCCGGGGCGTCAGCTTCTCGCTGTCGCAGCGGTTCGACATGGACGGCCCACAGCAGGGCTGGCGGCGGCGCACCAACCCCGTCCACACGATGCTCGACACCGGCACCGACGCGGCGCTCGGTCTGCAGGGTTTCCCGCACGGGCTCGGCGGCGCCGACGACGTGATCGCCATGCCGCTGCAGTGCTCCACCCAGTGGGACGGCCTCGGCCACATCTTCGACCACGGCAGGGCGTGGAACGGCCGGGCCGCCGCGGCCACCGTCACCTCCGACGGCGACCTGGTCACCGGCATCGAGCACATGGCCCCGCACGTCGCCGGGCGCGGAGTCCTCCTCGACGTGGGCCGTGTCGTCGGCGCCGACGGCGAACTCCCCGACGGCTTCGCCGTCACCGCGGACCATCTGGCCGCCGCCGCGGCGGCGCACGGCGTGTCCGTCGGCCGCGGGGACCTCGTGCTGGTGCGCACCGGACGCCTCGCCCGCGCCCGCCGCGAGGGCTGGGGCGAGTACGCGGGCGGCCCGGCCCCCGGACTCTCCTTCACCACCGCAGGCTGGCTGCACCGCACGGAGATCGCCGCGATCGCCACCGACACGTGGGGGTTCGAGGTCCGGCCGAACGAGTTCGAGCATGCCTTCCAGCCGCTGCACCAGGTCGCCATCCCGCACATCGGTCTGCTCATCGGCGAGATGTGGGACCTGGACGCGCTGGCCGCCGACTGCGCCGACGACGGCACGTACGACTTCTGGCTCACCGCCGCCCCGCTGCCCATCACCGGGGCCGTCGGTTCACCCGTCAACCCCGTCGCGGTCAAATAGTCCGCAACCATCCTGCGGAGCAAGGGAGTTCCCCTCATGAGCACATCCCGATCGGTCCTCGTCATCGGTGGCGGCGCGGCCGGCAGCGCGGCGACGATCCTGCTGCGTCGCGCCGGGATCGCCGTCGACCTGATCGAGGCGAAGGACGACTGGAACGCGGCCGCCGGCTCCGGCATCACGCTGCAGGGCAACGCCCTGCGCGTCCTGCGCGAACTCGGCGTCTGGGACCAGGTGGAGAAGTCCGGCCTCGGCTTCGGCTCGGTCGGCATCACCACGCCTGACGGCACCGTCCTGCACGTCGCCGACGACCTGCGCACCGGTGGCGACGACCTGCCGGCCACCGTCGGCATGCAGCGCCCCGCGCTCCAGCGCATCCTCATCGACGCCGTGCGGGCGAGCGGCGCTGCCGTCCGCCTGGGCGTCCGCGCCACCTCCCTCGACCAGTCCGCCGACGAGCCCGGGGTCACCGTCCGCTTCAGCGACGGCGACGCGCGCCGCTACGACCTGGTGATCGGCGCCGACGGACTCGCCTCCGCCACCCGCGCGTCGATCGGCATCACGGACCGGCCCGAGCCGACCGGCATGGCCATCTGGCGCATCGCCGCGCCCCGCCCGGCCGGTGTCACCCGCACCGACCTCGCCTACGGCGGCCCCGCCTACATCGCCGGCTACTGCCCCACCGGCGAGGACACCCTCTATGCGTACGTCGTCGAGGCCCGCCGCGACCGTGCGTCCATACCGCCCGCCTCGTACGCCGACGAGATGCGCGGCCTCGCGCGGCACTACGGAGGGTTCTGGCCCGAGATCACGGCACACATCACGGACCCGGAGAAGGTCAACTACACCTGGTTCGACCGCCTGTTGGTGGAGGGCTCGTGGCACCGCGGCCGGGTCGTGCTCGTCGGCGACGCCGTGCACTGCTGCCCGCCCACCCTCGCCCAGGGCGCCGCACTGTCCCTGGAGGACGCCTGGGTCCTCGCCCAGCTGCTGACCGCCGGCGACACCTGGGACGACGCCCTGTTCCTGACGTACTACGAGCGTCGGATCGCCCGCGTCCGGCCCGTCGTCGAGGCGTCGGTGCAGATCGGGCAGTGGCAGCTCGACGGGGTGCGCGACGCCGACGTCCCGGGCCTGATGGGCCGCACGATGGCCCTGCTGCGGGAGCTGCCGTGACGACATCACCGCCCACCGTCGACGTGCACGCGCACGTCCTGCTGCCCGAGGTCGACGCCCTCGTCGAGGGCCTGCCCGGCCACGCCGAGGCACGCGCCCTGGACGCCCGCCGCAACGGCCCCGCCGCACTCCAGGTGAACGACCCCATGATCGGCGAGCGGATCGGCCTGCTGACCGACGTGCGGGCCCGGCTCACCGCGATGGACGCCCAGGGCGTGGACGTCCAGCTGGTCAGCCCGTCCCCCTCGCACTACCACTACTGGGCGGACGGGACGACGGCCGAGAAGGTGTACCGGCTCGCCAACGAGGCGACGGCCGCGCACTGTTCGGCGGCACCCGACCGGCTGCGCGGCCTCGGCCTCGTGCCGCTCCAGCACCCCGGCCAGGCCGTGCGGGCCCTCGACCACGCCCTGGAACAGGGGCTGGCCGGAGTCGAGATCTCCAGCCACGCGCCGGACCGGGACCTGTCCGATCCGGCCTACGAACCCTTGTGGTCCCGCGCCGCGAGCACGGGGGCGATCGTCTTCCTGCACCCCTTCGGCTGCACGCTCGACGAGCGGCTCGGCCGGTGGTACCTGTCCAACACCGTCGGCCAGCCCGCCGAGAACGCCGTCGCCCTCTCGCACCTGATCTTCTCCGGCGTCCTCGACCGCCACCCCGCACTCACCCTGATCGCGGCGCACGGCGGCGGCTATCTGCCCACCCACATCGGCCGCTCCGACCACGCCTGGGCCGTCCGCCCCGACGCCAGGACCGGCTGCGCCGCCCCGCCCAGCAGCTACCTCCGGCGGATCCACTTCGACTCCCTGGTCCACGACCCGTACGTCCTGCGGGAGTTGGTGCGCGTGGCGGGCGCGGACCGGGTGCTGCTCGGTTCCGACTTCCCGTTCGACATGGGTGCCGGTGACCCGGTGGGCGCGCTGCGCGCCGCCCGGCTGCCGGACGCCGACTTCCACGCCGTACGGGGCGGCAACGCGGCCGCCCTCCTCCGGAAGGACTGACACCATGCCCCGCCTGCTCACCCATCTGCGGCACGTCGACCTCGCCGTGCCCGACTACGACAAGCAGCTCGACTTCTACTCCGGCGTCTGGGGCCTCACCAAGGTCGCCGAGGATTCGGGCATCTCCTTCCTGGCCGCCGAGGGCAGCCCCGAGCAGTACGTCGTGCGCCTGCGCAAGGCTGCCGAGAAGCGGCTCGACCTCGTCTCCTACGGGGCCGCCACCCCGGCCGACGTGGACGCGCTCGCCGAGCAACTCCTCTCCGGTGACGTGCAGTTGATCTCGCGGCCGGGGAAGGTCGACACACCGGGCGGCGGCTACGGCTTCCGGTTCTTCGACATCGACGGGCGCACCGTCGAGGTCTCCGCCGACGTCGCGGTCCGCCGGCACCGCAGGATCGAGGAGAAGGAGGCCGTCCCGGTCAAGCTGTCCCACGTCGTCCTCAACTCGCCCGATCTGAACCGGACCAGGCAGTGGTACGAGCGCCATCTGGGCTTCGCGCTCTCCGACACGCTCAGTTCGCCGCACATGGGCGAGGTCATGCACTTCATGCGGATCTCCAGCCGGCACCACTCCATGGCGATCGCGCAGGGTCCGCACACCGCCCTGCACCACGTGTCGTTCGAGATGCGCGGCCTCGACGAGTACATGCGCGGATCGGGCCGGGTCATGCGGGCCGGGTTCCAGAAGATCTGGGGGCCCGGCCGGCACCTGGCGGGTGACAACACCTTCACGTACTTCCTGGATCCGCACGGCAACACCGTGGAGTACACGACGGAGTTGGAGCTGCTGGACGAGGACACCTGGCATCCGCACGTCTACGACTTCTCCCGGCCCGAGGTCACCGACCAGTGGGGGACGGCGAACGCGATGAACGAGTTCGTCGCCAAGGAGTCGTTCAACGATCCGGACCGGGGCGTGTTCGTGGCCCCGCCGGTCTGATCCCGCCCCCGACCACCGCCCCTTCCCCGCGCCAGGAGAAACCGCCGTGCGCTTCGCCGCCTATGTGCACCAGCACCAGAGTCACCTCGCTGTCGTCGGGACGGACGGCACCCTCCACCCCGTCGCCGGAGTGCGCTCGCTCACCGAACTCCTCGCCTCCGGCGGCGGGTCGGCGGGCCTGCTCCGGGCGGGCGGCGAGGCCCTGGAGGCGGCGCCCGGGCCGCACGTCTCGCAGGTCCGGCTGCTCCCACCGCTGCGGCCGGCGTCCGTACGGGACTTCGTGACCTTCGAGGAGCACGTGGAGGGCGTACGCCGCTCCGTCGACGGCGCCGACGGCGTGCCCGAGCAGTGGTACGCGGCACCGACCTTCTACTTCACCAATCCGCACGCCGTCCACGGCCCCGGCGACGACGTCCCGATGCCACCGGGATCCGCCGTTCTGGACTTCGAGTTGGAGGTGGCCGCCGTCATCGGCCGCGAGGGACGCGACCTCACGCCCGAGCAGGCCCGCGACCACATCGTCGGCTACACCGTCTTCAACGACTGGTCCGCGCGCGATCTCCAGTCCGCCGAGATGACGGTGGGCCTCGGCCCCTGCAAGGGCAAGGACACCGCCGGCACGCTCGGCCCGTATCTCGTCACCGCCGACGAACTGGAGCCCCACCGGGACGCCGACGGGTTCCTGCGCCTCGCGCTGACCGCCGAGGTCAACGGCGCGGTGATCGGCAGGGACCTGCTGTCCAACATGAGCTGGACGTTCGAGGAGATGGCCGCCTACGCCTCCCGCGGCACCGTGGTCCGCCCCGGCGACGTGCTCGGCTCCGGCACCTGCGGCAACGGCGGCTGCCTCGCGGAACTGTGGGGGCTGCGCGGCGAGCAGAGCCCCCCGCCGCTGAAGCCCGGCGACACGGTCACACTCACCGTCGAGGGGATCGGCACGCTCTCCAACACCGTGGTCGCCGGCGCGGACCCGGTTCCCCTGCCGGTCGGGCGCCGCCGCTCCCGGGAGCGGCCGTGAGCGGTCCGCGCCCCGCGCAGAGCTGACAGCCGACGGCATCGGCGTCACGATGGGTGCGACCCGTCCGAATTCGGGCGGGCCTCACCCCACGGGGGGGCCGGGCGGACCGGAGGCGGCATGGCCCTGATCGTCCTGTGCGTCTGGTACTTCGCGTGCGGCGCCGGTCTGGTGCTGACCCTGGTGCCGCAGTCCCGGCGCGAGCGCCGGCTGCGCCGCCACGGGCGCCGCGTCACCGCGGTGTGCCGCGGGCACCTCAATGCCGTGGACGAGAACCGCCCGCTGCGGATCCGGTGCGCGTTCCGTCCCCCGTCGGTCGAGCGCGGGGAGTACGAGGTGATCGTCGAGACCGGTGAGCACATCCCTCAGGTCGGCGACCGGGTACGGATCGTGCACGACCCCGAGGACCTCACGGTCGCCGTGCTCGCGGACCGTGTCGGGTCCCCGGGGTTCGGCCGGCGCGACATCATCGGGTTCCTGACGGTGACCGTCCTGTACGCCGCACTGGCGGGCTGTCTCGCCGCCGTCGACTGACGTGCGCCGTCAGATGCCGCAGGAGGATGCCGACCAGTAGCGCGAGCTCTGGCTGCCGAGGTGGGCGTGATCGCTGTGGCCGGGATAGCCGGGCCCCAGGATCTCGTTGAACCCGTGGTTCCTGGCCTGCTTGGCGATCTCGCAGAACGACGGTGAGCCGACGAGGTCGATGCCGCGGCCGTAGAGATGGTTGCTGTTCGCGGCGCCGCCGACCGCGTTGTTGCAGGCCGTGGAGCGGAAGCCGCTGCTGGTGGTCAGCGCGCGGTCGCCGAGGGCGTGCCGCAGGGCCTCCAGCTTCCACATCTGCTGCAGCGCGTTCGCCTTCGCGGCGGCCGCGGACACGGCGCCGCCGGACCAGTCGGAGTTGCAGCGGTTCATCTCGGCGTAGGTGAAGTGGGCCGGGGTGCAGTCGCCGTCCTGGAGGGCGTAGAGCTTGGTGAAGGTCTGGGTACCGGCGACCCCGTCCGCGGACAGGCCGTAGGCCTGCTGGAAGCGGGTGACCGCGGCCTTGGTGGCGGGGCCGAACTCCCCGTCCACCGCGAGGACGCCTCCGTAGCCGGGGTAGCCGGCGACCCGGATCTGCAGTTGGCGGACGTCCTCACCGCTGGCGCCCTGACTGAGCGCCCGGTTCCAGGTGTAGCAGTCGTCGGCGTGGGCGGTGCCCGCGGTGACCGCGCCTCCCAACACCACGAATGAGGCGAGCATGACAAGAGAAAGCAAGGCGCGAAGGGGCCGTCTGAGCACAGTGCCTCCTGAGGCGGAAGATGCGGAACGGAGCCGGGCGAGAACGAATCTGCCCGGCTCCGCTACGCGCGTCAATAGGGCCCGCGACAGGGCGACTTGACGATCTCAGTGCGCCGCGTCGCTCGGTGCGGCCTCGGTCGCCGACAGCGCGTGCGACGCGGACACCTCCGAGCGTTCGCCGCCGCGGTCGATCAGGCCGCTCACGACGGCGAGGGCGAGACCGGCCAGGGCGAGGACGGCGCCCGCCAGGTTGGGCGAGGCCCAGCCCCAGCCCGCCGAGATGACCAGGCCGCCGATCCAGGCACCGCCCGCGTTGGCCAGGTTGAACGCAGAGTGGTTCGACGCCGCGGCCATCGTGGGCGCGTTCTTCGCCTTGGCCATGAGCAGCATCTGCACGGGCGTCGTGATGAGCGAACCCATCGCGCCGATGAAGGTGATGGTCAGGAGCGCGGGCACCGTGCTGTGGACGGTGAAGTAGAACGTCACCAGCGCCGCGGCGAGCAGCGCGAGCCCCCAGTAGAGGGTGGGCCGCAGGGCGCGGTCGGTGAGCGGGCCCGCGATCAGCGTGCCGAGCGTCATGCCGACGCCGTACAGCGCGAGAACCAGGGTGGTCGACGAGTCCGAGAACCCCGTGAGGTGGGTCAGCATCGGGACCAGGTAGCTGTAGACGGCGAAGAAGCCGCCGAATCCGACGACGGCGGTGGCGAGGCCGAGGACGACCTGCTTGTTGCCCATCGCCCGCAGCTCGTGCCGGATCCCGGACTGGGCGCCGCGCGGCTGGTGGGGAACGAACAGGGCCAGGGCGGCGAGGGCGAGGAGCCCGATGACGGCGACCGCCCAGTAGGCGGAGCGCCAGCCGAGCTGCTGGCCGAGCGCCGTCCCGGCCGGCACCCCGACGATGTTGGCGACGGTGAGTCCGAGGAACATCTTCGACACCGCGCGGGCCGCCCGGTCGGGGGCGACGAGCCGGGAGGCGACGACGGCGCCGACGCCGAACAGGGCGCCGTGGGGCAGGCCCGCCACGAAGCGGGCGGCGAAGAGGGTGCCGAAGTCGGGGGCGAGCGCGGACGCGGAGTTGCCCACGACGAACAGGGCGGTCAGGAGCAGCAGCAGTCGCTTGTGCGGCACGCGTGCGCAGATGCCGGTGAGGACGGGGGCGCCGACGACGACGCCGAGGGCGTACGCCGAGACGAGGTTGCCCGCGTGGGGCACGGACACGCCGACGCCGTCAGCGATCTGGGGCAGCAGCCCCATCGTGGCGAACTCGGTGGTGCCGATGCCGAACGCGACAACGGCCAGGGCCAGCAGGGCCAGCGGCATGGTGCGGGGAAACCTTTCGAAGACAGCGGTCCCGGGACGGGCGAACGCGGAAGACCGGGCCCGGGAACGTCTTCACCCCCGCGGCCTCACGCCGAGCGCCATTGCCCCACGCACCCCCCGAACAGGGCAAGCCCACAAGGGGTGCAAGCCGCCGCGCCCTTCCCCGCATTCCGGATCGGGCGGCCCGTCTTCGTGATCTACGTCATGCCGGCGGTCAGACGGTGATGGTCTTGTACTCGGTGTAGGTGCCGAGCCCGACCGCGCCGTACTCGCGGCCGATGCCGCTGGCCTTGAAGCCGCCGAACGGGCCGTCGAAGGCGACGGAGGCCCCGTTGACGGTGACGGTTCCGGTGCGGATGCGGCGGGCGACGGCCAGGGCGTGCGCCTCGTCGCGGGACCAGACGCCGCCGGACAGGCCGTACTCGCTGTCGTTGGCGATGCGGACGGCGTCGTCCTCGTCCTCGTAGGCGATGACGACCAGGACCGGGCCGAAGATCTCCTCCTGGGCGATCCGCATGGAGTTGTCCACGTCGGCGAAGACGGTCGGCGTCACATAGTTGCCCTTCTCCAGCCCCTCGGGGATCTGCGGTCCGCCGGTGACCAGGCGGGCGCCTTCCTCGATGCCGAGCGCGATGTAGTCGCGGACGCGCTGCTGCTGGTCGGGGCGGATCATCGGGCCGATGAAGGTGTCGGGGTCGTCGGGGGCGCCCACCTTCAGCGACTCGACCAGCTCCTTCAATGCGGCGACGACCTCCTCGTACCGCTCGCGCGGGGCGAGGATGCGGGTCTGGGCGATACAGGACTCGCCGTTGTTGAGCAGCGAGCCGAACTTCACGCCCGCGACAGCCTTGGCCAGGTCGGCGTCGGGCAGGATGACGGTCGCCGACTTGCCGCCCAGCTCCAGGCTGACCCGCTTGAGCTGCTCGCCGGCGATCGAGGCGATGCGGCGCCCGGCGCGCGTCGAGCCGGTGAAGGCGACCTTGTCGACGTCCGGGTGCGACACCAGGTGCTCACTGGTCTCCCGGTCGGCCGGCAGGACGCTGATCACGCCCTCGGGCAGGCCGACCTGTTCGAGGAGTCCGGCCAGGAAACCCATGCTCAGCGAGTTCTCCGGGGACACCTTGAGGACCACGGAGTTGCCGGCGAGCAGCGCTGGGATGATCTTCGAAGTGGCCGAGGAGAACGGCGAGTTCCAGGGGATCACCGCGGCCACGACGCCGACCGCCTCGCGGCGCACCACGCTGCGGGTCGGGGACGCGGGGTCCGAGGGGGTGAGGGTCTCCTCCCAGCCGAATTCCTCGGCCGCCTTCAGATAGGCGTTCGCCTGCCGGGTCAGGCCGGGCTGGCCGGCGCGGGTGAACCAGCCGGCCGAGCCGTTCTCCAGCGAGATGAGGTGGGCGATCGCCTCGGCGTTGGCCTCGCGCAGTTCGTTGAACCGGCGCAGGAAGGCGATGCGCTCGGCGGGCTCGGTCAGGCGCCACTCCCCCGCCTCGAAGGACGAGCGGGCCGCGGCCACCGCACGGTCGACGTCCGCGGGCTGCGCCTGCGCGGCGCGGCCGATCACGGAACGGTCGTGCGGAGAGGTGATGTCGAGCAGCTCCGGGGCGCTCGGCCGGACCCAGGATCCCCCGATGAAAAGCCGGTCATAGGTGATCATGCGCTTTCTCTCTTCCTGTGTCGCGGTACCGATGCTTCATTAACTGTCACGTCACTGTAGCACTTGAATGAGAGAACTTCACATGGACGCGCACGGGTGGCCCATCATGGTGACCGCTGGACACGGGCGAGGGGGTCGGATCGAATGCCACCGTGGTGTGGCGGTTGAATGCTCCAGCTCCCCGTCACGGGGGCGGTAGACGTCTCATGCTCCTCACCTCATCGCTAGACTCGATGAGGTGAGAGCCGACGCAGCACGCAATCTGGAAGCCGTCCTGAGCACCGGGGCCCGTATGCTCGCCGCCGATCCCGGCGCGAGCGTCGCGAACATCGCGGCCGAGGCGGGAGTGGACCGGCGCACCGTCTACCGGCGCTTCGCCTCCCGCGAGGAGCTCCTCGCCGCAATCTACGAAGCCCGGCTGACCGCCATCGAGCAGGCCATCGCGGACGCGCGGCTGCGCGAGGCGCCCGTGGCGGTGGCCCTGCACCGCTACGTCGAGAACATCATCGTGGTGAACCGCACCTGGCCCGTCGACCTCGGCCGGATGCTCGCCGACGAGAGCGTCCACGCACGCCGGGACGCGTCGATCCGCGAGGTCGACGCGTTCCTCGACCGCGCCACCGAGGAAGGACTGCTGCGCCGCGGCCTGCCGCAGGGATGGGCGAGCGCGCTCCTGCCGCAGGTCATGCGGCTGGTGACCGAGCAGCTGCCCGACCTCAGTGCAGGTCAGGCCGCGGACGTCGTCGTGGACACGCTGCTGCACGGCATCGGGGCGGCCTGACACCCCACCCCGGAACCGCTGGGTCAGACGGTGTTCGTCCGGTGCGCATGCGCGGGGAAGACGCCGAGGATGCGCACCTCGGTGGAGAAGAACCGCAGCTCGTCCAGGGCGAGCGCGACGCGCTTCTCCTCGGGGTGCCCCTCGAACTCGACGTAGAAGCGGCTGGCGTTCAGGCCGGCGCCGATCTGGTAGCTCTCGATCTTGGTGAGGTTCACGCCGCCGCTGGCGAAGCCGCCGAGCGCCTTGTACAGCGCGCTGGGGATGTTGCGGACGCAGAAGAACACACTCGTCATCGTCGGCTCCCCCGGGTCCGGCGCCGGGCCCGCGGTACGAGAGAGGACGACGAACCGCGTGGTGTTGTCCGGGTCGTCCTCGACACCGGCCCGCAGCACCTCAAGACCGTGCAGGGCGGCCGCGGCGGGCGGGGCGAACGCCGCGTGCCGCGGGTCGCCCAGCTCGGCCACCTCGCGCGCCGCCCCGGCGGTGTCGTCGCTGACGAGGCTGCGCCAGCCGTGCTCCCGCAGCACCTTGCGGCACTGGCCGAGGGCGTGCACGTGACTGCGGACGCACTCCACCTGGTCCAGGGTCGCGCCGGGCACGCCCATCAGGTCGAAGCGGATGGCGTGGAAGTACTCGTCGACGATGAAGAGGCCCGACTCCGGCAGCAGGTGGTGCACGTCCGCCACCCGCCCGGCCGCGGAGTTGTCCACCGGGATCACCGCGACGTCGGCCGCACCGAGCGTCACGGCGTCCAGGGCCTGCTCGAAACCGGTGCAGGGCAGTTCGGCACAGCCGGGAAACAGGGCGTGCGCCACGGTCGCCGAGTTGGAGCCGGGTTCGCCCTGATACGTGACCGTCGTCGTCACCGTGTCGTGCCCTTCCAGGAGGTGCTGCCGCAGGAGGCTGTCGTGGGGCGGCAGCCACTCACCCGCGTACCGCACCCCCTGAAGTATCGGTGCTCGCGCCTTCCTCCGGTTCACCAGGGGGCCCGGACGCCGTCGCCCCGCCCGGCACGGGCGACGCGACGGCGTCCGGTGGGTCAGGCCTCCGGGGCGTCCCCGAAGTCCGGGATCTCCAGGCGCGCGCCGCCCTGCCGGGCGGAGTCGTGGGCGACGATGCCCGGCAGGGTGTAGCGCGCGGCCACCCAGGCGTTCACGGACGGCAGGGTCCGGGTGTTCACCGCGGTGACGAAGTCGTCCACCAGGAAGTGGTGGCTGCCCTCGTGCCCGTTCGGCATGTGGTCGAAGACCCGCGGCAGCCGCGCCCGGTCGTGCACGGGCGCCGAACCCGAGGTGAACGCGGCCCGCAGCGCCGGCGCGATCTTCTCCAGCGAAGGATCGTCTGGGCTCAGGGACGGCTTCGGCTCCAGCAGTTCGGTGATGTCCTGCACGCCCTTCTTGTCCTGCCAGAAGCTGACCGTGGCGAGCTGCTCCATGCTGGCGTCCGTGCCGAAGAACCGGAACCTGGACTCCCTGATGTGCGAGGGATAGCCGACCCGCCGGAACTCGTTCGTACGGAACGACCCGCCGCCGGCCACCTCGAACAGGGCGGTGGCGTTGGAGATGTCGTTGCCGAACTGGCTGACCTCGGTGTCGAAGACGCCGTCCCCGCGCTCGTCCTTCACCCCGATCGCGGACACGCTCACCGCGTGCGTCCGCCACGCGCCGAGCACCCCGCCCACCGCGTGCGTCGGGTAGAGCAGCGGCGGATAGCTGGCGGTCTCCTTCCACCGCTCCCCGCCGCTGTACTGGTACGCCTCGTAGAACCCGAGGTCCATGTCGTGGACGTAGTCGCCCTCGGCGTAGAACAGCCGCCCGAAGGCGCCGTCGGCGATCTGGTTGCGGGCGTGCACGGTCGCCGGGTTGTACTCGCTGGTCTCGCCCATCATGTACGTCAGACCGGTCCTGCGGACCGCGTCGATGATCGCCGCGATCTCGTCCCGGGTGACGGCCATCGGCACCGCCGAGTACACGTGCTTGCCCGCGTCGAGGCCCTGCAGGACCAGCGGGCCGTGCGTCCAGCGCTGCGTGAAGATCGCGACGGCGTCGATGTCGGGGGACTCCAGCATCGCCTCGTACGAGGGGAAGGTTCCCGCGAGTCCTTCCTTCGCGGCCAGTTGCTCGGCACGCTCGGGCAGCAGGTCGGTGACGTGGACGGCGTCGACTCCGGGGTGGGCGAGGAACAGCTTGGCGAAGCTTCCGGAGAACTGTCCGGCGCCGACGATCCCGAGGGTGAACGTCATGTGCGGATGCCTTTCGCTGGGTGCGGTGACTACTGGTCGAGCAGGAGGTTGATCTGGTCGTTGGTCTCGTCGAGGCGGCTCGGCGAGGCTCCGTTGCCGAAGACGTCCTGCATGGCGGGGTGCATCAGGGCGTAGACGTCGGCGGCGTAGTCGGTGATCGGGAAGGAGAAGGTGCGGTATGCCTTGCGGTCGTCCACCGGGGTGGTGAAGGACGACACGTCGATGCCCTTCTTCTTGTACGCGGCGACGGCCGCGTCGGTGCCCGACGGTGTCGCGGGGAAGACGATGCCGTACTTCCCGACGGTCTCCTGGCACGCGTCGGACGCCAGGTAGGCAACCCACTTCTTGGCGCCCGCCTTGTTGCGGGCGCCCTTGGTGACGGAGTCGGCGAGGCCGTTCATCATGGTCGCGCGCTTGCCGGTGGGCCCGACGGGGTTGCGGGCGGTGCCGAAGTCGATGCCCTTGAAGCCCGCGTAGGTCGAGATCATCCAGGCGCCGTCGAACGCGGTGGCGGCGCGGCCCGCGGCGAACTGGGCGTTGGACTGGTTCAGTCCGGAGTTCCAGTCGGTGAAGGGGGCCAGGTAGCCCTTCTTGGCGAGCCCGAAGTACCACGCGATGACGGACTGGAAGGTCTTGTCGTCGTACCGGTACTCCTTGCCCCAGCGCTTCTTGTCCGTGTAGGACCAGCCGGCCGAGCCGGTGAAGGGGCTCCACTGGGTCTGGCCGTCGCCGTCCCCGGCTCCGTTGGTGGCGAGGCCGTAGACCTTGACGTTGTTCTTGTCGAAGCCCTTCTCGTCGCCGCGCCGGCCGTTCTTGTCGACGGTGAGGTGGGCGATGGTCTTCTCGAAGGAGCCGCCGTCGCGGGGGTTCCACTCCAGGTCGCCGAGGTCGTCGGCGGACAGGCCGGCGTCGTCGACCATCTTCTTGTTGTAGAAGAGGGAGACGGTGTCCCAGTCCTTCGGGGCGCCGTAGCGGTGCCCGTCCTGCGCGACCCAGTTCGAGGCGAGCCCCGGCTGGTAGTCCGTGTCCTCGATGCCGAGGTCGTCGAGCGGTTCGAGCACCTTCAGCTCGGCGAACTGGCCGAACTTCTGGATGTGGTTGGTGAAGACGTCGGGCTGGGTGCCGGAGATGAAGCCCGCGGTGAGCTTGGTCCAGTAGTCCTCCCAGCCGAGCTGGGTGAACTGCACGTCCAGGTCCGGGTTCTGCTTCTCGAAGTCCTTCGCGCAGGCCTCGTACGCGGGCAGCTGGTTGGCGTCCCACAGCCAGTACGTCACGGTTCTCGACGACGACCCGCCCGGGTCGCCGCCGGCGCAGCCGGTCAGGGTCAGCGTCAGCGCCCCGGCCAGCGCGGCGAGCGTACGGAATCGCATCCGGTGCCTCCTACTTGATTCCGGTGAAGCTGATGGAGCTGACGATCCGGCGCGCGAACACCCCGAAGAGCACCAGCATCGGGAGGGCCGCGATGAGGGTCGCCGCCATGAGCCCCGACCAGTCGAAGCCGGACTGCGGGGTCTGCGCCCGGAACATCGCGAGGGCGACGGTGAGCACGCGGGAGCTGTCGCTGTACGACACCATCAGCGGCCAGAAGTAGTCGTTCCAGGACGTGATGTACGTGAGGACGGCGAGGGTGACGATGGGCGTGGACGCCATCGGCAGCATGACGCGGAAGAAGATCCGGATCCGGCCGGCGCCGTCCAGGAGGGCCGCCTCCTCGACCTCGCGCGGGATGTTCATGAAGAACTGGCGGAGGAAGAAGACCGCGAACGGCGTCATGAACATCGTCGGCAGGGCGATCCCCAACAGGGAGTCGATCAGGCCGAGTTCCTTCACGAGCACGAAGTTCGGCAGCAGCGTGAAGATCGTCGGCACCATCAGTCCGCCGAGGAACAGCGTGAAGACGGTGTTCCGGCCGCGCCAGCGCAGCCGCGCGAACGCGTAGGCGGCCATCGCGGAGAACAGGATCTGGCAGGTGGTGATCAGCGTCGAGACGATGATCGAGTTGAGCAGGTACCGCCAGAAGTCGAGTCCGCCGCCGGCGCCGCCCTGGGCGACGGCCTCCTTCGTCGACTGGAGCCCGAGGGCCCGCTCGAAGCCGCCGGTCGTCAGGTCGACGGGCAGCACGTTGGTCGGGTCGGCGGCGACGCCCGGATTGGAGGACAGCGCGGTGCGCAGCACCCAGTAGAAGGGCAGCACGGTGATGAGCACGATCGCGCCCATCGCGGTCCAGGCGACGGCCCGGCCGAAGGAGAAGCGGCGTGCGGTGGGCCGCAGGGCGCCCGTCGGTGCGGTGGTGGTGGCCATGTCGGTGTCTCCTCCTCCTCAGCCGAGGTCGGTCTGGCCGGCGCGGGTGATCCGGTACTGGACGACGGTGATCACGCTGAGCACGACCAGGAGGGCCACGGACATCGCGGAGGCGTAGCCGAACTGGAAGCGGCCGAACGCCGAGCCGTAGATGTAGTACTGCAGCACGTTGGTGGCGTTGGCCGGTCCTCCGGCCGTGGTCACGGCCACGGTGTCGAAGACCTGGAACGAACCGATGACGGTCATGATCAGGACCACGGCGAGGACCGGCCGGAGCAGCGGCATCGTGATGCGGGTGAACATCCGCCACTCGCTCGCGCCGTCGACGCGCGCCGCCTCGTACATGTCGTTGGGTATCGCCTGGAGTCCGGCGAACAGGAGCAGCGCGGTGTAGCCGACGTGCCGCCAGACGTTGATCATCGCGATGGTGGGGATCGCCCAGGTCTCGTCCGCGAGGAACGGGATCCGGTCGATGCCGACCGCCGCGATGATCTCGTTGCCGATGCCGAGCTGGGTGTCGAGCATCCAGAGCCAGACGATGCCGGCGACGACGTTGGACATCAGGTACGGCGTGAGGACGACGGCGCGCAGCAGCGAGGACTGGGTGAGTCTCTGGAGCAGGACGGCGATGGCGAGCGCGGCGACCGTCTGCACCCCGATGTTGATGAAGACGTACTCGACGGTGACCTTCAACGAGCCCCAGAAGATGGGGTCGTTGATCATCCGCTCGTAGTTGGCCAGGCCGATCCACTCCGGCGGGGTGAGCAGATTGAAGCGGGTGAAGCTCAGCCAGATGCCGCGCAGGGTCGGCCAGAGCAGGAAGACGGCGAAGCCGATCATGGCGGGGGCCACGAAGAGCGCGGCGAGCGCCCCGTCGCCGAGGGGGCGCCTCGGCCTGCGTTCCGCCTCCTTCGCACCACCGTCGAGGGGCAGTCGTGTCGGTGGGCTGCTGGAGGCGACTGTCATCGGAGACTCCCTCGTCTACGGCTCGTCCTCGGGAGTATTTACTTTTGTGTCAGAAGTTTCTGACCGTCAAGAGGCGTGCAGAGCTGTTTCTGAGGACCCTTCAGCGACATAGGGTGATCCCATTAGTTTTGGACCAGAAGAAATCATGAGGGATTGGCGATGACCGCGCAGGCCGACACCTGGCTGCCGCTGAGTCCGGCGGAGCGCGCCGTGGCACTGGAGGTGCTCACCCGCGGGCCGCTGTCACGCAGCGAACTCGCGCGCCGGCGTGGGCTCTCGGCGGGCAGTCTCACCCGGCTGACCAAGCCGCTGATCGAGTCGGGACTGCTCGTCGAGGCCCCGGTCGGGTCGGCCGCGCGCGAGGAGGCCCGGCAGGGCAGACCCTCCCAGCCCCTCGACGTCGTCGCGGAGTCCCGCGCCTTCGCCGGATTCAAGATCACCGAGGACGCCGTCTACGGTGTCGTCACCACCCTCAGGAGCGACATCGTCGCCTGCCGCGACGTGCCCCTGCCCGGCCGCGATCCGGACCAGGTCGTCGCCGCCGTCGGCGTGTTGACGGACGGCTTCGCGCGTGACTTCCCCTCGCTCTGCGGCGTCGGCATCGGGCTGGGCGGACGGGCTCAGGACCGCTGCGTCGTCGACGAGTCGGCGTTCCTCGGCTGGCGCGACGTGCCGCTCGGGCGGCTCGTCCACCAACGCACCGGGCTGCCCACCGTCGTCGACAACGACGTGAGCGCCCTCGTGGAGGCGGAGAGCTGGTTCGGGGCGGGCCGGGACCTGGACCGGTTCGCCGTGCTCACGATCGGCGCGGGCCTCGGCTACGGCCTGGTCAGCGGCGGCAGGCGGGTGGAGACGCCCGAGGACGGGCTGGGGGTCGGCCGGTTCTGGATCGTCGATCCGCACGGCCCGCTGACCCCCGACGGCGCGCGCGGCAGCGCCGTCTCGCTCCTCACCATCCCGAGCATCCGCTACCAGGTGCGGGCCGCCACCGGCGAGGACGCCACGTACGAGCAGATCCTCGCCCGCGCGGCCGAGGGCGATCCGCTGCCCGCCCGGGTCATCGGCGAGGCGGCCAGGGCGCTGGGCACGCTCGTCGCGCAGATCGCGAACTTCGCCGCGCCGCGGAAGATCCTGCTCGCGGGCGAGGGCGTCGGCCTCGTCGACGTGGCGGGCCCCGCGATCGAGGACGCCATCCGCGCGAACCGCCATCCACGGGCCGACCCGGTCGACCTGGAGACGAAGGTGTCCGACTTCCACGACTGGGCGCGCGGCGCGGCCGTGCTCGCCCTCCAGGTCCTGGTGCTCGGGCCCGCCGGACCGCGGTCCGGCCGCTGACCCGACTCCGGTACCCACAGCCCTAGTTGCTGAGCGGTGAGCCCCACGCGGGATCGTGCCAGGGCTTCCCCGTCGTCCCGCTGAGCAGGCGCATCGCCGTGCTCGGTGCGACGTCTCCGCCCACCCCCACCGCGGTCAGCGCGGCGCCGACCCGGACGGCCGCCTCCTGCGGCACCTCCAGATCGTCGAGCAGGGGGATCAGCAGCAGAAGCCGGACGGCCGGCGCCTCGACCCCCGCCGCCCGGGGGCCGGGAGCGTCGGCGAGGGCGATCAGCTCCGGCCACGTCAGCCCGCTGCCGGCGATCGGCTGGGCAGGGCCGTGGCCGCCCGGCGGGACGCGCAGGTAGTCCGTGCCGTAGTCGCCCGGCTGGTTCCGGAAGACGATCGCGATCCCGGAGCCGTCCGCGGTCAACACCCGGAGCACCGGCCACCGTTCGGGATCGAAGAGGGCCTCCGTCATGGCATCGACGTCGGCGCCGTCCTCCCCGAACCACTCCGGACGAAACGGCGCGCCGTCCGCTGTCCCGGTACAGGCCTCCGCCAGGTGGTTCGACCAGAATCCCGGTCGGGCCGGCAACGACTCACCGGCGCCCAGCGGGCCGCCGTCGTATCCCTCGATCAGCACCCGGCGATTGTGCCACCGGCCCTCAGGCGGTCTCACACGGGCACGCGCTCGCGCTCGGCCACCGCGATCCGGGCCAGTTTGGTGAGCATCATGCCGTTGCGGACCTTGACCAGATAGTCCACGGGCAGACCGTGCATCCGCGTGCCGGGACCGCGCAGCGGATGCCAGTCGAGGACGAAGAGCGTGTGCTCGCCCCACGGCACCAGGTTCATGGCGACGCGGGCCGCGCCGAACGGCTCCGCCTTCGCCTCCAGCTCCAGCCGGTGCCGCGGCTCGCAGATCCGCACGACGCTGGTGTCCTCCGTCGTCACCGGGCCGAACCCGACCCGGAACCGCAGGGTGGTGCCCACCGCGGGCCAGTCCGGGTCCACGGCGAGCACCTCCTGGTTACCGGTGACCCACTCCCGGTACCGGTGGCCGTCGCACAGCAGCCGCCACACCTCGTCGGGCGGGCTCAGGATCAGTCTGCGGTTGCGGGCCACGGCGATCACGCTCCTTCTCGGCACCAGCGTTCAGCCTCGCTGCGCCTCCGGCAACCGCAGCCGCTCCCGGCGGGCGACCGCCATCCCGGCGGCGCCGACGAGCAGCAGCACGGCGACGGTGCCCAGCGTGAAGGCCTCGAAGGCGCCGCGGGACACGCCCCACACGTCGTGGAAGTCGTAGCCGATGCCCACCAGGCCCTCCAGCACGCCGGGGAACAGCGCGGACCAGGAGCCGATCACGATCCAGGCGTAGACCGCCGCCGCGCAGACCAGGAACCCGCGCGTCCCGAAGGGCACCCGGAACGGGCGCGGGACCTCGGGGCGGCGCAGCCGGAGCAGCACCAGGGCGGGGACGACCACCAGGTACGACAGGAGCAGCGTGGTGACGGCCACCGTGAGGACGACCGCGAAGACGGCGGCCGCGTCACCGTCGGCGAGCCGCATCGCCGCCAGCATGAACACGGTGGCGACCGCGCCGGAAAGCAGATTGGTCCGCACGGGTGTGCCGAGCCCGGGGTGGAAGGCGCCCAGCGAGCGGGAGAAGAACCCGCCGTCGGCGGCGGCCATGGCCTGCATCCGGTCGCTGACGATCATCCAGGCGCTGCCCTGGGTGAGGAGCGCGAAGACGAACATGACCGCGGTGAGGGTGAGCAGCGGTCCGGCCGCGCCGCCGTAGACGCCGAAGACCAGGCGGGCGCCTTCCATGAAGCCGCCGATGCCGGTCACCTTCTGGGCCGGGACCACGGTCAGGAGCGCGAGGACGGGCAGCAGGTAGCAGCAGGCGGCGACGGCCGCGGAACGGCCGAGCGCGGCGGGCACGTCGCGCTGCGGGTCGTGCATCTCCTCACCGGCGGCGTTGGGCGCCTCGAAGCCGACGTAGGCGAAGAGCAGGATCGGGACGAGTGCGAGGAAGCCGGCCGTGGTCGGGCTGAACCGGGTGTCGGTCAGGCCCTGGAAGCCGTGCTCGATGCCGTACAGCACGGCCGTCAGGGTGAACAGCACGAGGCAGAGGACCTTCACCAGCGCACCGGCCGTGGTGATCCACTTGCCGCGCCGCAGGGAGACGACGGCCGTGAGGATGGCCGCCCACACGAACAGCAGCTTGAACGCGTAGTCGGCGAACGTGCCGGAGCCGAGGTGGAAGACGAAGCCGTCCCAGGTCTCTGCGGCGAGGAAGACCAGCGAACCGCCCAGCCAGATCGGGTTGGTCACCCAGTAGAAGAGCGTGGTGAGCGCGGCCGCCGGCCGGCCCAGGGCTAGTTTGACCCACACGTACGGGCCGCCCTCCTGCGGGAACGCGGCACCGGTCTCCGCGAACAGCAGGGCGTAGGGGATGAGGAAGAACAGGGCGATGACCGCGGTCCAGGTGGCGGCCTCGCCGCCGCCGGTGGCGATCTGGCCGACGGTGTCGAAGGAGATCACGGCGGCGATCGCCATGGCGGTGATGTCGAACCGCTTGAGGCTGCGTTGCAGACCGGGGGCGGTGTCCGGGGCGAGGGGCGCCGAGGAGGTCAGGTTG
>NZ_JAMOLN010000131.1 GCF_024448165.1 Streptomyces longispororuber
GCGGTCCCCCAACCGTCAGGTGTCACAGTCCAGTTGACACGATCCGGGCGGATGCCGGAGCTGTCAATCGGTCATCGCCCGCCAACTCCCTTTACGTTCCGAAGGCTTGACGCCCCCACGGCACCGCCATTAACTCACCTCTTGAATTAAGACGCACGGACATAGCGCGACGCACCGACAACACTCGCAACGGGACCACCGGGAGGAACCTTGCGTCACCCCACGTTCACCGCGCGAACCGGCCGGAGGAGACGGGCCGCCGTGCTCGCCGTCTGCGCGCTGGCCGCCGGGCTGCTGCCGCTGACCACCGCGGGGCCGGCCGCCGCCGACGACCCGGCGCCCGTCCCCGTGGACCGCTTCGAGGGCGAGGTGCCGTTCGCCGCCCAGCCCGCGGAGGGGATCTTCACCTGGGGCAGCGACACCGACGACAACCCGAAGCTGGAGTTCACGGAGCGCGCGGACGCGCCCGAGGGCGCCAAGGTCCTCGAGGGCAGCTACGACATCAGCGGCTACGGCGGCTTCAGCCACGACTACGCCGCCGACCAGCCGGCCCACGACTGGTCCGCGCACCGGGGCGTCCGCTTCTGGTGGTACGGCGACGGCTCCGGCCGCAAGCTCACGTTCGAGATCAAGGACGGCGGCGCGCACGGCGAGGCCTCCGAGCTGTGGAACACGACGTTCACCGACGACTTCTCCGGCTGGAAGCAGGTCGAGCTGCCGTTCACGCAGTTCGCGTACCGCACCGACTACCAGCCGGTCGGCGGCATCGACCACGTCCTCGGGCTCGACAAGATGTGGGGCTACGCGGTGACGCTGCCCGTCGGCGCGAAGTCCGGGTTCGCCATGGACCACGTGGAGCTGTACGGCAAGGCCGACCAGTCGCTGCGCGCGCAGGTGGCGACGGACGCGGCCGTGTACCCGGTGCGCGAGGGCGGCTCGGCCGAGGTGAAGCTGTCCGTCACGACCACCGGGAACGTACCGGTCGAGGACGCCGTCACCGTCGAGTACGCCACCGAGGGCGGCACCGCAGAACCCGGCAAGGACTACACCCCGGTCTCCGGCAGGGTCACCTTCCCGGCGGGCACCGCGTCCGGCGCGACGAAGACGGTCACCGTGGCCACCACGAAGGACCGGGAGAAGGCCGAGTCCGCCGAGACGATCCCGTTGAAGCTCACGGTGACCGGCGCCAAGGCGCCCGCCGAGACCCCGCAGGTCGTCGTCGACGCGCACGGACTGCCGTACCTGGACGCGAAGCTCCCGGTGAAGAAGCGCGTCGCCGACCTCGTCTCCCGGATGTCCCTGGCGGAGAAGGCCGGGCAGATGACGCAGGCCGAGCGCGGGGCCGTGGGCACCGGCGGCGACGTCGCAGCGTACGACCTCGGCTCGCTGCTCTCCGGCGGCGGTTCGACGCCGACGCCCAACACCCCGCAGGCCTGGGCGAAGATGATCGACGGCTTCCAGCTGCGGGCGCAGGCGACCCGGTTCCAGATTCCGCTGATCTACGGCGTGGACGCGGTGCACGGCCACAACAACCTGACCGGCGCGACGATCATGCCGCACAACATCGGCATCGGAGCCACCCGCGACCCGGAGCTGGCCGAGAAGAGCGGCGCGGTCACCGCCTCCGAGGTCCGCGCCACCGGCATCCCGTGGGACTTCGCGCCCTGCCTGTGCGTCTCGCGCGACGAGCGCTGGGGCCGGTCCTACGAGTCCTTCGGCGAGGACCCGGCCCTCGTCCGGTCGATGGAGACGATGATCCAGGGCTTCCAGGGCCGCGCCGACGGCAGCGACCTGGACCGCGGCGACAAGGTCCTCGCCACCGCCAAGCACTACGTCGGCGACGGCGGCACCGCGTACGGCTCGTCCACCACGGGCACGTACACCACCGACCAGGGTGTGACCACGGTGACGCGCAAGGAGCTGGAGGCCGTGCACCTGGCGCCGTTCGGCGACGCGGTGCGGCGCGGCGTCGGCACGGTGATGCCGTCGTACTCGTCGCTCGACATCGTCGGCGACGCCGAGGGCCCGGTGAAGATGCACGGCAACTCGGCCATGATCAATGACGAGTTGAAGGGCAGACTGGGCTTCGACGGGTTCGTGATCAGCGACTGGAACGGCATCGACCAGCTCCCCGGCGACTACGCGAGCGACGTCCGTACGTCGGTGAACGCGGGCGTCGACATGGTCATGGCCCCGTACGCGTACAAGGACTTCCGCGACGACCTGGTCGACGAGGTGAAGGCCGGCCGCGTCACCGAGAAGCGGGTGGACGACGCCGTCACACGCATCCTCACGCAGAAGTTCCGTCTCGGCCTGTTCGAGAAGCCGTACGCGGACACGTCCCGGATCGACGAGATAGGCGGCGGCGCGCACCGGGCGGTGGCCCGGCGGGCGGCGGCCGAGTCGCAGGTCCTGCTGAAGAACGCGGGCGGCGTCCTGCCGCTGAAGAAGTCGCAGAAGGTGTACGTCGCCGGGTCGAACGCCGACGACCTCGGCAACCAGACCGGCGGCTGGACCATCACCTGGCAGGGCCAGTCCGGGAACGTCACCGACGGGACGACGATCCTCCAGGCGATGCGGAGGGCCGCGCCGGACACCACGGTCGCGTACTCGAAGGACGCGTCGGCAGCCACGGACGGCTACGACGTCGGCGTGGTCGTGGTCGGCGAGACCCCGTACGCGGAGGGCGTCGGTGACGTCGGCAACGGCAACGACCTGGAGCTGACCGCGGCCGACCAGGCCGCCGTGGACAAGGTCTGCGGTGCCATGAAGTGCGTGGTCCTCATGGTCTCGGGCCGCCCGCAGCTGATCGGCGACCGGCTCGGTGACATCGACGGGCTCGTCGCGTCCTGGCTGCCGGGCACCGAGGGCGACGGCGTCGCCGACGTCCTGTACGGCAAGCGCGCGTTCACCGGTCAACTCCCGGTCACCTGGCCGAAGTCGGAGGCCCAGCTGCCGATCAACGTGGGCGACACCGCGTACGATCCGCAGTTCCCGTACGGCTACGGGCTCACGACCCTGGCCAAGGCCCCGGCCGGCGGGGAGCGGACCCTCGCGTCCCTGGCGAGCGCGGCGCGGCACGTCCACGACGCGACGGCGGGCCGTGCGCTCGTCGCCCGGGCCCGCCTGATCGTCCAGGAGAAGGCGGGCGGAAAGGTCACGGCGGGCTGGGCGAAGCCGTTCGCGGACGCCGACCACCTGTCGCTCGGCGGGGACTACGCCGGGGCGATCGGCAAGCTGGTCGCGGCGTACCGGGCGGCGTAGCCGCACAGTGGCCGGGTGCCGCACGGCACCCGGCCACGTGCCGCCGCCCACGGCGTGGGGAATGTCCACCGAAGGCCGCACTTTGTCCATGGTCGCCGGCCCCGAGCCGGTCCCAGACTCGTCGACGAACCTCCCGCCGACCCCTCTGGAGACCGCCATGTCCCCTGCGCATCCGGCTGTTCCGCCCCGCGCGGGCGGCGGAACCGGTCGTCCTGCGCACCCGCACGCACCGCTCCGAGCTCAACACGCCCTACATACAGCGGGGTTGGAACGGGAAGCAGATCGACGACGTGCTCAGCGGCCGGTGGTCGCTGAAGTGCCGGGCCACGTCGAAGTCGGTGCAGTACCGGTCGATCCCCTGCACGGTCCCGTTCCGGCCGGGCCGTCGAGACCACCGCCACTTGGCTGACCGGCGTCGACGAGCCGGCGACACGGCTGCTGCGCGAGGACGGTGACGGACCTCGACGCATGACCCTGCCTCTGCCCCTGCCCCTGCCCCTGCCCCTGCCCAACTCGCCATCTCCCGACAGGCCTTCATGACCAGCCCATCACCCTCCGCCCCCCGCCAGACCGTCGTCCTGATGACCGACGCCACCCGCTGGGACCTGCTCGGCTGCTACCGGGAGAGCGGGATCGCCACCCCGCATCTGGACCGCCTGGCCGCGTCCGGCACCCGCTTCGAGCGGGGGTACACGGCGCAGCCGGTGTGCGCGCCCGCCCGGTCCGCCCTGTTCACCGGGACGTGGCCGCACTCGAACGGGACCTGGTCCAACAACCTCGCTCCCGGTCTCGACGTCCCCACGCTCGGGCAGCGCCTGCGGGACCGGTCGGTGGCGGCCGCGTACATCGGCAAGTGGCATCTGGACGGCACCGACTACTTCGGCAACGGCCGGTGTCCGGACGGCTGGGACCCCGCGTACTGGTACGACATGCGCAGCTATCTGGAGGAGCTGTCCCCCGAGGACCGGCGCGCCTCCCGTGATCCCGCGACGGTCGAACACCCGGGCGTGGCAGCCGAGTTCACCTATGCCCACCGGTGCACCCAGCGCGCCCTCGACTTCCTCGCCGACCACGAGGGCGACGACTTCCTGCTCGTGGTGTCGTACGACGAGCCGCACGACCCGGGCATCACTCCGCCCGAATTCGCCGCCCGCTACCGGGACTTCGTCTTCCCCGACGACGACAACGTACGGGACGACCTCGCCGGGAAGCCTGCGCACCAGCGGGTGTGGGCGGGGCCCGGGCTCGCCGAGGACCGCAGCGCGTACCAGCGGCGCGACGTCCGCTACTTCGCGGCGCAGGAGTTCGTGGACCAGCAGATCGGGCGGGTGCTCGACGCGGTCGACGAGCGGGCGCCCGGCGCGCTCGTCGTGTACACCTCCGATCACGGCGACATGCTGGGCTCGCACCGGCTGCACGCGAAGGGGCCCGCGATGTACGACGAGATCGCACGGGTGCCGCTGCTCGCCCGGCTGCCCGGCGTGACGGCGCCCGGCTCGGTGGCCCCGCACCCGGTCTCGCACCTCGACGTCGCACCGACCGTGCTCACCCACCTCGGCCTGGACGTACCGGACCTCCTCCCCGGCACGCCCCTCCAGCCGGTGCTCGCCGACCCGTCCGCGCGCGTCAACGACGCCGTGTTCGTCGAGTTCGGGCGCTACGAGGTGGACCACGACGGGTTCGGCGGGTTCCAGCCGATGCGGGGCGTCTTCGACGGCACGTACAAGCTGGTGGTGAATCTGCTGTCGGACGACGAACTGTACGAACTCACCTCCGACCCGGGCGAGTTGCACAACCTCATCGACGTCCCGGCACACGCCCGGCGGCGGGACGCGCTGCACGACCGGCTGCTGCGCTGGATGAACGAGACCCGGGACCCGTTCCGCGGCGGGTACTGGGAGCGGCGGCCGTGGCGGGCCGACGCGCGCGAGGCGACGTGGGCGCACGACGGGCTGACCCGGCAGCGCCCGGACGACCCCGGTTACGAACCGCGGCTCCTGGACTACGTCACGGGTCTGGAGATGACGGAGACGGTGCGGGCGAAGGAGCCGGCTCCGGCCGCATCCGGGACTCCCGTTCCCGGAAGCGGGACGGCGGCGTCCCGACCCGGCGGCTGAACAGGCGGCTGAAGTAGGCCGGGTCCTCGAAGCCGACCATGCGGGCCACGGTCGTCGTGGGCAGGTCGGTGCCGGCGAGGAGTTCCTGCGCGCGGGTCAGCCGCACCGACAGCAGGAAGTCCTTGGGGGCGCGCCCGCTGGCCCGGCGCACGGCGGCCCGCAGGCCCGCCGGGGTGAGGCCGAGGCGGGTGGCGTGGTCGTCGACGGACAACGGCAGGAAGGCGTCCCGGGCGAGGGCGTCGACGACCGGCCGGTCGGCCGCGGCGGTGCCGGCCTCGTCGCGGGCGGCCCGCAGCGCGAGCAGCAGTTCGTGCGCGGCGACGGCGGCCTCGACGTCGCGCAGCGGGTTGCCGGGGCGGGCGGCGCGCAGGATGCGGGCGGCGACCGCGGTGATCTCGTCGGTGCGGGTCAGCGGCATGACGGGGCGGTTCGGGGTGATGTAGCCGAGCCGGGTGTACGTCGCCGTGGCCGCACCCGTCAACGACACGAACGTCTCGTCCCAGCCACCGCCGGGGTCGGGACCGTAGTGGTGCGGAACGCCGGGGAGCAGCCACAGCAGCGCGGGCGCGGTGACGGCGACCCGCTCGGCGCGGCCGTGCCGGAACCAGCCGCTGCCCGCCGTGACGACGACGGCGACGTGCCGGTCGACGGTGCGCGGGCCGACGACGGGCAGTGCTCCGCGCTGCACACCGGTGCCGAGGCAGACCAGACCGAGGTCGTGGTGCACGGCGTCCGGTGTGAAGAACCGCATCCAGCTGTAGTGGGTCATGGCGCGGTCGATCCTGCCGCAGGCGGGAGGCGGGCGCCAGGGTCGGGGCTGCCCGCCCGCGCGCCGTAGCGATCAGGGGTCAGCCGAGCCGCACCGGCAGCGTCGCGTACCCGTGCGCGATGAACGACTCGATGTGGGTGGCCCCGTCCTCCAGCGCGAGGCCGGGGAACCGGTCGAAGAGGGCCGGGAGGGCGATCGCCGCCTCCATGCGGGCGAGCGGTGCGCCGACGCAGTGGTGGACGCCGTACCCGAAGGCGAGGTGCTCCTTGTCGGTGCGGGTGAGGTCGAAGTCGCCGGCGCCGGGGCCGTGGCGCAGCGGGTCGCGGCCGGCCGAGGCGTAGGAGGCGAGGATGGCGTCGCCCCGCGGGATCAGGGTGCCGTCGGACAGTTCGATGTCCTCGACGGCGTAGCGCAGCGGCAGGTTGGCGATGGAGGGGGCCCAGCGCAGGGTCTCCTCGATGACCTCGGTCCAGGGGATCTCGCCGGAGCGGACGCGGGCGAGCTGTTCGGGGTGGGTGAGCAGGGCGTGGGTGGCGTTGCCGATGAGGTTGACCGTCGTCTCGTGGCCGGCGCCGAGGACGAGGAGGAGCGTGTCGATCAGCTCCCGCTCGGTGAGGCCGGAGCCCTCCTCGTCGCGGGTGGCGATGAGGACGCTGGTGAGGTCGTCGGCGGGGGCCGCACGCTTGGCGGCGACCAGGTCCGCGAGGAGCTGGTTCACCTCCTGCCAGATCGCGGTGGCCCGTTCGGGGGTGACCGTGGTGTCGAAGATGCCCGTGATCAGCCGGGCGGAGTCGGCCCGGTGCTCCTCGGGCAGGCCGAACAGCTCGCAGATGACCTGCATCGGCAGCGGGTGCGCGAAGGCGGTGCGCAGGTCGGCGCGGCCGTCCGGCGCCCCGGCCATGGCGTCGAGCAGGGTCCCGGTGATCTCCACGATGCGCGGCCTGAGCGCGTCCGTGCGGCGCTTGGTGAAGGCGGGCGAGACGAGTTTGCGCAGCCGCCGGTGGTCGGCGCCGTACGCGGTGAACATGTTGGTGACGCCCACCCAGGTGTGGATCCAGCTCTCCCCCACCTCGCCCTCGATCCAGGCGGGCCAGTGCTGGTTCGGGTCCTTGGAGACCCGGTCGTCGGCGAGGAGGTCCTTGAGCACGGCGTACCGGGTGGGGGCCCAGGCCCGTATCCCGCCCGGGAGTTCGAGGAGGGCGGCGGCGCCGTGGGCGCGGAGCCGGTCGTTCTCGGCGTGCAGGTCGCGGCCTGCCGGGTCCAGGGCGGTGGGGACGGTGGGGACGGTCACGAGATGTCGGCTCCTGTGGTGGGGGACGCAGTACCTGACAGGTCAAGATCGTTCTCGGCAACTGATCGTAGGGGCACCGGAGTTGATGCCCAAGGCCGCGACACGCCGACCGGAACGTGGCACAGCTCACCCGCACCCGCGGCGCCTAGCATCACGACATGGCAGCCGATATCCGCATTGTCCGCGAGACGCCGCTGGCCCCCGCCGAGGCGTGGCGGCGCCTCACCGACTGGGAGCGGCACGGCGAGGTCGTGCCGCTCACCCGGGTCACGGTGACGACGCCGCCGCCGGTCGCCGCGGGCACCGTGTTCGTGGCGCGCACCGGGGTCGGCCGCCGGATCGGTTTCGACGACCCGATGGAGATCGTCGCGTGGCAGCCGCCGCGCCGCTGCCGGCTGCTGAAGCGGGGCCGCCTCGTCATCGGCTGGGCCGAGTTCGAGGTGCGGCCACTGGGGGGCGGCGGGTCGCGGGTGGAGTGGCGGGAGGAGCTGCGGGTGCGCGGGGTGCCGGCCGTGGCGGATCAGGTGCTCGCGGTGCTGGGGCGGTGGATGTTCGGCCGTGCGGTGAACGGGCTGCTGAGGGACGGGAGTTGACGAACACGGCAAGTCGGCCAACTCGTCCGCAACGCGGATGAGTTGTATCTTGTCGCCCTTGGTCACCCTCCTTCGTACGGAAGTGAGCTCCTCATGGCCATAGCCGTCTACGGCGCCACGGGACACACCGGACGCCTCGTCACCGCCGAACTCCTCGCCCGCGGCCAGGACGTGATCCTCGCCGGACGCAGCACCGAGCGGCTGCGCGCCCTGGCCGACGAACTCGGCACGCCGGAGCGGGTCGTGGTCCGCACCGCACCCCTCGACGACAGCACCGCCCTGCGCCGGCTGGCCCAGGAGTGCGACGCGCTCAACCACTGCGCGGGCCCGTTCACCACCACCGGCGCCCCGGTCGCCACCGCGGCGGCCGAGGCCGGGATCCCGTACGTCGACCACGCCATCGAGCCGCACCCGGTCAAGCACCTCTTCGACGCGTACCAGGGCACGGCCGAGCGCACCGGGGCCGTGCTCATCCCGCAGATGAGCTTCTACGGCGGCCTCGGCGACCTGCTCGCCGCGGCGGCCGCGGCGGGGCTCGGGGACGTGGAGAAGGTCACCGTCGGCTACGCGGTGACGGGCTGGCGGATGACGCAGGGCGCGGTGAACACCGCGAACCTGCTGATCGGCGAGATCGACCGGATCTCGTACGCCGACGGCGCCCAGCGGATCGGCCCCGTCGAGATCCGCAACTCCGTCTTCCCGTTCCCGCCGCCGGTCGGTCCGCGCACGACGCTCGTGCCGTTCCCGTCCGGCGAGGTGGTCACGGTGCCCCGGCACGTCCCGGCCCGCGCCGTCGAAGTACAGCTGACCGCCTCGACGTTCGAGGAGGAGCAGATCTTCAGCAGCGTCGACGCGAGCGCCGAGGAGCGGGCCGGGACGGAGTTCACGGTGGCCGTGCAGGTGGTGCGCAGTGGCGGTGGCGGGCGCAATGCCCATGTGCGCGGGCGGGACATCTGGCGGGCCGGAGCACTGGCCTCGGTGGAGGCCGTGCTCCGGCTCACCGGTGGTGAAGGGCCGCGCAAGGCCGGGGTGTTCAGCCCGGCGGAGGCGTTCGAGGCGGGCCCGTTCCTGCGGACGCTGGCCGATCAGGGGGCGTTCGAACTGACGCTGCCCACGGCCTGAACCCGCCTACAGCACGGGTGGATTGGCGTAGCGGACGAGTTCGAGCGCCTGCTGCGGGAACCAGTCCCCCGCCTTGGGGTCGAGGTATCCGCGCTCGGGGTCCTCGGGTCCCTCGGTGCCGCGCAGGCACAGCCCGTCCGACTCCCCCGGCGTCTTGATCCACAGGCGTGCGTCCTGCAACGGGTCGCCGGTGCGCAGGGTCGGGCGGGCGCCCAGGCCCCGGTCCGGCGGGTTGCACCAGTCCTGCGGGTCGGTGTACTTGCCGGCGGGCGGGGTCCACGGCCCCTGGCCGTTGCGGCTGGAGTCGGTGACGAAGTGCGCCATCCGGGACGGCGGGACGTGGACGTGCGCGTCGAGCCAGGCCTGCGCCTCGGCGCGCGGGACGCTCTGGCTCGGGCAGTCGGCCGCGTCGCCGCCGCCCCTGACGTACGCGATGCACGACGAGATCAGCTTGCCGTACCAGGAGTTGGCGTCGTCCGTGTTGTAGTTCGAGGCGTTGGTGTAGAAGCCGGAGGCCCGCCCCACACCGCCCTTGATCAGGCGCGGCACGATCGAGCTGACGGCGTGCCAGCCGGGGTGCCCGGTGTCGAGGTAGACGCGGGTGCCGCGCAGCGGTTCCAACGTGTCGACGGCGTAGTTGACCTCGGCGTACCGGGCGGCGGTCCTGGTGCCCTCGGCGTCGTCCTGGCCACAGTCGGCGGGCAGCAGGGCGAGCGCGTCGGGTTCGAGGACGACCATGGCGTCGCGCGATCCGATGCCGCGCGCCACGGCGTCGATCCACGCCTGGTACTCGGCCGTGTTCGCGGCGCCGCCCGCCGAGTAGTTGGAGCAGTCGCGGCCGGGGATGTTGTAGAGCGCGAACACGGGGGTGGCGTCGGAGCGGTCGGCGTCCTTCACCACGTCGCGGGTGAGCTTCTCGACCTGGGCCGGGCTCTGGTCGCCGAACCACACGGCCTGCGGGGTGGCGACCATCGCCGCGACCCCGGCGGCGTCCCGGTACTGCCCGGCCTTGACCAGGTCCACGACCTGGCGCAGGGCGTCGGGGTTCGGGTCGGGGACGTAGAGGCGGGGGCCGTGCGCGGCGGCGTCGGCCGGTTCGTCCGCGCCGGCGCCGGGCGCGCCGGCGAGCAGCGCGGTCAGCGCAAGGGACAGGGCGGCCACGGCGGTCGAAGCGCGCCGCGCCGCGGGTATTCGGGCACGTCTGAGGGGACCTCGCACGGGTTCACTCCTGGGTCGCAAGGGGCACGGAGACTTGCTGGGAGCGCTCCCATAAGAGGGTGGGTGTCGCGGCGCGCGGCGTCAAGTGCGGTGCAAGGGGCGGGTGTTGCCGGGTGGGCGCCGTTGCTTGCGGGGCCCGTTCTCCGGTGCCGGTCGAGTGGGCTTCTCGCGCTCCGCGGCGGAGCCGCATATCGATACGGCCCCGCGCCCCTGAGACGCGCACTTCGTGCGGCGTCTCCCCCTCGGGGGAGGCTGCGCGTCAGCGCATGCCTCCAGGGGCGCGGGGAACGGCGCGAGAAGCCCCGCCGGGGGTGCACCCGATACGCAACGGACGGAGTTACGGCGCCCCGGGGGGCCGGGGCGGCGCTACGCCACGGAACCGATCCGCCGGGTCGCCCCCGCCTCGTGATGGATCGGCGTGTGCGCCCCGGTCAGCGAGACCCCGCTGCCGCCCCGCCGGTTGGCGACGATCTCCGAGGCGATGGAGAGGGCCACCTCCTCCGGCGTACGGGCACCGAGGTCGAGGCCGATCGGGGAGCGCAGGCGGGCCAACTCGATCTCGGTGACACCGACTTCACGCAGCCGCTCGTTGCGGTCGAGGTGGGTGCGGCGGGAGCCCATGGCGCCCACGTAGGCGACGGGCAGCCGCAGCGCGAGCTGGAGCAGCGGCACGTCGAACTTGGCGTCGTGCGTGAGGACGCACAGCACGGTCCGGCCGTCGACGTCCGTCCGCTCCAGGTACTTGTGCGGCCACTCGATGACGATCTCGTCGGCCTCGGGAAAGCGCGTGGCCGTCGCGAAGACGGGGCGCGCATCGCAGACCGTGACGTGGTAGCCGAGGAACTTGCCCATCCGGACGAGCGCCGACGCGAAGTCGATCGCGCCGAACACGATCATCCGGGGTGCGGGCACGGAGGACTCGACGAGCAGCGTGAGCGGCGCTCCGCACCGCGATCCCTGCTCGCCGATCTCCAGGGTGGCGGTGCGGCCCGCGTCGAGGTACGCGGCGGCCTCGCCGGCCACGGTCCGGTCCAGCTCCGGGTGCGCCCCGAAACCGCCCTCGGACGAGCCGTCGGCGCGGACGAGCAGCGCCCGGCCGACCAGGTCCGCGGGTCCGGACACGATCCGCGCGACCGCCGCCGCCTCCCCCGTGGCGGCGGCGGCCAGCGCGGCCGCCAGCACGTCCCGTACGGCCGTGTCCGCGGCACGTACGGGCGTGACGAGTATGTCGATGACGCCGCCGCAGGTGAGGCCCACGGCGAAGGCGTCGTCGTCGCTGTACCCGAACCGTTCGAGGACCGGTTCGCCGTCCTCCAGCGCCTGTCGGCACAGTTCGTACACGGCGCCCTCGACGCAGCCGCCGGAGACCGAGCCGATCGCGGTGCCCTCGCTGTCGACGGCGAGCGCCGCGCCCGGCTGCCGGGGCGCGCTGCCGCCGACGGCCACCACGGTGGCCACGGCGAAGTCGCGTCCCTGCTCGACCCACCGGTGCAGTTCCTCGGCGATGTCCAGCATCTGTCGGTCTCCTTAGCGGTTGCGTACGGGAATCGGCGGGCGTCAGTGGACGCCGAGCCAGCTCTCGATCGGGTTGAGGGCGAAGTACACCAGGAAGATCACCGTCAGTCCCCACATGAAGGCCCCGATCTCCCGGGCCTTGCCCTGGGCGATCTTGATGGCGACCCAGGAGATGACGCCGGCGGCGACACCGGTGGTGATGGTGTACGTGAAGGGCATCAGGACCACGGTCAGGAACACCGGGATCGCGGTGGCGCGGTCCGCCCAGTCGACGTGCCGGGCGTTCATCATCATCATGGCGCCGATGACGACGAGCGCGGCCGACGCGACCTCCTGCGGGACGATCGCGGTGACCGGCGTGAAGAACAGGCAGGCGGCGAAGAACAGGCCGGTGACGGCGGAGGCGAGACCCGTGCGGGCCCCTTCGCCGACGCCGGTGGCCGACTCGACGAAGACGGTCTGCCCGGAGCCGCCCGCGACGCCGCCGATCGCGCCGCCGGCGCCGTCGATGAACAGCGCCTTGGACAGGCCCGGCATGCGGCCCTTGTCGTCGGCGAGCTTGGCCTCGGTGCCGACGCCGATGATGGTGGCCATCGCGTCGAAGAACCCGGCGAGCACGAGCGTGAAGACGATCATGCCGACCGTCATCGCGCCGACCTCGCCCCAGCCGCCGAACTCGACGTGGCCGAAGAGCGAGAAGTCGGGTGAGGAGACCGCGCTGCCGTGCAGCTCCGGCGCCCCGTTGGCCCACTGCTTGGGGTCGATGACGTCGAGGGCGTTGAGGATCATCGCGACGATCGTGCCCGCGACGATGCCGATCAGGATCGCGCCGGGGGTGTTGCGCGCCTGCAGCATGAAGATCAGGAGCAGGGTGCCCGCGAAGAGCAGGACCGGCCAGCCGGCCAGTTCGCCGGTGGCACCGAGGGTGAGCGGGGTGGCCTTGCCGACCTGCACGAAGCCGGACTTGTAGAGGCCGATCAGGGCGATGAACAGGCCGATGCCCATGGTGATGCCGTGCTTGAGGGCCAGCGGGATCGCGTTCATGATCATCTCGCGCAGGCCGGTGACGACCAGGAGCATGATCACGACGCCGTACATCACGCACATGCCCATGGCCTGCGGCCAGGTCATCTCGGGGGCGACCTGCGAGGAGATCACACCGGAGACGGAGAGTCCGGCAGCAAGGGCGAGCGGGACCTTGCCGACGAAGCCCATCAGGAGCGTGGTGAACGCGGCGGCGAAGGCGGTCGCGGTGATCAGGGCCTTCTGGCCCATGGTGTCACCGGCGGCGTCCTTGCCGGACAGGATCAGCGGGTTGAGGAGCAGGATGTACGCCATGGCCATGAAGGTCGTGACGCCACCGCGCACCTCACGCGCGACGGTGGATCCTCGTTCGGATATGTGGAAGTAGCGGTCGAGCCAGGACCGTCCGGCGGGGACGCGCGAGCCGGAGCCCGCGTCCTCTGCGGTGGTCCTCGGCTCCACGGACTGCTGGGTCATGGTGCCTCGTTTCCCAAGGTTCACAGGGACACCCGCGAACTGCTCTGCTGCATGCGGGATTTGGGATGGCTGCACAACCCGGGGGACGGCCCGAGGCGCATGGAGGTCGGAGGACGGGGTCCTCCGAGGGGCCCGGCCCAGCCGGGGAGGGCTGGGCCGGGCAGCGGGCTAGGCGGAGGCCGTGCCCGTCAGGTGCTCGGGCCGGACGGGCGTCCGGTTGAGCTCCAGACCCGTCGCGTTCCGGATCGCCGCGAGGACGGCCGGGGTGGACGACAGGGTCGGTGCCTCGCCGATGCCGCGCAGCCCGTACGGGGCGTGCTCGTCGGCGAGTTCGAGCACGTCGACCGGGATGGTCGGCGTGTCGAGGATCGTGGGGAGCAGGTAGTCCGTGAAGGACGGGTTCCTGACCTTGGCGGTCACGGGGTCGACGACGATCTCCTCCATCACCGCGATGCCCATGCCCTGGAGCGTGCCGCCCTGGATCTGGCCGATGACGGAGAGCGGGTTGAGCGCCTTGCCGACGTCCTGGGCGCAGGCCAGTTCGATGACCTTGACCAGGCCGAGCTCGGTGTCGACCTCGACGACGGCGCGGTGCGCGGCGAACGAGTACTGCACGTGCCCGTTGCCCTGGCCGGTGCGCAGGTCGAAGGGCTCGGTGGGGCGGTGCCGCCACTCCTCCTCGACCTCCACGGCCTCGCCCTCGAGCACGTCCACCAGGTCGGCGAGCACCTCGCCGCCGTCGGTGACGACCTTGCCGCTCTCCAGGAGGAGTTCGGCGGTGGCCCACGACGGGTGGTAGCTGCCCATCTTGCGGCGGCCGATCTCCAGGACCTTCTCGCGGACCAGCTCGCAGGCGTTCTTGACGGCGCCGCCGGTGACGTACGTCTGGCGCGACGCGGACGTGGAGCCGGCCGAGCCGACCTGGGTGTCGGCGGGGTGGATGGTCACCTGCGCGACGCCCAGCTCGGTGCGGGCGATCTGCGCGTGGACGGTGACGCCGCCCTGGCCGACCTCGGCCATCGCGGTGTGCACGGTGGCCACGGGCTCGCCGTTGATGACCTCCATGCGCACCCGGGCGGTGGAGTAGTCGTCGAAGCCCTCGGAGAAGCCGACGTTCTTGATGCCGACCGCGTAGCCGACGCCGCGGACGACGCCCTCGCCGTGCGTGGTGTTGGAGAGGCCACCGGGCAGCTGGCGCACGTCGGAGCCCTCGCTGGACTCCCACTGGCGCTCGGGCGGCAGCGGCATCGCCTTGATGCGGCGCAGCAGTTCGGCGACCGGGGCCGGCGAGTCGACCGGCTGCCCGGTCGGCATGATCGTGCCCTGCTCCATCGCGTTGAGCTGCCGGAACTCGACCCGGTCCATGCCCAGGGCGTCGGCCAGCTTGTCCATCTGCGCCTCGTAGGCGAAGCACGCCTGGACGGCGCCGAAGCCGCGCATGGCGCCGCAGGGCGGGTTGTTCGTGTAGAGGGCGACGGCCTCGATGTCGACGTCGTCGATCACGTACGGGCCGACGGAGAGCGACGAGGCGTTGCCGACGACGGCCGGGGACGCGGAGGCGTAGGCGCCGCCGTCGAGCACGATCCGGCACTTCATGTGCGTGATCCTGCCGTCCTTGGTGGCGCCGTGCTCGTAGTGGAGCTTGGCCGGGTGGCGGTGCACGTGGCCGAAGAACGACTCGAACCGGTTGTAGACGATCTTGACCGGCTTGCCGGTGCGCAGCGCGAGCAGGCAGGCGTGGATCTGCATCGACAGGTCCTCGCGGCCGCCGAACGCGCCGCCGACCCCGGCCAGGGTCATCCGCACCTTGTCCTCGGGCAGGCCGAGGACCGGGGCGATCTGCTTGAGGTCGGAGTGCAGCCACTGCGTGGCGACGTACAGGTCGACGCCGCCGTCCTCGGCCGGCACGGCGAGTCCCGACTCGGGGCCGAGGAACGCCTGGTCCTGCATGCCGAAGGTGTAGTCGCCGGTGACGATGACGTCGGCCCGCTCGGCGGCCGCGGCGGCGTCGCCGCGGACGATCGGCTGGCGGTGCACGACGTTCGGGTGCGGGACGTGGCCGCTGTGGTGGTCGTCGCGGCCCTCGTGGACGAGGATCGCGTCCGGCGCGGTCGCGGACGCCTCGTCGGTGATGACGGGCAGCTCGCGGTACTCGACCTTGATCTTGGCGGCGGCGCGGCGCGCGGTCTCCGGGTGGTCGGCGGCGACCAGGGCGACGGGCTCGCCGTGGTGGCGGACCTTGCCGTGCGCGAGGACCGGGGTGTCCTGGATCTCCAGGCCGTAGTTCTTCACGTCGGTCGGCAGGTCGTCGTAGGTGAGGACCGCGTAGACGCCGGGGGTCGCGAGCGCCTCGCCGGTGTCGATGGAGACGATCTCGGCGTGCGCGACGGTGGAGCGCAGGATCTGGCCCCAGAGCATGTCCTCGTGCCACATGTCGGACGAGTAGGCGAACTCGCCGGTGACCTTGAGGGTGCCGTCCGGGCGGAGCGTGGACTCGCCGATGCCGCCCTTGGTGTGCGACCCCTGCGTGACGTTGAAGGGGATTCCGGTGGTGCGTGTGTCAGCCATGACCTCAGACCCCTTCAGGCTCGGACTGGCGCGCGGCGGCGAGCCGGACCGCGTCCATGATCTTCTCGTAGCCGGTGCAGCGGCACAGGTTGCCGGAGAGCGCCTCGCGGATGTCCGCGTCGGACGGGTTCGGGTTGCGCTCCAGCATCTCGTCGGCCGCGACCAGCAGACCCGGGGTGCAGAAGCCGCACTGGACGGCGCCGGCGTCGATGAACGCCTGCTGGATCGGGGCGAGTTCCGTGCCCTCGCCGGTCTGCGAGTCGGTGCCCTCGGCGGACCAGCCCTGCGCCTCCTGCAGAGTCGTGCCGCAGGAACTGCCCGCGCAGGAGCGGTTGTTGGCGTAGTCGGCGAGGCCCTCGACGGTGACGACCTCGCGGCCCTCGACCTGTCCGGCGGCGACCAGACACGAACACACCGGGACGCCGTCGAGCCGGACGGTGCAGGAACCGCACTCGCCCTGCTCACAGGCGTTCTTGGAACCGGGCAGGCCCATCCGCTCGCGCAGCACGTACAGCAGGGACTCGCCCTCCCACACGTCGTCGGCTTCCTGCTTGCGGCCGTTGACCGTGAAATTGACGCGCATTACGCGGCACCTCCCATGCGGTGGTCGTTGCGGTAGGACTCCCAGGCCCAGGTGAGCGTGCGGCGGGCCATGATGCCGACCGCGTGACGGCGGTACGAGGCGGTGCCGCGCACGTCGTCGATCGGGTTGCAGGCGGCGGAGCAGAGGTCCGCGAACTGCTTGGCGACCGACGGGGTGATGATCTTGCCGTTGTCCCAGAAGCCGCCCTCGTCGAGCGCCGCGTTGAGGAACTCCTCGGCGGTCGTGGCGCGGATCGGGGTCGGCGCGGCCGAGCCGATGCCGGTGCGCACGGTCCGGGACTCGGGGTGCACGGCGAGGCCGAAGGCGCACACGGCGATCACCATGGCGTTGCGCGTGCCCACTTTGGAGTACTGCTGCGGGCCGTCGGCCTTGTCGATGTGGACGGCGCGGATCAGTTCGTCGGGGGCGAGCGCGTTGCGCTTCACGCCGGTGTAGAACGCGTCGATCGGGATGCGCCGCGAGCCGCGGACGGACTCGACCTCGACCTCGCAGTCGGCGGCGAGCAGCGCGGGGTGGGCGTCACCGGCCGGGGAGGCGGTGCCGAGGTTGCCGCCGACGCCGCCTCGGTTGCGGATCTGCGGCGAGGCGACGGTGTGCGAGGCGAGCGCCAGACCCGGCAGCTCGGTCCGCAGGTGGTCCATGATCTGGCTGTACGGGACGGAGGCGCCGAGCCGGACGGTCTCCTCGCCCACCTCCCAGTCGCTCAGCTCGCCGATGCGGTTGAGGTCGAGGAGGTACTCGGGGCGCCGGTGGTCGAAGTTGATCTCGACCATGACATCGGTGCCACCCGCAATCGGCACGGCTGTGGGGTGCTCGGCCTTGGCGGCGAGCGCCTCCTCCCAGCTGGCGGGGCGAAGGAAGTCCATGAGCGGCTCTCTTCTGGTTCGTGGATCGTTCGATGCGATCGAGCCACGGATGTGCGGATCACGAAGGCTCGTTCATGTGCTGTTCACGCGGAGTGGCCCAAGTACACAGCGCTGTGCTCCGCCTGTGTCAGTCACGGAAACCATGAAGGAGTTGGCTGGCCCGCCGAGGTGTCTTGTAGATTCATATGAACGGAGGACATCAGTAACCTCTCCGTTTTCCTGAAGAAACGCAGGAAACAGTTCGAGACAGATCGGCGGCGACGACGACATGCGGCTGCGCGCATTGCTGGACACGGACGCGCTGGGCCTGCGGCTCCTCGGCGGCGAGGACGAGCTGGACCGCACGGTCCGGGGCGTGATGACCACGGACCTGAGCGACCCCAGCCGCTATCTGACCGGCGGCGAGCTGGTCCTCACCGGTCTCGCCTGGCGCCGGGACGCGGCCGACTCCGAGCGGTTCGTGCGGCTCGTGGTCGCGGCCGGCGTCGTCGCGCTCGCCTCGGGCACCGCCGAGCTCGGCTACGTCCCGGACGATCTGGTCGAGGCGTGCGCCCGGCACCGGCTGCCGCTGTTCGCGGTGAACGAGTCGGTGGCGTTCGCGACGATCACCGAGCACGTCGTACGGCAGGTCTCGGGCGAGCGCGCCGGTGACCTGGCGGCCGTGGTGGACCGGCACCGGCGGCTGATGACGTCGGGCCCGACCGGCGGCGGCCCCGACGTGGTCCTCGACCTGCTCGGCAGCGACCTGGACCTGCGGGCCTGGGTGCTGTCCCCGGCCGGCCGGGCCGTCGCGGGGTCGAGCGCGGCGGGGCCGGAGCTGCCGGCGGATGTCTGCGCCCGGCTCGCGGGCGAGCACCTCGCGGCCACCAGGACGGGGCGCAGGGCCCCGCACCGGGTGACCGTCGACGGCACCACGTACTCGCTGTTCCCGATCCGCTCCGGCGCCCGTGGCGCGGCCCCGGCCTCCCGTGACGTGCGCGAGACGGTGCTCTCGGACTGGCTGCTCGCGGTCGAGGCGGACGCGGGCGACTGGCCCGAGGAGCGGCTCGACCTGCTGCAGGGCGTGACCCAGCTGATCTCCGTCGAGCGCGACCGGCGCGACGCGGCCCGCACCGTGCGCCGCCGCCTCGCCCAGGAGGTCCTCGAGCTGGTCCAGACGGGTGCGGCGCCGGCCGAGATCGCGGCCCGGCTGCGGGTCGCGGCGCCGGTCCTGCTGCCCGGCCTGGGCGCGGCCCCGCACTGGCAGGTGGTCGTGGCCCGCGTCGAGTGGGCGGGCGGGGACATCGAGGGCGGTCCGGTGGCCCAGTCGCTGCTGGAGGAGATCCTCGTCGACCCCCTGTCCCCGGGCCCCGAGCCGTCCGACCGGATCGCGGTGGCGCACACCGGTGACGAGGCGATCGCGCTGGTCCCGCTGCCGGCGGTCTCGTCCGAGCACGACGGCTCGGAGCAGGGGCTGATCGCGGACTCGCTGCTTGGCTCGGTCCGGGAGCCGCTGGCGGCGGGCCTCGCCGACGACGGGCGCCTGACGATCGGCGTGAGCGCGGCCGTGCACTCGGCGGAGGGGCTGCGCGGCGCCCTGGAGGAGGCCCGGCACGCCCGCCGGGTGGCCGCCGCCCGTTCGGGTCTGGTCTGCGCGGCCGGGCACCAGGAGCTGGCGTCGCACGTCCTGCTGCTGCCCTTCGTGCCGGACGACGTGCGCCGCGCCTTCACGGCCCGGCTGCTCGACCCGCTGCGCGACTACGACCGCAAGCACCGGGCCGAGCTGATCCCGACGCTGGAGGCGTTCCTCGACTGCGACGGTTCGTGGACGCGCTGCGCGTCCCGGCTCCACCTGCACGTGAACACCCTGCGCTACCGCGTGGGCCGGATCGAACAGCTGACGAACCGTGATCTTTCGCGGCTGGAGGACAAGTTGGACTTCTTCCTGGCCCTGCGCATGAGCTGACCCCTCGTCAGCGCGTTACCGGTTACGGGGTGGGCCCGGAACCCCATCCCTTTGTGAAATCTTTCACCCACCCCCTTGGCCGGGTGCCGTGATCCGTGCTGAGATGCCCCACGGCAACTCGGCTCGATGGCGTGCTCGGGGAGGGCAATGTGGCGCATACCGCCATGTCTGGTACCGGAACCAACGCAGGGGACGATCCACTCCAGACCGCGGTATGGCGGCTGCGCTCGCGCGGCTGCTGGGCCGATGCGGCGGCGCTCCTGGACCGCCACGCGGCGACGGACCCCCTGGCGGCCCTGCAGCGGGCCGCGCTCCTGGTGGAGCGGTGCCTCTACACGGAGCAGGGGTGGGCGGAGGCGGAGGATGCCCTGCGGGCCGCCGAGGCCGTCGCGCACACCGACGAGGAGCGGGGTGCCGCGGCCTGCGAACGCGGCCAACTCGCTTACGCGGCAACGCTGTTGAAGGTGCGGGACCGGGTCGACGAGGCCCGGTCGGCGTTCGGCAGGGCGGCGGCGCTGATCGCTCCCGGGGCGGCCGGGCGTGCGCTGCTCGACTTCCGGCGCGGTCTGATGGCGGAGAACCTGACGGATGCCCCGCAGGCGGCCCGCTCGGCGTACCGCAGGGCCCACGCGGGGGCGACGGCGCACGGTGACGCCCTCCTGCTCTCCTTCACCTGGCGGCATCTGGCCGGGCTCGCGCTGCGGGAGGGCGAGCTGGCGGAGGCGCGGCACGGTTTCGCCGAGTCGCTGCGGCTCAGGGAGGAGCTGGGTTACCTGGTCGGCACGGCCCCGGCCCTGGTCTCCCTGGCGGAGGCCGAACCGGAACCGGAGACGAAGGCCCGCCTACGAGCGGAGGCCGGTCGCCTGTTCCGCCTCCTGGGCGGCGTCCCGACGTGGCTGGCAGGAGCACTGCCGGCGGCGGCCTGACGCGCCCCCAGGGGCGCGGGGAACTGCGCGAGAAGCCCCACCGGCCCGCAGCCGGCAACGCTCAGGACACGGCAGACGGCGGGACGTCGAAGTGGGCGTGCAGCACCTCACGGACCGCCACCACGTCCTGCGCCTCCAACGCGTCCAGCAGAGCGACGTGCTGCGCCGCATCGACCGCGAGGTCACCCGCCGACCACACCACACGCCGCCGCAGATCATCGGCCACACACACCAGCTGCTCGTTCCCGGCGAGGGAGAGGAGCGCCCGGTGGAAGGCCCGGTCGGCCTCGGCGTACCGCGCCAGGTCACCCGAGGCGGCCGCCAGGACGGTCGCCTCGGCGCCCGTCCGCAACGAGCCCAGGCGCCGCCCGACACCCGAACGGACCAGCCGCAGCACGATCGGCACCTCGATCAGCGCCCGCACCTCGGCGAGCTCCGACAGCTCCCTGGCCGTCCGCTCGGTCACCCGGAAGCCGCGGTTCGGCACGACCTCCACGGCACCCTCGCGGGCCAGCTGCTGCATGGCCTCCCGGACGGGCGTCGCCGAGACCCCGAACCGCTCCCCCAGGACCGGCGCCGAGTACACCTCGCCGGGCGCCAACTCACCGGAGAGCAGGGCGGCCCGCAGCGCGTCCAGCACCTGCCCGCGCACCGACGAGCGGACGACGGGGACGCGCGGGGCGGGCGGTTCGCTGTGAGTGTGGTCACCACGGCTCCGCTCGGGCACCGCCGACGGCGTCCACGCGGCGGCGGAACGCTGCTCGGGCACCCCGAGCGCGCGCGGTCTGGCCTGCTCCACCCCGGTCATCCCCTTCGCCGCCGTTCCTCGCCGTTTGTCCGAAGCTCAACGAAGAACCATAGGCCGCCCGGGCCGCAGTTCAAACCCCGAATCTGTCGGGTAAGGTAAGGCTTACCTGCAAACGATCGTGATTCGGTGGTCCCTGCATGACCCTCGTCACCCCGGCGCCCGCCGCGACGCACAGCGCGGTCACGGCCGCGTACGCCCGCCTCACCGAGGTGTTCCCCGGCCTGCGCATCACCGAGCTGACCCCGGACGAGCGGCTGCCCGAAGGGGCCGGCTGGGTCGGGACCCGGCAGCTCGCGGAGGGCGGCGCCGCCCTCGACGCCTTCCTGGCCTGGGACAACGCGCAGGTGCTCAAGGACTACGGGCAGCAGGCCCGCCCGGACGTGATCGCCAGTTTCGGGCTGCACCGCTACGCCTGGCCCGCCTGCCTCCTCATCACGGTCCCCTGGTTCCTGCACCGCAGGGTGCCCCGGTTCCCCGCGGCCAACGTCTCCTTCCAGCGCACGCTCGGCCGGATGGCCGTCCGCGTCACCGATTTCGCCTGCCTGCCCGGCGATCCGGCCGCGGCGCTGCCCGGCGCCCGCGTCGTCCCGGACGAGGAGGCCCTGCGCGCCGAGCTGCGCGCGGCGGTCGCCGACCACCTGCAGCCCGTCCTGACCGGCTTCGGACCGCGGATGCGGCGCGGCCCGCGCGCCCTGTGGGGCATGGCGACGGACGAGATCGTCGAGGGCCTCTGGTACATCGGCCACCTGCTCGGCGAGGAGCGCCGCGCGATGGCCGAGCTGGAGGAGCTGCTGCCGGGGACGACGAAGCCGTACGTCGGGAAGGCCGCGTTCCGCGAACTCTCGGGCCCCGAGGGCGAATCGCTGCCGACCAGGGACCGCGCGAGCTGCTGTCTCTTCTACACGTTGCGCCCCGAGGACACCTGCGTGACCTGTCCGCGCACCTGCGACGCGGACCGCGTCGCGCGGCTCACCGCGGCCTGAACGGAACCGAACCACCCGTACGGGTGAGGTAAATCGAACTCAACTGGCTCTGTTGCAGCGGGAGTTCGAGCGTACGACCGCTTTGCACGCCCCCTCGCACTCCAATGGCGTTCTCTTGTCCCGAAACCCCCTGCGGGCTCGGGCAGCTGGGCCAATATGGCGCCCGAAACGCCCTACCGCGATGCAAGGGACCCCAGATGAGACTGACCGACATATCGCTGGACTGGCTGCTTCCGGGCGCCGTGCTGCTCCTGGGCCTGCTGGCGGCGGTGGCGGTGCTCGCGCGCAGCAAGCGCGCCGGGGAGAAAGCCGCGGCGGCGTCGTCCGACGACTCGTGGGAACGCAGCGAGGAGCGCCGCAGGCGCAAGGAGGCCGTCTACGGGACCGCCTCGTACGTGTTGCTGTTCTGCTGTGCCGCCGTCGCCGCCGCACTCTCCTTCCACGGCCTGGTCGGCTTCGGCCGGCAGAACCTGAGCCTGTCCGGGGGCTGGGAGTACCTCGTCCCGTTCGGGCTCGACGGTGCGGCCATGTTCTGCTCGGTGCTCGCGGTGCGCGAGGCCAGCCACGGAGACGCCGCGCTCGGCTCGCGCATACTCGTGTGGACGTTCGCGGGCGCCGCCGCCTGGTTCAACTGGGTGCACGCGCCCCGGGGGCTCGACCACGCGGGCGCCCCGCACTTCTTCGCGGGGATGTCCCTCTCGGCGGCCGTCCTCTTCGACCGCGCCCTCAAGCAGACCCGCCGTGCGGCGCTGCGCGAACAGGGCCTGGTGCCGCGGCCGTTGCCGCAGATCCGGATCGTGCGGTGGCTGCGCGCGCCCCGGGAGACGTACAGCGCCTGGTCGCTGATGCTCCTGGAGGGCGTACGGACGCTGGACGAGGCCGTCGACGAGGTGCGCGAGGACAAGCGGCAGAAGACCCAGGACCGGATGCGGCGGCGCGAGCACGAGAAGCTGGAGCGGGCGCAGCTGCGCGCGCTCAGCCGGGGCCACCGCGGTCTGACCGGCCGGGGCGGCGGGCGCCAGGTGGAGGTGCCCGCCGTGACCGCCGGGACAGGCTCCGCGCAGGCCGGTGCGGAGCCTGCCATATCGCCGGGGAACCAGCCCTCGCAGGACCAGTTGCCGTTGCGCGCCCGGCCCTCGCTCCAGGCCGTCAAAGGAGGACCTGAGCAGATCGCGCCCCTCACCGTCGATCTGACGGCGGAGGACGACACCCAGACGCTGCCCCGGCTCGACACGCTCGAGCAGAAGCTCAAGGATCTGGAGCAGCAGTTCGGTTGACCGTTCCTCAGCTGCGGCGGCGTCGTGTCACACGGCGCCGCCGTCCAGTTCGAACCACACCACCTTTCCCGAGCCGGATCCGCCGAGCGCCATCACGCCCCAGGCGTCCGCGAGGGACTGCACCAGGAACAGGCCCCTGCCGTGTGTACCGTCGTCGGCGTTCGGTACCCGCAGCTTCGGGCGGCGCGTGACGAAGTCGCGCACCTCGACCCTGAGTCCGCGCGGCCCCACGGTCGCCGTGAGTTCCGCTTCGCGGTCCGTGTGCACCAGCGCGTTCGTGACGAGTTCGCTGGTGAGCAGCTCGGCTATCTCCGATCTTCCTGGCCTGCCCCAGTGATGGAGCAGCTCGCGCACTGCGCGCCTGGTCTCCGGTACGGCCCTCAGATCCGCCCTGCCCAGTTTGCGCGTGAGCTGTTTGGGCGGACCATCCCCCCTTTGAGCCGGTTTTTCCTCCGTGTCCTGCACCTGCCGTTTCATGACCCCCGCCCACACGCCGATCCCGATGCCTTCCTCGCTCTGGACTCGTGCTGCTCGGCCTGCCTGTCGAACGCGTACACGGGAATGCATGCCCCGCTGCCCTGTCGGCACTCTTGTTGATTCGTCCATCAGTCGCGGGTGTCCACCGGCCCTCCGGGGAAGGAAGCGTGGGGACCCCGACCGGACGAGCACCTCAAGGAGCCGCCGTGCACGACGACCGACACCTCGTGGAGGGCCGACTGGAGCGGGCCATGCGCCAGTTCGTCCGGCCCGCGCAGTACGCGGCGAGGACGCCCCTCACCCTGAGCGTCTGGCACGCGCCGGGCGAACCGGTGCCCGTGGCCGATGCGCTGCGAGGCACGTACGAGCCGTTCGGGACCGGCACGGCGTGGGGCACACCCTGGTCGACCAGTTGGTTCCGGCTCCAGGGACAGGTGCCCCGGGAGTGGGCGGGGAGGCACGTCGAGGTGGTCGTGGATCCCGGGTTCTCCGGACAGGGGCCCGGCTTCCAGGCGGAGGGGCTGCTGTACGACGCGTCGGGCGTGCCCCTCAAGGGCATCCATCCGCGCAACCGGCACCTCACCGTCGCGGCGCGCGCCACCGGAGACGAACCCGTGCATCTGCTGCTGGAGGCGGCGGCCAATCCGACGGTGCTGCGGGACTTCGAGCCCACCCCCCTCGGTGACGTGCTGACCGCAGGGGATCGCCCCATCTACCGATTCCGCTCTGCCGACCTGGCCGTACTGGACGAGGACGTCTGGCACCTGGTGCTGGATGTGGAGGTGCTGTCGGAGCTGATGCACGAGCTGGACCCGGACCGGGCCAGGCGCCACGACGTCCTGCGGGCCCTGGAGCGGATGCTGGACGCGCTCGATCTGCACGACGTGTCCGGCACGGCGGCCGCCGCCCGCGCCGAGCTCGCCGAGGTCCTCGCACGGCCCGCGCACGCCAGTGCCCACCGGGTGTCGGCGACGGGGCACGCACACATCGACTCGGCCTGGCTGTGGCCGCTGCGGGAGACGGTCCGCAAGGCGTCCCGCACGTTCGCGAACGTCACGGCGCTCGCCCAGGACTACCCGGAGCTGGTCTTCGCCTGTTCGCAGGCCCAGCAGTACGCGTGGGTGAAGGAGCACCAGCCGCACATCTGGGAGCGCATCAAGAAGGCCGTGGCGGACGGCAACTGGTCGCCGGTCGGCTCGATGTGGGTGGAGTCGGACGCGAACATGCCCGGCGGTGAGGCCCTCGCCCGCCAACTGGTGCACGGCAAGCGGTTCTTCCTCGACGAACTGGGCGTGGAGACCGAGGAGATCTGGCTGCCGGACTCCTTCGGGTACACCGCCGCGTTCCCGCAGCTGGCGAAGCTGGCCGGGGCGAAGTGGTTCCTGACGCAGAAGCTGAGCTGGAACCAGACGAACAAGATGCCGCACCACACGTTCTGGTGGGAGGGCATCGACGGCACCCGGGTCTTCACCCACTTCCCGCCGGTGGACACGTACAACGCCCAGTTCCACGCCCGTGAACTCGCCCACGCGGAGCGGAACTTCGCGGAGAAGGGCGGCGCGTCCAGGTCGCTCGTGCCGTTCGGCTGGGGCGACGGGGGCGGTGGTCCGACCCGCGAGATGCTGGAGAAGGCGCGCCGTCTGCGGTCCCTGGAGGGGTCTCCGCGGGTCGAGATCGAGAAGCCGTCGGCGTTCTTCGAAGCGGCGTACGAGGAGTACGCGGGCCGCGCCCCGGTCTGGTCCGGCGAGCTGTACCTGGAGATGCACCGGGCCACGTACACCACGCAGGCGAAGACCAAGCAGGGCAACCGCCGCTCGGAACACGCCCTGCGCGAGGCCGAGTTGTGGTGTGCGGCGGCGGCGCTGCGCGATCCGTCGTACGCGTATCCGTACGACGCGCTCGACCGGATCTGGAAGACGGTGCTGCTGCACCAGTTCCACGACATCCTGCCCGGTTCGTCCATCGCCTGGGTGCACCGGGAGGCCCGGGAGACGTACGCCCGCGTCCTGGCCGAGCTGGACGGGATCACGGCCGACGCCGTGCGGCACCTCGGGGACGGTGAGGTGTCGGCGCTGAACGCCTCGCCGTATCCGCGCAGCGAGGTCGTCGCGCACGACGGCCGGCTCGTGCACGTGAACGTCGAGGGGCTCGGCGCCCGCTCGCTGGCCGAGGCGGCGGCGCACACCCGGGGGCCCGGCGCGCACGCGGCGGCGACCCGCGGAGCCGACGAGCAGATCGTCCTGGCGAACGAGCACCTGACCGTCACCGTCGACAGCGACGGCCTCCTCACCTCCGTACGGGACCTGGACCACGGCGGCCGGGAGGCGCTGGCCCCCGGCAGCCGCGGCAATCTGCTCCAGCTGCACCCCGACCACCCCACCCAGTACGACGCCTGGGACCTGGACGCGCACTACCGGCACACCCGCACCGACCTCACGGACGCCGAGTCGGTCGAGCTGGTGGAGGACGGTCCGCTGCGGGTCGCGGTGCGGGTCACCCGCTCCTTCGGCAGGTCCCGGATCACGCAGGAGTACCGGCTCGCGGCGGGCAGCCGGCGCCTGGACGTCGTCACGGACGTGGACTGGCAGGAGTCGGAGAAGGTGCTCAAGGCCGCGTTCCCGCTCGACGTGCACGCCGAGCGGTCGGCCGCCGAGATCCAGTTCGGCCACGTCCAGCGGCCCACGCACGCCAACACCGGCTGGGACGCGGCCCGTTACGAGATCTGCGCGCACCGCTGGCTGCGCGTGGCGGAGGAGGCGTACGGGATCGCGCTGCTCAACGACTCGACGTACGGCCACGACGTGACCCGCACCGAGCACGGCGACGTGCTCGGCACCACCGTCCGGCTGACGCTGCTCCGGGCCCCGCACAGTCCCGACCCGGAGACGGACCTCGGCACGCACCGCTTCACGTACGCGCTGCGTCCCGGTGCGACGACGGGCGACGCGGTCGCGGAGGGGCTCGCGCTCAACCTGCCGCTGCGGGTCGCCGAGGCGCCCGCCGTCACCCCGCTGGTCACCGTCGACGACCCGGCGGTGACGGTGGAGTCGGTGAAGCTCGCCGAGGACCGCAGCGGCGACGTGGTGGTGCGGCTCTACGAGTCGCGGGGCGGGCGCGCGGAGGCGACGCTGACGGCGGGGTTCCCGGTGGCGGGCGCGGACGAGACGGATCTGCTGGAGCGTCCGCTGCGGCCCGCGTCGACGTCCGACAGCGGGCTCGCGCTCTCGCTGCGCCCGTTCCAGATCCTGACGCTGCGGCTGCGCCCGGTGTGATCCGGACAGGACGGTGCCCGGCCCCCCGCGCGGGAGGCCGGGCACCGGTGCGTCAGGGGCGCGGCACGTTGCGCAGGTTCGAGCGGGCCATCTGCACCATGCGGCCCACTCCGCCGTCGAGCACGATCTTCGACGCGGAGAGCGCGAAGCCGGTCACCATCTCGGCGCTGATCTTCGGCGGGATGGACAGGGCGTTCGGATCGGTCACGATGTCGACGAGGGCCGGGCCCTTGTGCTTGAAGGCGTCCTTGAGGGCGCCCGCGAGCTGCTTGGGCTTCTCGACGCGGACGCCGTAGGCGCCGGCGGCCCGGGCGACGGCGGCGAAGTCGGGGTTCTTGTTGGTGGTCCCGTACGACGGGAGTCCGGCCACCAGCATCTCCAGCTCCACCATGCCCAGCGAGGAGTTGTTGAAGAGGACGACCTTCACGGGCAGGTCGTACTGGACGAGGGTCAGAAAGTCGCCCATCAGCATCGAGAAGCCGCCGTCGCCCGACATGGAGATCACCTGCCGGTCGCGGTCGACGAACTGGGCGCCGATCGCCATCGGCAGCGCGTTCGCCATCGAGCCGTGCGAGAACGAGCCGATGACGCGGCGCCGTCCGTTGGGTGAGATGTAGCGCGCGGCCCACACGTTGCACATGCCGGTGTCGACCGTGAACACGGCGTCCTCGGCGGCGAGTTCGTCGAGGACGGAGGCGACGTACTCGGGGTGGACGGGGGTGTGCTTCTCGACCTTGCGGGTGTACGCCTTGATGACCCCTTCCAGGGTGTCGGCGTGCTTCTTGAGCATCTTGTCGAGGAAGCGGCGGTTCGACTTCGGCTTGACGCGCGGGGTGAGGCAGCGCAGCGTCTCGCGCACGTCGCCCCAGACGGCGAGGTCCAGCTTGGAGCGGCGGCCGAGGTGCTCGGGCCGCACGTCGACCTGGACGATCTTGACGTCCTTCTGCGGCAGGAACGCGTTGTAGGGGAAGTCGGTGCCGAGCAGGATCAGCAGATCGCACTCGTGGGTGGCCTCGTAGGCGGCCCCGTAGCCGAGCAGTCCGCTCATACCGACGTCGAAGGGGTTGTCGTACTGGATCCATTCCTTGCCGCGGAGCGCGTGCCCGACCGGCGACTTGATCTTCTCGGCGAACTCCATGACCTCCGCGTGGGCGCCCGCGGTGCCGCTGCCGCAGAAGAGGGTCACCTTCTGCGCCTCGTCGATCATCTCGACGAGCTTCTCGATCTCGGCGTCGCCGGGCCGGATGGTGGGCCGGGACGTGACGATGGCGGTCTCGACGGACTTCTCCGGGGCGGGCTCGTCGGCGACGTCGCCCGGCAGGGTCACCACGCTCACGCCGGACTGTCCGACCGCGTGCTGGATGGCGGTCTGCAGCACCCGGGGCATCTGCTTCGGGCTGGAGATCATCTCGCTGTAGTGCGAGCACTCCTGGAAGAGCCGGTCGGGGTGGGTCTCCTGGAAGTAGCCGAGGCCGATCTCGCTGGAGGGGATGTGGGAGGCCAGGGCGAGGACCGGGGCCATGGAGCGGTGGGCGTCGTAGAGGCCGTTGATGAGGTGCAGGTTGCCGGGCCCGCAGGACCCGGCGCACGCGGTCATCTTCCCGGTGATCTGGGCCTCCGCGCCCGCGGCGAAGGCGGCGGTCTCCTCGTGCCGGACGTGGATCCAGTCGATGGCGCTGTTGCGGCGGATCGCGTCGACGACCGGGTTCAGACTGTCGCCGACGACCCCGTACATGCGCTTGACGCCCGCGCGGACGAGGATGGCGACGAACTGCTCGGCGACGTTCTGCTTGGCCATGACTCACGCGCCCCTTCGGAACCCGGTTTTCCCGATGCGTACGGTGCTTCTGGGTTCCATGAATTCACACGGGGCGCGGTTACGCCTCCCAAACGGCCGCGGCGGTCCGGTCGTCGGCATAGCCCTTCACCCTGACCTGGGTGTCCGCGAGGAACGCGGCGAGCCCCGGCGGTTCGGCCTTCGCCCACCTGGCCGCGAGGTGCCGGGCGAGCTGCGGCTCGCCGCGCAGCGGCTCGGCGAGGCCCGCCGTGCACAGCAGCAGGGCGTCGCCCGGTCGGGCGACCGAGGCCCGGAACCGGAACGGGTCGCGGGGCGGCTCGGGGGCCGGCTCGTAGGGGCTGGGCGGAGTGGTGATCCCGAGGTCCATGGTCAGCCGGTCACCCTCCGGGGTCTCGGCGGCGGGCAGCGATCCGTACCCCATCACGGGGGCGCCGCTCTGCTCGACGACGCTCGGCTCGATGTCCTGCCAGGCGCCGTCGCGCAGCCGGAAGAGGCCGCCGCCGCCGACGCCGAAGAAGACCCGCGTGCGGCACTCGGGGTCGGCCGGGACCAGCAGGCACCGCAGCGTGGCGCTGTACTCGTCCGGGTCGAGGCCCTGCTCGGCGGCGCCGGCCCTGAGCTTGCCGAGGCTGCGGTCGGTGAGCCGGTGCAGCCCCGACTTGAGGTCGCCGCGGCGGCCGCCCCTGATGTCCTCGGCGAGCCGTGCGTGGCTGAGCCCCACGGCCCGGCCGATCCAGTCGCAGGCCTCGGCGGCGGCGCGGTGGGCGCCGGGAGTGGCGCGGGCGCCGGTCGCCATGGCCACCAGGATCAGCGCTCCGGGTCCGCTGCCGAACCGGGCGGTCAGCAGGCTGTCGCGGCGCGGCTCGCCCCGGAACCGCGCGGAGTCGCCCCGCACGGACGCGGCCCGCAGGGTGCTGGACCCGTAGCGCGCCCCGTCGAGCACGGTGTCGGCGACGAGGTCCTCCAGCTCGTCCGGATCGGCGGCCGGCAGCGCGGTCGGCTCGGCGTCGTAGGTGGGGGGCCCGTCGCCCACGTAGGGCACGACGACCGGGACCGCCTCCCTCGGCTCGGC
>NZ_JAMOLN010000132.1 GCF_024448165.1 Streptomyces longispororuber
CCGTTGGGTGCAAAGCGGGTCCGGGTGACCCGCGCTCTGTCTTAAGTCGCCTGCCCGTCCGGAGTGCGGCCAGGTCCAGCATGTCGCCGCGGCGGACGTGCGGCCAGGCATGGTTCGCGCAGGTCAACCGCGTGCACGGCCGCTCCGGGTCGTGGAGCCGACGGTCAGGGGCGAGCATGGAAGGGCCGTGTTCCGACGAAGCTGGGGTGCGGGAGGCGGGATGCGTCATGGACGACCGACCGATGACCGAGAACAGCGCAGGTGGAGAGGCAGCGGCAGCCGGAGGGCTCCTCGACCTGCTGGGCGTGTGCGCTGTCGTCCTCGATCAGGCGGGACGCATCGTGCTCTGGAGCCCGCAGGCCGAGGAGGTCTTCGGCTACACCGCCGAGGAGGCTCTGGGGCACTACGCCGCGCACCTGCTGGTCGACGAACACCACCATGACATGGCTGTCGGACTGTTCGCGCAGGTGATGGCGACGGGGGCGAGTTGGGCCGGGGCGTTTCCCGTTCGCCGCAAGGACGGCGTGGGCAAGCTCGTGGAGTTTCGGAACACGCGGCTGGTGGACGACCAGGGCGATGCCTACGCGCTCGGGATCGCGGCCGGGCAGGACGTTCTCCACCAGTTGGAGACGGGCCTAGCGCTGTCCGGCCAGCTGGTGTCCCAGTCACCCATCGGCCTGGCCCTCCTCGATCCGGACCTGCGATACCTGCTGGTCAACCCCGCACTGGAACGGATCAACGGTCTGCCGGCGGCGGACCACATCGGCCGACGTCCCCGTGACGTCCTCACCTTCCTCGACACCAGAGCCATCGAGTCCGACCTGCAGGACGTTCTCGCCGTAGGGATCCCGGTCGTCGACCGTTACGTCGTGGGCCGCACGCCCGCAGCCCCCGACGACGACCATGCGTGGTCGGTGTCCTACTACCGGCTGGACGGCGCCGGCGGACAGTGCCTGGGAGTAGCCATCTCCGTCGTGGACGTCACGGAACGTCATCGTGCCACGGCGGAGGCCGAGCGAGGACGCCGACGGCTGAACCTGCTCGCCAAGGCTGCCGCGGTGGGCACCACCTTGGAAGTGGAGACGACGGCGCAGGAGTTGGCGAACGCCGTCGTGCCGGACCTGGCAGATCTCGCCGCGGTGGACATCCTCGACTCGGCGCTGGCGCTGCGCCGCGGCACCGAAGGTGAACGTAGCGGTCCGTTCAGAGCCATGGGGCTGGCGACGGCCTACCCCAACGAAGCGGTCTCCGCCGCGGACCGAGTCGGCGACATCGCCTCCTACCGGGTGGACCGACTGATCACCCGCTGCGTCCGTACCGGCCGGCCCGTTCTGGTTCCGGAGGTCACCGACGCGGACCTCCAGCACATCGCCCGTGACGCGGACGCAGCACGACAACTGGCCCGCACGGGGCTGCACTCCTATCTGGCGGTGCCGCTCATCGTTCGCAACGAGGTGCTGGGCGCTGTCGACATGATGCGGGCCCGTACACCGGAGCCGTTCGACGACGCCGACGTGGTACTGGCCGCAGAGCTGGCCAGCCGGGCTGCCATCGCCATCGACAACGCCCGCTGGCATCAGGGCATCCGCAACACTGCCGAGACGCTGCAGCGCAGCCTCCTGCCCGGGCCGCCTCCGCTCGTGCGAGGGCTGGACGTCGCTTCCCACTACCAGCCTGCTCAGGCCTCGTCCGCGGTCGGCGGAGACTGGTTCGACATCATCGCGCTGGAGGGGGACAGAACCGCGCTCGTGGTCGGTGACGTCATGGGCCACGGCATCGATGCGGCCGCCGCCATGGGACGCCTGCGCACCGCCACCCAGGCCTACGCGGACCTGGGAATGCCTCCGGACGAGGTGCTGAGCCACCTCGACGCCGCAGCCGTCAGACTTGAGTCGCAGATCGCCACGTGTGTCTACGCCGTCTACGATCCCCATCGCCGCACGTGTCAGTTCGCCAACGCCGGGCACATGCCCGCGGTCCTTGTCCCGAAGGCCGACGCCCCGCGACTCCTGGCACTGCCCGCAGGCACTCCACTCGGAATCGGAGGCGCCTCGTACCGCACCACCGAGATCGATCTGCACAGCGGGGACCGGATCGTCCTCTACACCGACGGCCTGATCGAGACCCGTCACGAGGGCATCGACGAGCGTCTGGACCTGCTCCTCCAACTCCTTGCCCGGCACAGCCGGCCCACCGAGACCACCTTCACGTACTTGCTCGACGCTCTGCACGATGGCGACAGCGTCGACGACATCGCCCTGCTCATCGCCCAGGCGTGGTGACATCCAGTGGGCGCGGGCAGAGCAAGAGCGCCCTGGTAGCCCCGTGGCGTCACCCGTAGCGGTCGTTCCTGCGAACTCTTTGCGAGCGCACCCCTTCCGCGGGATCGGTCGTTGTCCGGAGCATGAATCAGCCGAAGCGCATGCCCCGGGAGTTGACCTCACTTGACGCTTGAAGTACCCGTACCCCGGGTGCAGTTCCAGCAGTGCCTGCCGCTGCTTCCTGCATCGGTTCCCCGGACGCGCAATGCCGTGCGCCGTTGGCTGCGGTACGTGGGTGTCCCGCCCGGAAGCGATCTGTTCGACGACGTGGTGAAGGTGGGCGTGGAACTGATGACCAACTCCGTCTGCCACGCGCAGTGCTCCCGCGACGTCCTCATCTCCCTCACCATCGAGGGATACGTCCTGACCATCGAGGCGGAAGACGGTGACCCGCGGCCGTTGTGCACGGACGATGTCCCGGCCTGGCACGGCCTGGGACGGATGAGTGCCGTGGCGCGTGCCCACTCGGGTGATCTACGGGCCGTCGTGGACGCGGAGGCCGGGGCGAAGACCGTCCGCGTACGACTGTGCGTCCCTGGGTTCCTGTGAATCGGCGCCGGTTCGGTGGACACCCTGACCTGCCCCACCATTTGGGCTCCAGGTTCGGTGGCTAACCGGCAGCGGACTCGCGGAACGCCGACCAGTCCGAGACCTCCATCTACGACGCTCTGGTTGTCCAGTGGCGTACGGCACGCAAGCAGGCAGGCGAGGCGACGCAGAACACTTCGGCCGGCCGCGGTGACCGCTTGGCCCCGCTTTGCGGAGAGCCGGTCAACTGGACCAGGGCCGTTGCCACGCGAGGTGGCGGATGGTGACGTCATGCCACCCCATCGTTTCGAGATCTTCGTCGCTCCAGGTGCTCTTGGTGAGGCCGGTCACCCTCCGGACCGCCCCCAAGATCTCTGGAGGGATCGGAAGTTGACGCCCATGAGATCGCTAATGGCCCGTCGTCCGGAGCCACCGCAAGGTTGTGGCGAGCTCTTCGCCGAAGTCCTCGCAGAGCGCGAGCAGTTCGCGCCCCGTCGACGAGTCGAGCAGCCCTGATGAGTCGGGGAGAACGTCGAGAGCCGCACGGCAGCGGGTCTCGACAGCGAAGTGGCGCGACGCGAAATAGCCCTCGCTCGTCCGTCCCACCAGGCCAGCGAGGTACTGGCGGTGGGCTTCCTCCGAGGGGTGAGAGTAGAGGGAGCCCTCGATGAGCTCGTCGAGGTAGTGCGCAAGGCCGGCCGAGGCTTCGGCCACTCGCTCGACCTCGCCCACGCCAGGCCTTTCCAGCAGTTCACCGAAGGCCAGCAAGTTGTTGATGGTCTCCAACTGGAAGAGCTGGACCGTGTCTGGGTCGACTTCAGACGTGAAGAGCGGGGCCGTGCGCAGCTCGGCGATTGCTCGCAGGTATGCGCGATCCGACTCGTCACCAGCGGGTGATGCCGCCAGTCGGAACAGCGACTCCAGCACGGACTGGTCGAGGCCCCACTCCGCAGTCAACCTGCATCCGAGTACAGGCGTGCGCCACCGCCACAGTGCCAGGACGGCAACCTGACGCCGGCGGGCGGGCTTCAGGTCGGTCAATCGCTGGATCCGCACCACGTTGTCGAGTCAGTCCTTCTCATGTACCGTCCCCGCCCGCCCTCTTGGCCTCGGGACACTGTAGAGGCCGCCGAAGGGCCACGTGGCCGCCCGGACGGTGCCGGTGCCGGCCAGAGGAGCGCTGGAGTCGGCTCCGTCACTCTGTCGGGCTCGCTGGGGCGGCGGCCTCGGCCCGCATGGCGGCTGCCGCCTCCAGCAGGGACCAGCCGTCGATCTCCACCACCTGCTGCCCGTCCGGCTGCCACCCTTGGGCCGATGCCACGTCGAGCAGAGCTCGGACCGCGCCGGGCTCGTGCAGGTTCAGATCGGGACCCCGAGCAAACCCCACGTCACCGGAGCCGAGGGGAGCCCCGCCGGGAACGTACCGGCTCGGGCCCTCGGCGAAGACGATGCGCAGAGGGCGGCCAGTGCCGGTCGGCTGCGGATACAGCGTGAGGGTCTCGCAGCAGGACCGGACGCCGTCCACAACGCCGTGGCTGTGACGCAGCGTCCACAGATACGCGCGCCCCGCGGCGATCAGCCGGCGGGGCTTCTTCGGATCACGGGGCATGGAGCTCAGGGTACGCAGGCTGGTCCACCAGTTCACAAGTCCCCAGCGGCTTCTCGGGATCGGTGAGCCGAGACAGATCTGGCGCATGCCCTGGGCGTCCCCGGCGTGCAGCTGGGCGAGGCCCCGTACAGGTGCTCAGTGGCGCATCCAGATCTTGCCTGTCGTGTCCTCGTCGTAGCCCTCGCAGCAGATCCCCACGGCAACGATGCGGGACGTGTCGGGGATGACGGTCAGGCCGGTGACGGAGTGGTCGGAGGCGACGTGTTCCCATGACCACTGCCGGCCGTCGTAGTGGAAGACCAGATCGTCTCCGCTCGCGGAGGATGCCGACACAAGGACTCCGTCGTGTCCGTCGGCGGCGGCATCGACGAACTTGCCGGGAACGGTCGGGTCGACCACGCTCTCCCACTTGCGGCCGTCCCAGCGCACCGCGACGGGGCCGACGGCGCCTCCCATTCGCCCGGTGCGGCCGACGGCCCAGACCTGCGTCGGTGACTGGGCGGCGAGTCCGCGAAGTTCCCCGTTGGGCCCCGCGACCGCAGGCGGTAGTGACACCGTGCGCCACTTCTGTCCGTCCCAGTGCAGAGTCGCCGGTCGGCCCCGGGCTTCGCCCACGGCCCAGACGTCCTGAGACGCCAGGGCGTGCATGGCCTGCACGCACACGACCGACGGCAGGGCGACGGCCGGCCAGCCCGCAGACGTGTGGTGGCGGAGGACGGAACGACAGGTGCCGTCCCCGCCCGTTCGCCGGGCCGCCACCCACACGTGGTCGGGCCCTGCGATGGTTGCCGCGTCCACGAAGGAGTTGGGCTCACGCCAGGTTGATGTCCACTGTGTGCCGTGCCACCGCGCCGCTCGGGCCTCCTGGCCACTGCTCGGCCCGCCGGCGCCGAAGACCCACACGTCACTCGGCCCCGAGGCGGCGACGACCCGCAGACCGTGCAGGCCGAGCCGCCGGGGTACCTCGACCTTCGTCCATGCCTCGCCGCGCCACCGCATGACGACCGCCCCGTCGTCCTCGTCCCCCACCGCCCAGGCGTCACCCGCGCCGGTGGCCACCACGTCGTACAGGTTTCCGGGCATGTCGGTGCGGGCGGCGGGTTGCCACGGTCCGCCCTGGGGCACCCTGCTCTGACGGGCCGTCGGACGTGTGTCGCGTGTGTCGCGTGTGTCCCTGTCCGGTGCGCAAGCACCGACCGTCATCGTCAGGACCGAGCTGAGCACAGTGATCACAAAGCGGCGTACCGGCCGCACCCCCTTCTCCGCCCCACCTGCAGCGGAATCGTACGAGAGCTGTCGGCCCTCGTCAGCTCGGCAAGGGGGTGCATGTGGAGTGAGGTGGGCTGGGCGGTGGACGCGACGGTGCCATGCCGGAGGTCGGTCCGGCGCGGGAGGGGGCGCGATCGAGGCGGAGGCGCGACCCGGCCGACACCGCCGCCTGATCACTCTCAGGCGGCTCGGCTGACGTCCAGCCGTTCGGACGACGGCTCGAATCCCGCCGCCGTGTAGGCGGCGACGGCGGCAGCGTTCGAGCTCGGGGTGCAGACGAGTGCGCTGGACGCACCCAGTTCACGCAGCATCGCCGCGGCGGCGACACTGATCGCCGTCCCGTAGCCGCGACCGCGATGGTCGGCGTGCACGCCCACCGGCTCCAGCAGGCCGGGCCTGCCGGGCCCGGCCGACCAGACCGTCGCCGCGGCCACCGCGTCGTCCTGGTCGTCGTAACCGATCAGACAGCGAGCGTCGGCATAGACCGGCCCGGCCGCGAGGACATGCCAGATCTCCTCGGTGAACTTCTGGCTGCCGAACGCCGAGCGGTGCACCGCGGTCCGCACGCCCGCCGTCTGCGGACCGGCCACCTCGATCCGCAGGCCGGAGTCCTTCACCGGCTCGGAGAGGTCGCGGCGCAGCGGCGTCCACGGCTCGTCCAGACTCCAGCCCGCCTCCAGGAGGACCTCGCGGAGCAGGGCGCCGTCGGGGATCTCCAGGCCGGCCTTCCCGGCCGGCAGGACCCCGCGCTCGGGATCATTGAGGTCCGCCAGCAACCGGCGCGCCAGGTCACCGTCCTGTCGCAGGTCAGGCGCGGTCGTCAGGCGCAGCACATCAGGGTCGTCCAGGTATCCGACGGCAACGATCCGTCCGTCCACGCTCCAGGTACGGACGGCCGCAGCGAGCCTCTCCGCGCCCAACGCCCAGGCCCAGCCGAGGTCTCCCGGATGGAGCTGCAGCGGCGTGCGGTCGTCCTGCCATCCGCGGAGGGCCTCCACGGCCCCAGTCAGCTCGTCGACACCGGGCACGCTCAGAACGATCGTCATGGCTCGCATCTCACACCATCGCGACGACCGGCCGCACCCTGTTTTTGCCCGGCCGACCGGATCGACAGGACACACCCTGGTCGGTGCCGGCCGGCTTCGACGAGCCGCGGCCGCCGTCGCGCCTACCGACGCGAGAACGGCCCTTGGCGCATCCCGCCGGTGAGTTCGCCCAGTGCGTCGCCGATGCGTGTGAGGGCGGGCGCGATCCAGGGCAGGGTCTGTGGTTGCTCCGCGGTCAGCGCCCGTTGGCGCTCCTGTGGGGTGGAGCCGTACAGGAGGCTGGTGGCGAGCCGGAGGGTGAGGGCGGTGTCGGGTTCACCGAACGCGCTGCCGGGCAGCGTGGCGATGCCGTGCCGTTCGAGCAGGGCGGTGGCCAAGTCGGCGCCGGTGGTGATCTCGTGGGCGCACAGGACGTCACGGGCGGGGCCGAAGTCGGGGTAGAGGTAGAAGCCGGCCTGGGGAGGGCGGCACTGTGCTCCTGAGGCGAGCAGTCGGGTGTGTACCTCGGTCGCGATACAGGCGTGCAGGCGGCGGGCGGCGGCGATGTGCGCGGTGACCTCCGGCGGGTCGTTCAGGGCGCGGGTGGCCACGGCCTGCATGGGTGCGGCCAGGCTGGACCAGATTTCGCTGGCGATGCCGGTCAGCTCCTGGTGCAGGCGTTGTCCCCAGCGGCCCGCAGGGGTGCGGGCGAAGCCGATCCGCCAGCCGCCCAGGGCCAGGGACTTGCTCAGCCCGGTGGTGACGACGGTGCGTTCGGCCAGGTGGTGCACCGGGCTGGGGACGCTGCCCCGGTCGTGGGTCAGTTCGGCGTAGATCTCGTCGCTGACGACCGCGAGGCCGTGGCGGTCGGCGATCGCGCAGACGGCCTCTACCTGTTCGGCGGGGGCGACGGTGCCGGTCGGGTTGTCCGGGACGGTGAGGACCAATGCGCCCGGCCGGGCTCCGTTCGACCGGGCCTGCCGCAGGGCCTGTTCCAGCAGTTCGGGGTCGGGAATGCCGCCGGCTTCCGGGGGGACGGGCACGGAGATGACGCGGCGGCCGAGCAGGCCGGCCTGGGCGGCGTAGGAGACCCATGAGGGGCGGGGCAGCACCACGTCACCGTCGATCGCGGCCAGTAGGGCGAAGAGCAGAGGTTTGCTGCCGGGGGCGAAGAGGATCTGGCCCGGGTCGGTGGACACGCCGCGCCTGGTGAACCAGCCCGCGGCGGCGGCCCGAGCCTGCGGCGTACCGGCGACCGGGCCGTACCCGTTGAGCAGGTGGGCGTCGGAGAGCTCGTCGGCCAGGTCCGGGGCGACCGGCAGCCCGGCCTCCCCGAAGCCGAGATGGAGGACGTCCTGGCCGGCCTCACGGCGGGCATGAACGGCCTCGTCGATGGCGAGCGTCGCGGAGTGGGTCGTCATGGGAAACCGTCCTGTTCGGTTGCGAGCGCCGATGTCGTCCCGGCACGGCGCTCTGCCGGGCACACGCCCAGCATGTCCGCGGCATAGCATCAGCAACAGCACGAGAATCCGATGGCGGCTTTAAGGAGAACTGATGCTGGACCTGCGGCGGCTGGAGATCCTGCACCGCTTCGCTGCCCGGGGCACCATCAGTGCCACGGCGGCCGACCTGGGGTACTCGCCGTCCGCGATCTCTCAGCAACTCGCCGCTCTGGAAAGGGAGGCCGGGGTCGCACTGCTGGAGCGCACCGCCCAGCGTGCGAGTCTGACCGACGCGGGGCGCGAACTGGCCGAGCACGCCGCGCGCATCCTCGCCGCCGCGGAAGCCGCCCACAGCCGTATGCGCGCCCGCATCGGCACCGTCAGCGGCCGGGTGACCGTCAGCTGTATCCACGCCTTGGCCCCCGCTCTCGCTCCCCACCTGGCCGCGCTGCAGCGCGCGCACCCCGAGTTGAACGTCGTCGCTCACGAGACCGGCTCGGTGACCGCCGCCGCGGCAGTCCTGGACCGCCGCTACGACCTCGCCGTCATCGACGACTGGTCCGAGCACCCACCGGCCGAGGGCACCGGGCTGTCCGTTCACCGTCTACGCCGTGAGGACATCGTCCTGGCGCTGCCCACGGACCACGCGCTCGCCGAGCAGTCCGGACCGGCCACCGCCGCACAGCTGCGGAAGATCGTCCACCACGAGACCTGGCTGTGCGCCCCTGTCGGGCAACTGTCCCGAGCCGCGGGCGACCGGTATCTGACCGCCGTCGACGCGACACCCCCGCGGCGCTGGGAGTTCGAGGGGCTCCACATCCTGGCCGCACTCGTCGCCACCGGCGCGGGTGTGGCCTTCCTGCCCGCCGGCCTCGCCCAGGAGCAAGCAGGCGTCGTCGGACTGCCCCTGGCTGCCAGCCCGCAGCGCACCATCCTGGCACTCACCCGGACCACCACTCGGGAGGATCCGGCTGTCACTGCTTGTCTCCAGGCCGCCCGACAGGCTCTCAGCAGGGGACGCTGAGCAGGATCGGGGCGGGAGCGGGCAACACGCAGGGTGGCGCGGCCCGCTGACGATTCGTCACCTCATCGACCGCCAGCGCACGGAACTCGTCCCGGTCCAGCGCCTGTCAGGAGACACCGAGTTGCTCAGCTCCGGGAACGAGGCCGCGAATAGCGGTGCTCCGGGCGCCCCGCATCCCCGTAACGCAGCGACAGTCGCAGAGTGCCGTTGTCCTGGAGGTGGCGCAGATAGCGCTGCGCGGTGGAGCGGCTGATGCCCGCCTTCGACGCGACTTCCTGCGCGGACAGGTCCGTGTCCGCCTGCTCCAGGACCCGGCAGATCAGCTCGATGGTCGGCCCTGACCAGCCCTTGGCCGTCGGCGCCGGAGAGCCGGCCGGGCCGCGCACCGCACCGAAGATCTCGTCTACGCGCTTCTGTCCGGCGCCACTGCGCCCGTCGGCGCTGCGCAGGGTGCGGCGAAGCTTCGCGTAGCTCTCGAGACGCGAGCGCAGGCCCTCGAACGTGAAGGGCTTGACCAGGTAGTGCAGAACGCCGAAACGCAACGCGGCTTCCACTACTTCGACGTTCTCGGCGGCGGTGACCATGATGACGTCGCTGCGCAGACCGCGCTGGCGCATGGCGCGGACCAGATCGAGACCGGTGCGGTCGGGCAGGTAGTGGTCCAGGAGCACCAGGTCCACCTGTTGGGCCGACATCATCTCCATGGCCTGCAAAGCAGTGTGGGCCCGGCCGACGACATGGAAGCCCGCTGCCTTGTCCACGTAGGCGGCGTTGATCTCCGCCACATGGAAGTCGTCGTCGACGACGAGGACGTGAATCATGACGGCTCTCCTGCCAGAACGGTGTGCACGGGCAACGCGGCGCCCCTGGCGACGATGTCGGGCAGGGTGACGGTGAACAGGGCGCCGCCCCCGGCCCGCGGGCTGATGCGGGCCGTACCGCCGTAGCGTTCGGCCAGGCTGCGCACGAGAGCCAGGCCCAGGCCGCGGTCGCGGTGCGCGGGGGCCTCCTTGGTGGTCCACCCCTCCTGGAAGATCGCTTCGCGCAACTCGACGGGCACCCCGGGCCCGTTGTCGCTCACGCGGAGGACCACGGTGTCGTGCTCGACGAACACCTCGACCTCGACCTCCGGCGCGGAGACCTGGCCCCCGCCGACGACGTCCAACGCGTTGTCGATCAGATTGCCGAGGACCGTGACGAGGTCGCGGCCGTCGACCAGACCCGCGGGCAGCAGGGTGCGGTCCGAAAGCCGCAGCCGCACACCACGCTCCGCGGCGATCGCCGCTTTGCCGACCAGCAGCGCGGAGACCGTCGGTATGCGGACCCTCTCCGAGATCTGGCTGCCCGAGGCGCGCCGGGCACGGGTGAGGCCGGCGACGTAATCACGTGCGCGCTCGGTCATGTCGAGTTCGAGGTAGCCGAGGACGGTGTGCAGTCGGTTGGCGTGCTCGTGGTCCTGGGCTCGCAGGGCATCCAACAGGCCCTTGGTGGAGTCGAGTTCACGGCCGAGGAGCTCGACCTCGGTGCGGTCGCGCAAGGTCACGACCGAGCCTCCGTCGGGAGTCGGCATGTGGTTGGCGATCAGCACCCGGTTCTCGCGCACGGTCAGCAGATCCCGTCCGGTGACCTGCCCGCCCAGCACGTCGCGGGAGCGTCCCGGCGGCAGGATCTCCTTCAGCGTGCGGCCCTGCGCGCCGTCCTCCAACGCGAGCAGACGGGCCGCTTCGTCATTGACCAGCCGTACCCGCTCCCGGTCGTCGAGGGCGATCACGCCCTCCCGAACGCCGTGCAGCATGGCCTCCCGCTCGGACAGCAGCGCGGAGATGTCGCCGACCGAGACGCCGTGCGTGCGCCTGCGCAGCCTGCGCGCCACCAGCGACGCGGCACACGCCCCGACGGCCAGTGCCGTTCCGGCGTAGCGCAGCAGTCCGGGCAGTGCGGCCACCAGCCGGTCCTGTACGCCGGAGTAGGCGATCCCCACGGACACCGCTCCGATGAGGTCACCCGCGCCGTTGCGCAGCGGCACCTTCGCCCGTGCGGAGCGGCCCAGCGTGCCCCGGTCCACCTGCAGCACGACGTCCCCGTGCAACGGAATGGACGGATCCGTCGACACGTGGTGCCCCACCTGCCGTTCGTCGGTGTGCGACCAGCGGATCCCGTGGGTGTCCATGACCACGACGTACAGCGCACCGGTCGCCTTGCGCGTGCGCTCGGCCTGACGCTGTACCGGCCCCTTCGGCGTCGGGCGACTCGACAGCAGCCCTGCGGCGATGTCGGGGTCGGCAGCCGTGGTCTGCGCGATCGCCAGGGCCTCGTGTTCGGCCTGGTCGTCCAACTGCGTACGCAGCGGCTGCAGGAACAGTCCGGTCAGCAACAACAGCACGCCCAGGGTGATCAGCAACTGCGCGATCAGAACCTGGGCGAACACCTGCCTCGGCCAGCCGAGACGCAAGCGGGCCACGACGACACCTGCCTTTGGGAACTCTCCCGCGCGAGCAGACGTTTCGCCGGGGTGAACGCACCGTAACCGGCGATGTTCCGGTCAGGGAAGGCCCTGAGCAACTACAGCCGTGTCGACCGTTGGCACAATGAGCTAAATCGCGGTCAACAGGCACAATCAGTGGTTGCGGGCGAATACTTTCCAGCCACCGATGGCGTTCCTAACGTTCCGCGGCATGACAAGCCACTCCAGTCCGGCCATCGAGCTCCGCGGTGTCCGCAAAGCCTTCCGCACCCCCTCGGGGGCCTCGCACACCGCGGTCCGCGACCTCGACCTCACCGTGCAGCAGGGCGAGTTCGTCGCCGTCGTCGGCCCCACCGGCTGCGGCAAGTCGACCACCCTCACCCTGGTCAGCGGCCTGGAAGAGCCCACCGAAGGCGAAGTGCTGTTGTCCGGCGAGCCCGTGCGCGGCATCGACGACAAGATCGGCTTCGTCTTCCAGCAGGACGCCACTTTTCCCTGGCGCACCGTGCTGTCCAACGTGATGGCCGGACCCCGGTTCCGGGGTGTGCCCAAGGCGGAGGCCAAGGAGCGCGCCCGTGACTGGCTTGCCCGTGTCGGCCTGAGCAGCTTCGATGACCGCTATCCGCACCAACTGTCCGGCGGACAACGCAAGCGCGTCGCTCTCGCGGCCACGTTCGTCAACGATCCGTCGATCCTCCTCATGGACGAGCCGTTCTCCGCGCTCGACGTGCAGACCAGGGCCCTGATGTCCGACGAGCTCATGGACCTGTGGGCCGGCACCGGATCCTCCGTCGTGTTCGTCACCCACGACCTGGAGGAGTCCATCGCCCTGGCCGACAAGGTCGTCGTCATGACCGCGGGCCCGGCCACCGTCAAGGAAGTCTTCACGGTCGACCTGCCGCGCCCGCGCCGCGTCGAGTCCATCCGCCTCGACCCGCGTTTCATCGAGATCTACCGCGAGATCTGGTCCTCCCTCGGCGAAGAAGTCCGCATCACCCGCGAAAGGGGCGCCCAGAATGTCGCCTGACACCTCGCCGCCGGCCCTGTCCAAGGCCGACATCACCTCGGCCGACGCCACCAGGTCCGCCCGAACCGAGGAACGCGCCCGCGCCGCGCGCCGTCGCCGCGGCATCGTCCTCCTCGCCCGTGCCGCCGTGCTGGTGTTCGTCCTCGGGGTCTGGGAGTGGTTCGCCCGCGCCGGGATCATCGACCCCTTCAACTTCTCGATGCCCTCGAAGATCTGGGACCAGATCCAGCAGTGGGCGCTGCACGGAACCCCTCAGGGTTCCCTGCTCGAACAGATCTGGTACACGCTCTACGAGGCCCTGCTCGGCTGGGTCGTCGGCGTCATCGCCGGTGTCGTCCTCGGTATCGCACTCGGCAGAGTCCGCTTCCTCGCCGATGTCATGGGCCCCTACATCAAGGTCCTCAACGCCCTGCCACGGATCGTCCTCGCCCCGATCTTCCTCATCTGGTTCGGCCTCGGCCCCGCCTCCAAGGTCGCCTCCGCCGTCGTCCTGGTCTTCTTCCCCGTCTTCTTCAACGCCTTCCAGGGCGCCCGCGAGGTCGACCGTCACCTCATCGACAACGCCCGCATCCTCGGCGCCCGCGACCGACAGGTCACCCTTCAGGTCGTCATCCCCGCAGCGACCTCGTGGATCTTCACCAGCCTCCACGTCAGCTTCGGCTTCGCGCTCATCGGCGCCATCGTCGGCGAGTACATCGGCGCCACCAAGGGCATCGGCCTGCTCGTCTCCGCCTCCCAGGGCACCTTCAACTCCGCCGGTGTGTACGCGGCGATGGTCATCCTCGCCGTCGTCGCCCTGCTCGCCGAGGGCCTGCTCACCTTTCTCGAGAACAAGCTCTTCCGCTGGAAGCCCACCGCGCACGACGCCCGCTGACCAGCCGCACGCCCTACCGCTCTCCCGCCGCACCACCTCTCAGGAGCCGCACATGTCCCGCCGTACCCGCACCACCAAGCTCACCACCGCCGTCGCCGCACTGACCGCGCTCGCCGCCCTCGCCGGGTGCGCGGACCAGGTGTCGTCCAACACCTCCAGCGGCGGCGACTCCGGGGGAAAGGGCCCCAAGGTGAAGATCATGGTCGGAGGCATCGACAAGGTCATCTACCTGCCCGCGATGCTGTCCCAGCGCCTCGGCTACTTCAAGGACGAGGGCGTCAACGTGGAACTGCTCAGCGAGCCGGCCGGAATCGACGCCACCACCTCTCTCGTCGCGGGCAACGTCCAGGGCGTCGTCGGCTTCTACGACCACACCCTGGATCTGCAGACCAAGGGCAAGCAGGTCGAGTCGGTGGTGCAACTCGCCCAGACCCCCGGCGAGGTCGAGGTCGTCTCCAACAAGGCGGCCGGCAGCCTGAAGTCACCCAAGAACTTCTCAGGCAAGAAGCTGGGAGTGACCGGCCTCGGCTCGTCCACCGACTTCCTCACCAAGTACCTCGGTGTACACGACGGCGTTTCCACCGACAAGGTCACCAATGTCGCCGTCGGCGCCGGACAGACCTTCATCTCCGCCCTGCAGAAGGGCTCGATCGACGGCGGCATGACCACCGACCCGACCGTCGCCCAGATCCTCGACAAGAAGCTCGGCAAGGTCATCGTCGACATGCGCACCCCGGAGGGATCTCAGCAGGCACTCGGCGGCCTCTACCCCTCGTCGAGCCTCTACATGAACACCGACTGGGTGAACTCCCACAAGGACATCGTCCAGAAGCTCACCAACGCCTTTGTCCGCACCCTGAAGTGGATGTCGACGCACAACGCCAAGGAGATCGCCGCCAAGATGCCCAGCGACTACGCGCAGGGCGGCGAGGGGCTCTACGCGAATGCCATCGAGAGCACCATGCCCATGTTCACCAAGGACGGGAAGATGCCGTCCGACGGTCCGGCCACCGTGCAGCGGGTCCTGAAGGCGTTCAACCCCAACCTGAAGAACGCCACGATCGATCTGACGAAGACCTACACCACCGAGTTCGTCGACAAGGCCAAGTAGGCAGCCACGTTCTCCTGCACCCGTCGAGGTTCGAGGTTCGAGGTTCGAGGTGAGGCAAGTGGGCCCCGCTCCTACGCCCGGGCCCGGCATCGGGCCGCGGTCCCGGACACACCGGTCGACCGGAACCGCGATGTGGTGCGAGCGAAGCAGTTACTGCTCGGCGGTCAGGCGGGAACACCGGCCCGGTCCAGGACGGAGGCCATCTTGTCCTCAGGGAGCGCCGGGTTGGCGCCCGAGCTGAAGGCCAGCTCGGGTATACGGAGCCCCTCGCGGAGCCGGTGGAGCGGGAGGCGCGGGTCGCCGGCCGCCGCCTGCCGCGTCCAGACCTCGGGGTCATGGCTGAGCCGCTCGATCAGCGCGGGTGTGGCGGCCGGATCCCGGACAGCCAGCCGACGGTAGTTGCCGTCCGGGTGGTCCGCGTAGCGGGCGGCGAGGCCCTCGCGGGGGAAGCGGGGATGTGACTCCGCCATCCAGGCGGAGAACGTCCCGCCGAGTCGCGCGAACACACGCATCAGGACCTCCTCCGGGGTGTCGGGGTGGTGAATGCCCAGGAGGTTCTCCACCACCGGATCTTCGACGCGTGCGAGCAGGTGCAGCAGGTCGGGCGGTAGATGGGGGCTCCGGGCGGCGGCGCGCTGAAGCAGTGGATGGGCGGAGGTCGCGGCCCGACGCAGCACCTCGGGGTCGGTCAGCCCGTCTCGTACCCACTGCACGCCGTCACCCCTGTCGAGTTCACCGGCCGTGAAGTCGATCGCCATGCGCCGGGTCTCGTCCAGTTCGGGCCTGAGGGAGACCGCGAGCCGTACGGTCTCGTCCGGGTCGACGGCGAGCCGCTCCACGAGGTCGGCGGCCAGCGACGGGTTCTCGGCGAGGGCCGCCAGGTGCGTCCGCTCGGCGACGCACCGCTCGGCGTCGGCACGGACCAGGAGCCCTCGGCGCAGTGCCTGGGCGGCGGACTTGGAATCGCGGAGGAGTTCGGCGGTGACGTGGGCGTCCCGTCGGCACTCCTGGAGTGCGGCGGCCCGCCGCACTCCAGGATCAGAGTCCGCCAGCAGCGCCGACCGCTCGCCCGGCGGCAGGTTCTCCCACTCGCGCACCGCTTCCCGGCGCGCTGCCGAGTTGTGATGAGTGGCCATTGAGGCCACGAACGACGACGCCAGATGGGGCGAATCCAGCAGTGCCGTCCGGACAGAAGGGGCGGGGTCGTCGAGCAGGCGGACGCACACGGTGTCCGGGAGCGGTGCGACCTTCGTGCGGGGGGCGTAGACCTCGGGTCCGTACGCAAGAGCTGCCCGCACCCTGAAAGAGGGATCGCCCGCGAGCCGGGCTCGCAGCGCAGGCTCCGCTCTGGCACTCATGGCGAAGTCGATCCGGACGCCCGGATCCGGGTGGGCCAGGATCACCCTGAACGCCGACTCGGGGAGTCCGGCCCGCTGGAGGGCTTCGCGGGGCGGACGGTCACCGTCCACCTCCATGGCGAGCAGGCGCAGTAGCAGCGGTGTCGGCAGCGCCGGATTGCGGGCGACTCCGTCCAGCGCGGACGAGTGGAAAGCCACCATGATTCCTCTGCCCCCCTGTGTCTTCCCCGATGGGTCCGCGACCATGATCTCCCGTAGGCCCGTCAGGAACCGCCGAACGGCGTTCGGCGGCCATGGCGCATGGTCGCCGGGGCAGTCTGCGCGCCGGGAGAGTGGTGGGTTCGCCGGTCAGGCGTCCCCGGCCTCCGCCGCGGCGGCTTCGGCGACCAGCGGTATTCGTTCGCCGACCACGGCGAGAGCCGCGGGATCGGCATGAAGGACGGCGGGCAGCGCACGCAGCCAGGTGCCTTCACGTAGGGCGAGGGCGGCGAGTCTCACCGCTTCGTCCGCAGGCTTGGTGAGGGCGAGTCCCACGAAGAGGCGGGACGCCGTGTGCGTCGGTGTGGTGATGCTCCGGACGAGAGCTTCCGCTCGGTCGTGTTCGCCTGCCCGGCACAGGGCGTCGACCAGAGTGGTCACCGCGGTGTCCCGTGAGGCGTCCAAGGGGATGCTCCGGACCAGGTCCTCGGCGCGCTCGTGGCGCCGGAGCGCGACCAGGGCGGGGAGAACATCGACCAGGTGGTAATCCTTCATGAGGTGTTCCGCGCGGTCGAGGAGACGCTTCGCCTCCGCGAGTTCCCCGAGCGCGTATCGCGCACGGGCGTGGGCCGCGAGACGGGGGACGGAACCCTCCCAGGCCGGAGGGTGTGCTTCAGCGGTGATCCACAGTACGTCCAGTGCGGCGAAGCGCAGGCCGTCATGGGCAAGGCGTTCGGCGACGAGCAGCAGAGCTGTGTCCCGTTCCTCGCCGCTGGTCAGAGTGAGGGCCAACTCCACTGCGCTCCGGTACTCACGGGCCTGAGCCAGGATGTCCACCGCCGCGGCGGTCACCTCGCTGAACTCGTCGGGGTGCAGGGACCGGGCGATCTCCTTGGCACGCTCGAACTGGCCGGCGTCCACCAGGCACCGCACGAGGCACAAGGTGATGCCGCCGAGTTCGCGGCCGAGCAGGGTCCTGCCAAGCTGAGCCGTCACCTCGGCGACGGCGTCCCTGACTGCCACGCCCCGGTCGAAGAGGCTGCTCGCAGCGAGGGCTCGGGCGACAGCGAGCGAAGTCACCGCCATGTCGTGCGGGCTCGTCGCGGCGGCGGAGGGGATGTGCTCCTCGACGTCTCGCAGGAGATGCCGAGCCATGTCGTGATGATCGGAGTGTGCCAGCACCTCGGCGAGCTCGGCGCGTTGGAAGGTGCTTTCGACAAGGGGCGGAAGCGTACGGGACAGCGACGCGGTCCGGTCGAGGAGAGCTTCGGCGCGTGAGTGATCGCCCGCGGAAGCGAGTGAACGAGCCACCTGCACCAGCAAGGATTCGCGTGAGTAGGGGGCGGAGACCGACCGGGCGACGTCCAGGGCCTGCACGTGCTTCCCGCGGTCGAGCAGGTTCTGGGCGATCGCACCCCGGACCGCGTCGTGGGTGGCGGCCCTGTCCATCCGGTCGTCGATCGCATGCGCGCGCTGGGACTGACCGGCGCGGACGAAAGCTCCGGCGATATCGGCCAGTACTCCCGCGTCGGCCCGCACGTCCATGGACCGTGTGAGCGACTCGGCGCGGTCGAACTGGCCCGTGGCGATGAGACCTTCGCAGACCGCGAACGACACCAGGAGATCTCCCGGCCAACTGAGGCCGTCCCTGATCCGCAGGGCTCGGTCGAAGTCGTGGGCTCGCGCGAACTCCTGCCCCAGGGTCTGGTCCTGAAAGGGGGATCGAGCACGGGCGCGTACGTGGTGACGTGGGGTGGATCCCGCGTGTCCGCCGTCATCCGCATCCGTGGCGCGCGGGACGCCGGCGGCCGCCAGGAATGCGTCGCTCAGGGCGGACTCCGCGTCTGCGAACAGTGCTTGGGCTGTGGCGCGCCGTGCCGACGAGGTCGAGCCCGAGGCCGCACCCGCGACACGGATCAGGCTCAGCGCCCGCCCGTAGGGATCGGCCACGGCGCGGGCCGATCGCTCTGCCTGTTCGTGCCGTCCCGCACGCGCCAGCGCGCCGACCAGCACCGAGTTCCCCTTCGCCACGGCGTCGTCGTCGCCGAGGTCACCCACCAGCGCTTGCGCCTGGCCGGGTCGGCCCTGGGACGCCAGGTGTTCGATCACGGCGAGAAGTGACTGCTGCGCAAAGTAGGGTTCTTCGACCGCACGGGCCACGGCTTCGGCGCGCGGGATGTCGTCGAGTGCCAGCCACATGCGGACGACGTCCTCCACCAGAGCCGTGCCGATCAGGGACGGGACGATCTCGTTCATGATGGCGACGGCCCGCCCGTGATCACCACGTGCGACATGCTCGCGGGCGACTTCGAGCAGTGCGCGCCCACTGCCGCTGTCCCGGGCGAGAGCCTCTCCCTGGGCCGTGCGTCCCAGTGCGACCCATGTCGCAGGCAGGACGAAGGGCAGACCGTAGAAGCGCTGTTCCACCGCGGCCCGGTGCATGGTCAGCCTGAGCATGTCCGGCAGCGGGTGGCCGCCCAGGGCGACGATGACGTCCTGCGCCAGCTGGATCTCGGCGAGGGCGGCGCCGTCGCTCCCGAAGGCGGCGAACATCTGGTCCTGACGGGCTTCGTCGGTGGCGTAGCGGGTCATCCTGGGCAGGTCGGCGGTCGAGGCGAGCATCGTGAAGTAGCCACGCAAGAGGTACTCGGGGGTGTCACCGGGCCAGTTGGCAGCCCTGTGGCTGTTGGCCCAGTCATGCAGGTCCTTTCGTCTGCTGCCGAGTTCGGCCGGGCCGAGCAGGCGTGTGGCCAGATCCTGCAGTTCCTCGTGCGCCAGGAGATACACGTCCGGGGCGACTTTGGAGGAGTAGGCCGAAGGACGCGTCGAGAAGGTGCGCCCGGTCATCGAGCGGAGGGTGTCCTCCACCGCGTAGAGCGCGGCACCGGTGAGCGCGGCGAGGTCCGGGGCGGTCAGTCCACCACCCGCGGCGGTCAGCAGAGCGAGGATCGACGTGCTCAACCCGCCGTCGGTCAGCAGCCGTTTGAGTTCACGCTCGGCCTGACCTCGGATCACCTGAGCGTGCGGGGACGGTTCGAGAAGCCGGTCGATGCCGTCGTCGAACAGCGGATGGCCTTCCCACACGTCCGACGGGACCGGCGGCCTGGGCCGGCTCGCCACCACCACACGCATACCGGCCTCGGGCTCGTGCGGCAGCAGGGCGGCGATGCTGTGGGCGTCGGGATCGATGGTCACACCGCGGTCCTCGTCGAGGCCGTCGACGACAAGCACCAGGCGCCGGCCGTCGTCCTGGCAGGCGTGGGCAGCACGCCGCAACAGGTCCAGCAGGTGCGCCTCCCGGGTGGCCGAAGTCGCGGACGGCGGTACGGGTTCCCCGACGATCTCCGCCAACTGCTCCAGCACCACGTCGACGAAGGCGCTGCGGTCGTTGTGCGCCCCCAGACGGGCCGTGACGAAGAACGGGACCACCTGCACGCCGGGCGGCGCGTGCAGACAGAACCAGGACAGCAGGGCCGTCTTACCCGTCCAGGCCTGCCCCTTCCACCGCAGGTAGGCGCCCGAGTCCGCGGACGTGCAGAACTCGACGAGCTCCGCCAACTCAGTCTCTCTGTCGAGCAGTTGAGGCGGGGCGATCCGGCGAACCTGCTCCCCGTACGCGGATCGGGCCGGAGGCCCGGCGCCTGGGCCGGTGATCCCGTTGAAGGTGACAGGGCCGTGAAAGTCCCGACCCTGGACGACCACGCGTTGCTGGCCGGAGACGCTGTTGTGCACATCGCCATCGCGTGCGGTCGACATGGAACCCTCCCCGCCCCAGGTGTTCCTTCATGATGACAGGCGCCAGAGAGGACGCTCCGCTCAAGTGGCGGTGGTTCCTCTGGCAGGCCTGGGGCATCCCGGACGTCCGCCGGAACGCCGAGTATTCGTGTTCCGTGCCCGGCACTCTTTGTACTCCCGGTGGTAGCCCTTCACTTGGCGCCGAGGGCGCCGTCGGGGGTTCTGGAACGGAGCGAGGTCCTCTCCCACGGAATGCAGCCAGGACAGGAAATGGTGGATTTGCTCGATCCAGCCGGCGGGAGCACCGACTTGCTCCACTGCCCACAGCGCGGCGGGGGTCCAGCCGGTCGGCGTGCTGACATGCGCGGTCAACCGGTGATCCAGCGAATGATGCCTAAGGTGATGGCAGTCAGCGCGATCAACGAACCCAGGATCGCCAGAGTGATGGTTACGGTCTCGTACTTGCTCGTCTTGTCGGAGTCAATCCTCTTCGTCAGTTCTTCCAACGAACTCAGCCGACTGTCCAGTTTGTTCACCGAGAAGAGCTCTTTGAGGTGCGACATCTCCTTTATGAGCTCCGCGTTGTCTGCTGTCTCCTTCGTGATTTTTGAACTGAGGGCCTGCTCGCTGGCGGCGCGCTCATCAAGAACCTTGAGGAGGTGGTCACGCATCTCCGGGTCGGTGACAGTGTTCACGACCTCTTGGCGGAAGTCCCGAACCTGTTCCGTCGGTCGCAGCGCGTTGATGCGTTCCAGGATAAAGGCTTTAAGCTCAAGTAGAGTTGGGAGAATCCCGACCTGAATATGGGCGCTCTGCTGTGTGTTGAGAACGCCAATGACCTTGCCGGATTGCGCGGTCATCTCGATGTTCAGTACGCCGAACGATTCAGGGTGCTCGATGGCGTGATTGATGGTCACCAAAGACGATTGCAATTCGGATAGCGTCTGGATCTCCAGCTGCTCCCGAGTGAGGTTCAGCTTCTTGAGACGAGGCTCGAACACGCCTTTTGTTATGGCCTCTGTCGGATCACTTGCTGCCGCGTGCACGCGTTCCCCTACGCCCACGATGCCCCCTGGAGGTCGGTTCTTCGGGGTAGCCACTATGGCACTGAGCACCTGACTCCTTGGCTTCCTTTCCGAAAGAACTTCCATGGGGTGCGTGTCGGGGGTGGTGGGGCATGGCCGGCCTTGGCCGCGACGACCATCCGTCACGCCTTCGACGAAGCGGTACACCACGTCGACGCCGTCTTCTCCACTTGTCGGTTCCGCGGGCAGGCGGCGACGAACGGGACCCCAGCACACGCTTGTTGTTGTCTCGCTTTCGGCAACGGCCTTGTCGGAGAAGTAGACCTGGGCACAGGGGGAATGGAGTCGGCGGGCTTCTTGCCGTGTACGACTGCCACCACGGCGTGAAAGGATCAGGTGATTCCTGTCGTCGAGGAGGGGCTGACATGAGCGGGGGCATACCGCCGCGGCCGGACAGCGATGAGCCGGGCGGAGCACCGCCGGGTCCCAGGTTCGTTCCTCCCATGCCCACCCGTCCGCCTCGGCGACGCTCCCCGTTCAGGAGCCCCCAGTACGTGGTTCCCGCGGTGCTCGGGGTGGCAACAGCTCTGGCGGTCACGGTGATCAGCGGCGGGTGGGGCTGGTTTCAGGGGCAGTGGTCCGATCCGCCAGGCCTGACCGTGCACTCCACCATCGGCTCGTGTCCCGTCTACACCGACAAGTCGCTGTCGCAGCTGCGCAAGGACTCCAGCAACGACAAGCTGGCCCAGGCGACACCGGTCACCTCTCCCGGGGACGATCCGGCGACACTGGCACTGACCTTGCAGGCCAGGACGTCAGAGGCCATCGTCGTCACCGGTGTGACCATCCACCGCGTCTCCGCCGGGCCCGTCCCGCGCAAGGGATCGGTCATCGAGATGGAGTGCGGCGGGGCCCTGTCACCGCGCGTCTTCAATGTCGACCTCATGCGGCCTCAGATCCGCCTCGTTCCGGTCGCCAAAGGCGCCGGCAAAGCCGTCGATTTCCCGTTCACGGTCTCTGCCGGCGATCCGGAAGAGCTCGACCTGCAGATGTTTCCGGGGGGCCACGATGTCCGGTTCAGCGTTGAAGTGCACTGGATCTCCGAGGGGGAAGAACACAGCGAGACCGTGATGGACGGCACCCAGGCCTTCCGCGTGATCGGCCCCGGCCGACTGCCTACCTACAGCTTCGGCGACACCGTCAGTAGGTGACCCGCTTGATCCTCGGCATGGAACCCGATCGGGTTCGGTTCGTGGCGCGATCCACGCAGCGTGGAGGAGCGTCGGGGCAAGGGGCACGGCTACGGAGAGAGCGACTGAGGCCCAACTGGAGGACCCCGAAACGGCTCGTCGGCTGTGGGAAGCGAGCGTAGAGCTGACCGGCGTCGCGCACGCCGCCATGTGAAGAAAGGGGCAGCCATGGATCTCGCAGCCGTTCAATGTCTCGGTACCTTCACGGAGCTGTCCCGGGCCGATCCCCGCCTCCCTCACACGATCCGCAGCGGTTAACGTTCCTGATCACAGGAGCGCACACTCGTGCACCTGCCTCGATCCTTTCCTCATCGACCTCACGGGGGACCTGTAATGGCCATGGACAACGGCGCGACGGGCGGCAGATCCCGGCGGCACCTGCTGCGGTTGGCTGCGGGCAGTCTCACGCTGACCGCGCTGGGGGCCGGCACGGTCGGCTGCGGCGCGGACGCAGAGAGCACGACCGGCAGCACGGACTCCGGCGACGGCCCCGGTGCAGCAGCCGACAAGAAGCCCGAAGGCGCTGCATCCGGCAAGGGGCAGGGCCCGAAGCCGCTGTGGACGAAGACGACGTCGGCGCAGACGTACGGGGACAACGACGAGCTGGTGGCCGTGGACGGCGTGGTGATCGCGAGCGGTGCCCCGCTCGCCGCGCTCGACGCCAGGACCGGCGCAACGCGCTGGTCGTTGCAGGAAGGAGCGGCTCCCGGCGCTCCGTTGCTGATCGGCTCCGGCACGCTGTATCTGGCGAGCGGCAAGTACGACGGCACCGTGCGCGGGTACGACCCGGCCACCGGCAAGGAGACGTGGCGCAGCCGTCTGGGCAAGCAGTACCGACAGCCGATGCCGGTCGCGGTGGATGACAAGCAGGTGTACGTGATCGCCGAGATCCTCGAGGACGACGGCTCGTCCCGGACGAACGTGATCGCCGCCCTGGACGGCACCACAGGCAAGGTGCTCTGGAAGGAACAGCGGGACGCGGGCACGGAGCAGAACGGTGTGCACGCCGTCGTGCAGGGGCGGCACCTGGTCTACACCGACTTCAAGAAGAACCTCACGGTCCGTGACACCACCACCGGCCGACAGGTGTGGTCCCACAAGACGACCAAGACGAACTACGGCGTCTTCGCCGTCCACGAGGACTTGGTGATCGTTCCTCAGGGGCAGCGACTGCAGGCCCTCGATCTGTCCGACGGCTCCGCAGCCTGGTCCCTGGAAGCCGCCGAGTTCGACACCTTCAAAGAGCCTTCCGTCCTGGGGGACGTCCTCTACGTGGCCGACAGCGGAAAGACCTTGTGGTCCATCGCCCCGCGAACCGGCAAGGCGAACTGGCGCTCGAAGGCGCTGACGGACGCGCAGGCGCAAGTGCCCCGCCAGTTCCTCGAAGTGGACGGCATCCTGTACGGGGCGACCGACCTCGACGAGAAGGGCGGCATCCACGCCTTCGACGCCAAGACCGGCAGTCTGCGCTGGACGTTCAACGACGGCTCCGGCGACACCCACGCCTGGCTGATGGCCGGCGATGACCAGCATGTCTTCGCGCTGCACGGCAAGAAGCTGTTCGCCCTACCCGCCTAACGTGGCGTGAAGCCGCCTCAAGCGTGTCGCAGATGGTGACCGGCCTCTGTCCCACCGGGCTGTCCACGACCTGACCCTTTACGCCGCCGAACCGGGCAATACCTCCGAGGAGCACCTCAAGATTCTCGCCTGTACGGCTGCCACCCCCTCCCCAGTAGCAGAACCCGGCGACCGGCTCAGCTGAGCGGTCTGTTCCGAGTGACGCGGCGAGGGGTCCACGCGGCGTGGCTCGGACGCTGGAACAGTTCGGTGAGCCCCACAAGAAGGCCGGTCGTTCCAGGCCGAGTTGATGGTGCATGAGCGCGATCATGAGGAGAGGCGGATCAGGCGGGACCGCCCAGGGTGATGCCGCGGGTGGCACTTTTCGATTTCCGGGGCGCGGGAGCGTGCGGCTCCATCCATGCCCACGCTGGTGGTGCCGATGCTCGTCGACGAGTGACGGGCAGCCTTTGGCTCGTGCTCCAGAGCTCCAGAGCTCCACGGTCTTGTCGTCGCTGCCGGTGGCCAGGGTTTCGCCGTCCGGACTGAGCGCGAGACGACCGGCTCTCCGGCGTGGACCTGGCATGCCAAGGACTTCACCCACCCGAGGTGCCGTGCCCGCCCCAATGCCCCGTGCACGCCGCACGGGCAGCCGGAACGAGAGGAACGGGCGGCAGTTACTCGGAGCGGTTCCCGAAGACGGCCGGGCCGGGCCGAGGCGCGGCGAGGCGCCGACGTTCTACGGTTCGGTGTAGTACTTCTTGCAGTCCGCGCAGCCCTTGTGCACGGCCTTGACGATGTTGCCGCCCCGGCTCTTGATGACGGCTTCGGTGGCATCGTGCTTCCAGTTGCTCCACCTGCCGTTCTTGTACTTGACGCCGAGCCAGGCGTGGCCTGCGCAGGATCCGTTGGTGGCCTTGCCGGTGACGGCCTTCTTCTTTGTCACGGTTCCGGCGTAGTCGGTGCCGCAGCTCCGCTGCCATTGGACGAAGTCGTCGTACTGGGCGGTGGCGCTGACTTGGGTGGCTGCTAGGAGCAGTGCGGTGGTGGCCGTGGCCACGACGGACAGTCCGTGTGCGATCTTGATCATGGTTCCTTCCCCGATGAGCGGCATGGGGCCGCAACTGCATCGACAGGGTCCCCGGACGATGTCCCTCCGCCGGGGAACCTGTTGAAACCGTAGGACGCACCCTGTCGACCGGCCCATGTGCACGGTGCGCAGTTTTCGCAGCGGATTGTGCGCGCCGCTCAGAAGCCGTGCAGGCCGGCGATGCGGAGAGCGTGCACGACATCGTGGACGCCGGTGCCGCTGGTCAGCAGGTCGAGGCCGAGAGCGGCTTCTGCCGTGCGCAGGTGAGCCCGGACGGTGTTGCGGCTGAGGCCCGCGCGACAGGCCGCGCGCTGGGCGTCGGCGTTGGTGTCGACCCATGTCTGGAGGGTGCGGCGCTGGCGGTCCGGCAGTGGACGTAGAACCGTTCGCGCCCAGCCGGCAGCGCGCTCATTGATCAGCAGATCCGCCAGGTTCGGCGGGTCCGGAGAAGAGCTGAGGCCGGTTCCGAAGTCGGTGAGGGCGTGGGCCAGACGGACATCGGCGCGGACCTGGATGTCCATGAGGTCCTGGCCGAGTGCCCGCTCCGCACGACGCAGATGGGCTGCGACCGTGTTCCTGCTGAGGCCGAGGAGACGGGCCACGCCGGAGCGGGAGAGGTCTATGGCAAGGCGGGTGATGTCGGCGCTGATCGCGGGGACCGTGGTCATCGGTTCAAGAAGTTCATGGGCCCAGGCCGCTGCCGCCTGCCGGGGGAGCAGGACCGACTCCAGCGGCGTCCGGCCGTGGTGGAACGCGACTCGTGCAGGCGTGGCGCGGGCCGCGGCCAGGGCGTGAACGGCCTGCCCGTAGGCCCGCGCGGTCGAGTCGAGTGGGTGGGGCCCGCTGACACCCAGCGCGAAGCGTTCGTCGTGGTGCACCAGGCCCCGCAGCGCCGCGGCAAGCCCGCCGGTCAAGGGGCCGGTCCCGGCATCCTCCGTGTTCTCCGCCACAAGACAGATCAAGTGCTCCCGGAACACCGGGCAGTGCACCATCAGATCCCCTCCGTGGTACCCGGAAGGATCCTGGCGGGCCAGAGCGATCCGGTCGCGTTCCCCCGGCGGACAGTGCAGTAGGTACAGCCGCAGCCGGTCTGTCTCCAGGAGCGGGGGCACGGCCCCGACCGTCATCCGTCGAGCCAGCGTCGGATCGCCCGTCATCAGCGCCTGCAGCACGGCGAAGCGCAGTTGGCGCGCCTTCGCCTGGTAACTGCGTTTTGCCCGGTCGCTGTCCCCGGCCTGGCGCAACAGGGTCAGGACGCTGCAGGTACGGGCCATCAGGTCCGCGGCGACGCGGGACAGCTCCTCCTGTCCGGCTGCCACCAGGACCGGATGCGGCTCCTGCGAGTCCAGGGCCTCGCACCGCACGTAGCGGCCTTGCACATGGGACACGGCTGTCGCCAACTGGCCGTCGCGCAGGCGTGCGAGCAGTTCGGCGACCGGTTCCAGCACCGTTCGCGGGAAACCCGTGCTCGTCGACTCCACCCGGTGGGCGTCAGCGGCCACCAGCGCGATGTCGGCCCCGGTCTGCTGGTGCAGCCAGTCGAGGATCCGTCGTGTGTTCGGCTCACTTCCGCGGCTCACCTGGCGCCGCATCTCGTCGAGCAACCATCCTTCCAGCTGTCTCACCTGCCGCCGTGTCCGAGGTATGGCCAGGGATCGCCATCGTGTCGACTGGCTTCCGTCTGGCTTCCGTGCTGCAGAACCACAGTCCGATCCTCCCCGGGTGCGGCGAGGATATGTCCGCCTTCTCCATGGGTGTCGGCTCTGGGTGGACGCCGCTGTCTCGCCGGGGGTGTCAGACGTCCGCGCAACCGGTGGCCCTCCTGGCGAATCCCGAACCGACCGTCAGATGTCGGTCAGCGGGCAGCAGGTCTCGCCCTGGGCACGGTGGCGCAGCAGGACGTGGCGAAGGGAGTCGTGGCCGAGTACTACAGCGCCTACGCCGACGTGAGTGGAGGTCAATGCTTGGTGTGGTCGGTGATCCAGTGGGCGGCAAGAAGGCCGGAGACTGCGGTGAGGGAGGCGGCTGCGATGACGGTGGCGTCGAGGCCGACGGCGTCGGCGAGGATGCCCGCGAGGAGTGCTCCGGCGGCGTAGCCGACGTCGCGCCAGAACCGGTAGGTGCCCAGGGCGTTGGTGCGCCAGGCGGGGTGTGCGTGGTCGGAGACGGAGGCGATGAGGGCGGGGTAGACCATGGCGGTTCCCAGGCCGAGGACTACGGCGGACAGGATGCCCGCGAGCAGAGGCTGGTCGATCAGGGCGAGGGCGATGGCGAAGCCGGTTGCCTGGACGAACATGCCGGTGACGATGAGGGGTTTGCGGCCGATACGGTCGGCCAGGTGGCCGGCGGGAATCTGGCCGATGCCCCACAGGATGGGGTAGATGCCTTTGATGAGGCCGACGGCTGCGAGGCCGAGGCCGTGGTCGGTGAACAGCAGGGGGAAGACGCCCCAGGTGAGGCCGTCGTTGAGGTTGTTGACCAGTCCGGCCTGGCTTGCGCCGCGCAGTGAGCGGTCGCGCCAGGAGGTGCGGGCGAAGGTGGTGGCCAGGGTGGTCTTCTCGCCGTTGGGCAGGGGTTTCGGGTGTTGGGCGAGTTCGAGGGCCACGTGGGCCGCGGTGTCGCGGACGGTGAGGGACAGGGCCAAGCCGGCGGTGACGAAGACGATGCCGAGGAGTTCGGGGACCGGGCGCAGGCCATAGCCGGTGGCGAGGTAGCCGGTGAGTAGTGCGGTGGCGCCGACAGCGGTGTAGCCGGCGGCCTCGTTGAGGCCGGTTGCCAGCCCTCGGCGAGTCGGTCCGACGAGGTCGATCTTCATGTTCACGGTCATCGACCAGGCCAGCCCCTGGTTGAGGCCGAGCAGGACGTTCGCGGCGATGATCCAGATCCAGGACGGTGCCCAGGCGAGCATGAAGGGGACGGGAACGCCGAGCAGCCAGCCACTCAGGAGGAGCTGCCTGCGACGGAAGCGCGCGGTCAGGGCCCCGGCGGCGAGGTTGGTCAGGGCCTTGGTGAGACCGAAGGCGATGATGAACGAGAAGACCGCCAGGTCGCTGGTGAGGCCGAACACGTCGGTGCCGATGAGCGGCACGGTGGTGCGTTCGAGGCCCACGAGGCCGCCGACGGCGATGTTGACGACGACGAGGAGGGCGAACTGGAGGCGGTTCTCCCGCAGTCCGAGGCGCACCGTGGGTCCGTCGGGCCGCTGCGTCGTGGAGGTCGTCGTCATACGGGGGCGTCCTTGTGCGGTGCGGGTGGCGGGTCTGTCCGGGAATCGGGGCAGGGGACGGGGACGGAGTCGGCGGAGGGGTCAGATGAGTGCATCAGCGAGCATGAAGACCGCGACCGCGAACAGTGCGACGGCGAAGACACGCTGGAGCGTGTTGCCGCTGAGACGCTGTGCGTAGCGTTTGCCGTCCCAGGCGCCAAGGATCGCGGCGGCGGTGAAGGGTGCGATGACGGCCCAGTCCAGATGCACGCCGGTGCCGGCCCGGGCGCCGAGCGCGGCGATCGAGTTGATGGTGATGACGAGCAGGCTGGTGCCGATGGCCCTGCGCATGGGGAGGTTCAGCACCCGTGCGAGAGCCGGCACGGCGAGGAATCCGCCGCCCACGCCCAGCAGCCCGGTCACGGCGCCGAGGCCGGCACCGGCGGCGCCGGCCTTGACGGGGCGCACCTCGCCCGAGGCCGGGGCGGATGCGGGGCGCAGCATGCGCAGCGCGGCGAGGCCCGCGACCACGGCGAAGGCGATGGTCAGCCCGGCCTGGGGCAGCTGACCGGCGGCCGTGCCGGCCAGCATGGCGGGGACGATCCCCGCCGCGGCGAACAGCAGCCCGGTCCGCCAGACCACGTTGCCGTCCCGGGCGTGCCCGGCGAGCGCGGTGACGGACGTCAGGGTGACGATGATCAGGCTGGCGGTGATCGCCTCTGCCGGCGGCATACCGATCAGGTAGGTCAGGGCGGGGACCGCCAGGACGCTGCCGCCACCACCGAGTCCGCCGAGTGCCAGGCCGACGACGGCGCCGGCGACGAGCACGAGGATCAGGGTGGTCATGCCACCGAGCCCTCGGTGCCGTTCCTACCGATGACCGAGTGCCCGGCGGCAGCCCACTGCTGCATGCCGCCTCTGGCGTCCACAGCGTCCACACCGCGTGCACGGAGCAGGCCGGCGGCCTGCTGGGAGCGGTTTCCGCTGCGGCATATCACCACCAGCGGCTGCCCCTGGGCGGCCATCGGCAGGGCAGCCCCCGCGACCAGGGCGGACAGCGGTGCGTGCACCGCGCCGGGCGCCCGCCCGGCGTCCCACTCGCCGTGCTCACGCACGTCCAGCAGGACGTCCGGTGCGTGGGCGCCCTGGGTGCGCCGGTGGGCCTCCTCGACGGTGACGCGCTTCTTGTCGCGCGAGAACAGGGACATCACAGGACCTCTCGAATGCAGTCGGGTGGGAAGTTCGTGCAGGAATCGCGGCCTGCGCGGGGCCGGGACGGAGCGGCACAATCGGCCACTGGGCGGCAACCGGTTGTCCGGTACCTCGTGCCCTCACGCGGGCTGCCTGCTCGGGCGTACCGGTGGATGAGGAGGTTCTGCCCGCGACGTGAGGTCAGGGGGCTTGTGCGGTTCTCGCGTGTTTCCCGGCGGCGACTCGCGAGGCCCTGTCCTCGGTCGAGCAGGACGCTGACGGAGCCGGGAACGGACGTCGCGGCGTTCACCGGGAGCGAGGTCGCGGCGGTGATCCTCACCGACGGATCGCAGGCCAGGGCCAGTGCGGTCGGCTCACGACCGGTTCTGGAGGGAGGTGATGACGGTGCGGACATCGGTGCGCGGGCCGCGGTTGTAGGGCAGTTTGGACAGCATCATGCCCATGGCGCAGGTGTTGCTGAGCGCGGCGACGGTCAGCCCGGCGCCGATGGCGGTCCCGATCAGGTGCACGCCGGGGACGAAGAAGCCCACGACGCCGCTGACGAGCACGATCGAACCGGCGATGAGACGGACCTGACGTTCCAGTTCCCAGCGCTGCGGGCCGCGGTTGACCGGTGCGCC
>NZ_JAMOLN010000133.1 GCF_024448165.1 Streptomyces longispororuber
GCTGGGCGGGGAGCCGTCCGGGGCGTGGCGCGACGTGCTGCTGGTCGTCGCCGCGGTGGCGATGGGCGGGCAGTCCGCGGCGATGGTCGCGGCGGGGACGGGTGCCGCGCCCACCACCTACTTCACCGGGACCCTCACCACGCTGGTGACCGGAACGGTCGACGGATCGGCGCGCGGGGCCGGTCAGTGGTGGGTGGCGGGCCGGCTGTTCGCGGTGGTCGGCGCGGCCGCGGCGACGGTCGCGCTGTGGCGGGCCGCGGCGCCGTGGGGGTTCGTGCCGCCGGCGGTGCTCACGGCTGCGGCGGTGGTGTGCCAGAAACCTGCACAGCGATTGCGCAGGGCAGTCACGTCGGTTCATGAAAATCCATTGCACGGCCCAGGCAACGGAACCCTTTGATGCGCGAGTGTCCCCTTTGGCGAATGCGGACACAACCCGTTCACATTTCCCTCCGTGAAGATTGTGAAGGAGCTGCCACGGGTCCGTGAACAGGCCTGCACCTCCTGGGAATTGACCTCGCACATCCCCCCTGACCGGGGACCTTCCGATTGGCTGTGCGATGCGTCGACGTGCTTTGATCCTGCGCACCGCAGAACATCACCGGATTTCGGATCCACCGATGTCCGACGCGTTCCGCGTTTATCGAAATACCCATGAGAAGGGCAGCTCACATCATGAACAACACCCCCCAGGTTGAGACCCTCGAGATTTCCGACGCCGAGCTCGACAACGTCTCCGGCGGTCTCGTCGGCGGCCTCGTCGGCCAGGCCACGGCCACCGTCGACGGCATCGCCCCGGTCTCGGGCGTCGTCACCGGCCTCACCGGCACGGTCGAGGGCCTGACCGGCGTGAACACCGGCGCCGTGACGGGCCTGGCCACCGGTCTGGTCGCCGGCCTCTGAGCCGGATCCGACGGATCGTTCCGCCGCTCACCTGACGGGCGGCGAACCCCGGGCCTCGGGACCCTGACGGGTTCCGGGGCCTACGGGCGCGTCCGGGCCCGGTCGGGTGGCCCGGTTTCGGCAACGTAAGGGAAAGACCGCGTGCAGTTCCGCCAACAGGCCCTGTCCAAGCTGCAGTCGCCGGAGGAGCTCGACCTCCCGGTGCGGCTCGCGCGGCCGCAGGGGCTGCTCGCCCTCGCCGTCACCGTCGTCGTGATGGCCGCGTCCTGCGTGTGGGCGGTGACCGGCTCGGTGTCCTCGACGCTCGACGCGGCCGGCATCCTCACGTACGGGCAGGGCAGTTACGTGCTCCAGACCCCCGTCACGGGACAGGTCACCGGCGTGTACGTGAAGGAGGGGCAGCGGGTCCGCAAGGACGCGCCGCTGCTCAAGGTCCGTACGGAGCAGGGCGACCGGGCGGTGCGGGCCATCGACGCGGGCCGGGTCACGGCGCTCGTCGCACGGATCGGTTCGGTCGTCACGACCGGCTCGGACGTGGCGACGCTGGAGAAGACCGGCTCGGCCGACGATCCGCTCCTGGCGATGCTGTACGTGCCCGCGACCGGCGCGGCGAACGTGCCGGCCGACGCCGCCGTCGACCTGACCGTTCCCACCGCCCAGCAGTACGGGGTGCTGCGCGGCAGGGTGAAGGCGGTCGGCCGCAGCCCGCAGACGCGGCGGCAGGTCGCCGACTTCCTCGGCGACAGCGAGCTGGCCGCGCAGTTCACCAAGGGCGGGACGCGGGTCCCCGTGCTCGTGGAGCTCACCAGGTCGTCCGCGAGCAGATCCGGTTACGCCTGGTCGTCGGACGGCGGCCCGCCCTACGCCCTCACTTCCATGACCCTCGCCTCCGGCGCCGTGCACCTCGCCGAGCAGCGCCCGATCGATTGGCTGCTGCCGTGACCACGACCTCACTGCCGCCCGCGGGACACGGTGGACGCCGTCGCGCCCGGCCCGCTCCCCCGCCGCCCAAGCGGCGGGGGAAGGTCCGCACGCCCACGGTGCTCCAGATGGAGGCCGTCGAGTGCGGCGCCGCCGCCCTGGCGATGGTCCTCGCGCACCACGGCCGGCACGTCCCGCTGGAGGAGCTGCGCATCGCCTGCGGCGTCTCGCGCGACGGCTCGCGGGCGAGCAACCTCCTCAAGGCGGCCCGCAGTTACGGCATGACCGCCAAGGGCATGCAGATGGAACCGGCCGCGCTCGCCGACGTGCAGGGCCCGGCGATCCTCTTCTGGGAGTTCAACCACTACGTCGTCTACGACGGCCCCGGCCGCCGGTTCGGCCGGCGCGGCGTGCACATCAACGACCCGGACAAGGGCCGCCGGTTCGTGCCGGCGGAGGACTTCGACACCAGCTTCACCGGGGTCGTGCTCGTCCTGGAGCCGGGTGAGGGCTTCCGGACCGGCGGGCGGCGTCCGGGCGTCCTGAAGGCGATGCCCGGCCGGCTGCGCGGCACGACCGGCACCATGCTGGCCGCGCTCCTCGCGAGCCTGCTGCTCGTCGCGGTGGGCGCCGCGGTGCCCGCGCTCAGCCGTACGTACATCGACCTGTTCCTGATAGGTGATCAGACCTCCCTGCTGGGCGCGCTGTTCGCGTCGATGGGCGCGATGGTGGCGCTGACCGGCGCCCTCACCTGGCTGCAACAGGCGAACCTGCTGCGCGGCCGCATCATCTCCTCGACGCTGAGCAGCGCCCGCTTCTTCGGGCATCTGCTGCGGCTTCCCGTCACGTTCTTCGCGCAGCGCAGTCCGGCCGACCTGGTGCAGCGGCTCCAGTCGAACGACGCGGTCTCCGAGACCCTGGCCCGCGATCTGACCGCGGCCGGCGTCGACGGCATCGTGGTCCTCCTGTACGCGGCGCTGCTGTGGACGTACGACCCGCAGCTGACGATGGTCGGCGTCGGCATCGCGCTGCTCAACGTGGTGGCGATGCGGGTCGTCGTGCGGCTGCGCGCGACCCGGACGCAGAAGCTGCGGGCGGACACGGCGCGGCTCACCAACACCAGCTACACCGGGCTGCAGTTGATCGAGACGATGAAGGCCACGGGCGGGGAGAACGGGTACTTCCGGCGGTGGGCGGGGCAGCACGCGACCACCCTGGAGGAGCAGCAGCGGCTCGGCGTGCCGAGCGCCTGGCTGGGGGTCGTCGCGCCGACGCTCGCGACGCTGAACAGCGCGCTGATCCTCTGGATCGGCGGCCTGCGAGCCGTCGAGGGCCATCTGTCGGTGGGTCTCCTGGTCGCGTTCCAGGCGCTCGTCACCCGCTTCACCGCGCCGATCACGCGACTGAACGGGGTCGCGGGCCGCATCCAGGACTTCGCCGCCGACGTGGCCCGGCTCAAGGACGTGGAGAACTTCCCCGTCGACACGCTGTACGCGCGCCCCGAGCAGGTGCAGAGCACACGCCGGCTCAAAGGTCACGTCGAGCTGTCGGAGATCACCTTCGGCTACAGCCCCCTCGACAAGCCGCTGCTGACCGGCTTCTCACTGACGGTCGGCCCGGGCCAGCAGGTGGCGCTCGTCGGCGGCTCGGGCAGCGGCAAGTCGACGGTGTCCCGGCTGATCTCGGGCCTGTACGCGCCGTGGGAGGGCGTCATCCGGATCGACGGGACGCGGCTGGACGACATCCCGCGCGGCGCGCTCGCGGCGTCGGTGTCCTTCGTCGACCAGGACGTCTTCCTCTTCGAGGGAACGGTCCGCGACAACGTCGCGCTGTGGGACCCCTCGATCACCGACGACGCGGTCACCGACGCGCTGCGCGACGCCAGTCTGTACGACGTGGTGGCGCGGCGGCCCGGCGGCATCCACGGCCGGGTCGAGCAGGACGGCCGGAACTTCTCCGGCGGGCAGCGCCAACGCCTGGAGATCGCACGGGCGTTGGTGCGCCGCCCCAGCATCCTCGTCCTCGACGAGGTGACCAGCGCGCTGGACGCGGAGACCGAGCAGACCGTCATGGACAACATCCGGCGCCGCGGCTGCGCGTGCGTGGTCATCGCGCACCGGCTGAGCACGGTGCGCGACAGCGACGAGATCGTGGTCCTCGACCACGGGCAGGTCGTCGAGCGCGGCCGGCACGAGCACCTGGTCGCGGCGGGCGGCGCCTATGCCGAACTGGTGAGGGAGCACTGAAGTGACCTACACACAGGCCGAGTTCCCTTCGGCGTCCGCGTCCGACCAGGTGGTGGCCGCGTTCGGCGGCCTCGGCACACCCGTCGACTGCACGGGCCTGCGCAGCCTGCCGCTGGAGGGGCCGCACGTGCTGTGGCTCGTCGTGGACGGCGCGCTCGACCTGTTCGCCGTGGACGCGTACGAGCAGGGGCACTGGCACTTCCTGGGCCGCCTGGAGCCGGGCACGCTGCTGCTCGGCCCCGTAGAGGGCACTCAGCACATCCTGGTGGGGCGCCCGTTGGCCGGGTGCGCGGTGCGCCGCATCGCGCTGCGCGAACTGCCGTACACCCCGACGCCCGACCAGGGGGCGTACGGCGGCGGCTACGACATGGCGTGGAGCCTGCTGGAGGAGGCGTTCGCGCTCGGCGTCGGGCGCGGCCAGCGCGTGCTCTTCGAGGCGCCGCTGGACGGGCGCACGGTCGACGCGCACGATCCCGGCCTCGTCGGTGACGACGACGTGCTGTGGCCCCAGCTCTCCCCGGGGAGCGTGCAGTACGGTGCCGCGTTCGCCGCCGACGCCGCGGCCGATCTGCTGGTCGACGCCGCCCTGTGGCAGCGCATGGTGAACCAGCAGTACCGGCTGCTGTCCACGCTCGACCGGTGGATCGAACGGCTGGAGAGCGCGCACGAGGACCGGGCGGCGGCCGGGATCCGGGCGGGCGAGGCCGTCCGGGAGCAGGCCGACCGGACCCTGCTCGACTCCATCGGCGCGCCCCGCAGACGCGGCGGGCGCGGCGCGGAGGCCGGGGCCGACGCGACGTACGCGGCCTGCAAGGTGGTGGCGGACGCCGTCGGCATCCGGCTCGTGGAGCCCGGCCGCGGCGGCGCGGTCAGCGACCGGATCGACCCGGTCGAGCAGATCGCGGTGGCGTCCCGGATCCGGACCCGCCCGGTGCGGCTCACCGGCGACTGGTGGCGGCAGGACACCGGCCCGCTGGTCGGCTTCCGGGCCGCGTCGGGGGCGCCGGTCGCGCTGCTGTGGCGGCGCGGCGGCTACGAGGCGGTGACCCCGGGGAGCGGGCCGCGCGAGCGGCGCAGCCGGATCGACGAGGACACCGCGGAGGACTTCGAGGAGCGGGCGGTGCTGCTCTACCGGCCGCTGCCCGAGGGCGAGTTGAGCCCGTGGCGGCTGATGCGGTTCAGCATGCGGCGGATGGGCGGCGACGTGCGCCGGCTGCTGCTCGCGGGGCTGGTGACGGTGGGGCTCGGCGCGCTGGTGCCGGTCGCCACGGGGCAGGTGCTCGGTACGTTCGTGCCGAAGGCGCAGACGGACCTCATCACCCAGGTGTCCCTCGCGATCGTCGTCACGAGCGTGGTGTCGGCGGTGTTCATGCTGCTGCAGAACCTGACGGTGCTGCGGGTCGAGGGCCGGGTCGAGAGCGTGCTCCAGCCCGCCGTGTGGGACCGGCTGCTGAGACTGCCGACCCGGTTCTTCGCCGAGCGGTCCACGGGTGAGCTGGCGAGCGCCGCGATGGGCATCAGCGCGATCCGGCGGCTGCTGTCGGGCGTCGGCCCGGTCGTCGTGCAGTCGACGACGATCGGCGCGATGAACCTCGCCCTGCTGCTCCTCTTCAGCGTGCCCCTGGCGCTCGCGGCGCTCGCCATGCTGGTGGTCGTGGCCGGGGTGTTCCTCACGCTCGGGCTGTGGGAGCTGCGCTGGCAGCGCCGGCTCGTCAAGCTGGGCAACAAGCTGAACAACCAGGCGTTCCAGACGCTGCGCGGGCTGCCGAAGCTGCGGGTGGCGGGCGCGGAGAGCTTCGCGTACGCGGCGTGGGCGAAGGAGTTCGCCCAGAGCCGGGAGCTGCAGCGGCGCGCGGGCCGCATCAAGAACGTGACGACGGTGCTCAACGCCGTCTATCTGCCGCTGTGTTCGCTGGTGATGTTCATGCTGCTGGCGGGCCCGGCCCGGGGCAGTCTGTCGGCGGCGGCGTTCCTCACGTTCAACACGTCGGTGACGATGCTGCTGACATCGGTGACCCAGCTGACCGGCGCGCTGATCTCGGCGGCGGCCGTGCTGCCCATGTACGAGCAGATCAAGCCGGTGCTCGACGCGGAGCCCGAGGTGCGCGGCGCCGCGACCCAGCCGGGCGAGCTCACCGGGGCGCTGGAGGCCCGCGGGCTGTCGTACCGGTACGCGGACGACGGCCCGCTGGTCCTGGACGACGTGTCCCTGTCGATCCGGCCGGGCGAGTTCGTGGCCGTGGTCGGCGAGAGCGGCTGCGGCAAGTCGACGCTGCTGCGCCTGCTCATCGGTTTCGACGCGCCGGTCGGCGGCAGCGTCCTGTACGACGGCCAGGACCTCTCGGCGCTCGACCAGGCGGCGGTGCGCCGGCAGTGCGGGGTCGTCCTGCAGAACGCCCAGCCGCTGACCGGGTCGATCCTCGACTGCATCTGCGGCGCCGAGTCGTTCACGCAGGAGGAGGCGTGGGCCGCGGCGGCGATGGCGGGGCTCGCCGAGGACATCAAGCGGATGCCGATGGGCCTGCACACGATGATCTCGGGCGGCGGCGCGATCTCCGGCGGCCAGCGCCAGCGTCTGATGATCGCGCAGGCGCTGATCCGGCGGCCCCGGCTGCTCTTCTTCGACGAGGCGACGAGCGCGCTCGACAACGAGACGCAGCGCATCGTGATCGACAGCACCCGGGCGCTGCACGCCACGCGGGTCGTCATCGCGCACCGGCTGTCGACCGTGCTCGACGCGGACCGGGTGATCGTCATGTCGCAGGGGCGCGTCGTCCAGCAGGGCCCGCCGGCCGACCTGCTGGCCGACGCGGGCGGCCGGCTGCACGAACTGGTGCGGCGTCAGATGGCGTGACCGGTGCACGGCGGGGACAGGGAGCGGCCTGACCGGCTACGCTCACAGTGAGTGAACTCGCCTATGGCCAGGTGGTGTTGATGCTGCTTCGGGGGATCAGCGGTGACACGGGCGGTGACGGGCGCGGCCGTCCGCGGGGCGACCTGCGCAGCCGGCCCTTCCCGGCGATCGCGTCGGGCACGCCGCAGGCCAGGCGCGACGCGCTGGTCGCGATCCGCGCGTGGGCCGAGCAGGAGGCCGAGGACGCGATCGACTGGTACCTGCGGGACCGGCGGCTCAAGCGGCGCGGCTCCCGCTTCATCCGCGGACTGACGATCCTGCTGGCCGTCGCGGGGACGGCCGTGCCGCTGGCGAGCTCGATGAGCGGCGGCCCGCCGCAGGCGCTCGGCTACGTCCTGCTGGCGCTGGCCGCCGGGTGCAAGGGCTTCGACCACTTCTTCGGGCTGTCCGCGGCGTGGATGCGGGACATGGCGGCGGCGCAGGCGCTGCGGACGAGACTGAGCGAGTTCCGGCTGGCGTGGACCCGCGAGGAGCTGCTGTGCGCGGGCGCGGCGCCGGACGGTCCTGCCGGCCCTGACCGGCAGGACCGGCAGGACCGGCAGGACCTGGAGCGCCGGATGGAACTGATCAGCGGTCTGGTGACCGCAGTGCACAGCCAGGTCGAGGGCGAGACGGCGAGCTGGCTCACCGAGTTCAAGGCCAGCGAACAGCAGTTGAAGGACCAGACGACGGTGCCGGGGCCCGCGGGGTTACCGCCTGCGGGGCGCTGAGTCGGGGGAACGAACGGGGGCGATCGGCATGGGCCGGATCTTCACGGTGATCGCGCCGGACGGCGCGGAGCGGGACGTGGTGGTGGAGGCCGCGGGGGACACTCCGGTGCGCGCGGTGGTGGCCGCGCTGGGGCGGCTGTGCGGGCTCGACGACGTGGCGTACTTCTCGGTGCGCGGGCCAGGGCCCTCGGCGGTCCTCGAACCGCACGACGGGCCGCTGGACGAGTCGCCGCTGCGGGACGGCTGCCGGGTGTGGCTCGGCCGACCCGCGCCGTCGGCGAAGTCGCCCGCGCCCGACTTCACCGCCCTGCCGCCGGAGCTCCTGACGCCCGGCAGCGACGGCTGCATGATGTTCCGCAGGCCGCCGCGGACCCGCGCCACGGAACTGCCGGCCGTGACCGTGCCGCCGGTACGGGTGCGCGCCGCCCGCTCGGGGCGGTCCCTGCGCTGGTTCCGCAGCAGGTGGGACGACGCGGTCAGGACCGCCGCGGAGATCCTGCGTCCGTGGCCCGCGGAGCTGATGAACGGGGTCTTCGGCGAGTCCGCCCGGCTGTGGGAGCGGCGCACCGGGGACAAGGACCACCTGCTGCTGCGCCTCGGCTCCACCGGCGCGGTGGGCACGCCCGTGCCCGTCGCCCTCGATCTGCCGGCCACCGGCGTCCTCGGCGTCGCGGGTCCCACCCAGCCGGCCCGCCGGCTGTGCGCCTGGCTGGTCGCGCAGGTGGCGCTGCTGCACAGCCCGGCCGACGTCGGCCTGCGCGTCCTCACCTCGCCGTCCGGCGCCCCCGACTGGCGGTTCGCCCGCTGGCTGCCGGGCGTCCGCGCCCACGACGGCGCCGGCCGGCCACGCATCAGCTGCGACAACGTGGGCCACCACCGGCAGATCGCCGAGGCGCTGGCCACGCTCCGCGACCGGCAGCAGCGCGGCCCCGTGCGGTACGCGGACGGGGTGCGCCGCAGTCTGGTGCTCGTGCTGGACGGGGCGCGCTCCCTCACGTCGCTGCCCGGGGTGTCCCAACTGCTGCGCGAGGGGCCCGCGTCGGGGGTGTACGTCATCTGTCTGGGGCCTGACAGCCGTTCGCTGCCCCCGGAGTGCTCGGCCGTCGTCCAGGTCGAGCAGTTCGCGCTGCGGACCGCGGCGGGGTCCCCGGCCGGCACCCGCTTCACCCTCACCCGGCGGGCCCGCGCCGACGTCACCGGTCTCGCCGACCAGGTGTCCGACCGCTGGCTCGACGAGATGGCCAGGGCCGTCGCCCCGCTGCGGGACGCGGCCGCCGAGGAGCTGCGCCCCCAGCCGCACCGGCTGCTCGACCTGCTGGGCCTCGGCACCCCCGACTCCCGGGAGATCGCGGCGCGCTGGGGTGCGTCGCCGCGCGGCACCGAGGTGCTCATCGGCCGCTCGACGCCCACCCCGGTCGCCCTCGATCTGCTCAGGGACGGGCCGCACGCCCTGGTCGCGGGCACCACCGGTTCCGGCAAGACGGAGTTCCTGTGCACGTGGATCGCCTCGCTCGCGGTGGCGAACCGGCCGGACGAGATGACGTTCATGCTCGTCGACCACAAGGGCGGCGCGGCCTTCCGCGGCCTGGTGCGGCTCCCGCACACGGTGGCCGTCGTCAACGACGTGGGGGCGGGTCTCGGGGACCGGGTGCTGCACGGGCTCGGGGCCGAGCTGCGGCGCCGCGAGCGGCGGCTGTTCGAGGCGCACACCAAGGACATCGCCGAGTACGCGGAGTTGCGCTCCCAGGAGCCGGAGGGCCCGGAGGACGTACTGCGGCCGCTGCCCCGGCTCGTCATCGTCATCGACGAGTTCGCCTCGCTCGCCGCCGAGGAGCCCGGCTTCCTCCAGGGTCTGGTGGAGATCGCCCGGCGCGGCCGCTCCCTCGGCGTGCACCTCGTGTACGCCACCCAGCGGCCGGCGGGCGTCGTCGGCCCGGAGATCCGGGCCCTGACGAATCTGCGGATCGCGCTGCGGCTCATGGACACCGGGGAGAGCCTCGACGTCATCGACGCGCCGGACGCCGCGCACCTGAGCGCCTCGTCGCCCGGCCTCGCCCTGATCAGGACCGGTACCTCCGACCCGCTGCTGGTGCAGAGCGCCCGCGTCGGCGCACCGCACCGGCCGGTGGGGCGGGAGACGGTCGACGTGGACGACGTCGTCCCGTACGGCACCCAGCGGCGGGCCCCGCTGAAGCTGCACGCCGAACCCGACTCGGTCGGCACCACCGATCTGGAACTCCTGGTGGACGCCCTGTGCGAGGCGACGTCGCTGCTCGCCATCCCGGCGCCGCACACGCCGCTGCCGCCGCCGCTGAAGGAGGTCCTCTCCCTCACCGACATCCAGCCGCCCGGCCGCGGCCGCGATCTGGCGCCGCTCGCGTTCGGCCTGGAGGACGCGCCCGAGGAGCAGACGCAGCGCCCGGCGATCCTGGACCTGGCGCGGGACGGCAACCTGCGGATAGTGGGCGCGCCGCGCACGGGCCGCTCGCAGTTCCTGCGCACGCTCGCCGCGGCGGCGGCCCGCCAGCACGGCACGGCGGACGTCCACGTGTACGGGATCGACTGCGGCGACGGCGCGCTGCAGGCGCTCACCGAACTCCCGCACTGCGGCGCCGTCGTGAACCTCGGCAGGCCCGATCACATGGTGCGGCTGCTCGGTATGCTCACCGCCACCGTGCGCAGGCGCCAGGAGGTGCTCTCGCACGGCGGCTTCGCGGGCATCGGCGCCCAGCGGCAGGCCGTGGCGGGACCGCGCCGGATGCACTACCTCCTCGTCCTCCTCGACGGCTGGGAGGAGTTCCTCACCAGCATGGGCTCGACCGACGGCGGCCGGGCGGTGGAGGACCTGTACGCGGTGCTGCGCGGCGGTCCGCAGGTCGGGGTGTGCACGGTCCTCGCGGGCGGCCCGCAGATCCTGAGCACCCGGCGGCTCGTGTCGCTCACCGAGCGGCTCCTGGTGCTGCGGCTGCCGGACCCCGACGGATACGCGAGCCTCGGGCTCACCCATCAGCGCATCCCTCAAGTGCAGCCCGCAGGAAGGGCGTTGAGCGCGGAGAGCGGGCGGCTGCTGCAGATCGCGACGCTGCCCGGGCCGACGACACGGCAGGGCCAGACCGACGCGCTCGCCCGGTACGCGGCGGAGGCCCGTCAGCGGGAGACGACGCAGGGGCAGGGCAGCCAGCGCCCGTTCCGGATCGAGGACCTGCCGCTGGTGGCCGACCAGTTCCACGTCGGCACGGGCAAGGGCCGGCCGGTGGGCCGGGAGGCGGAGCTGGCCTGGCTGCGGGACCGGCACGCCACCGGCGCCTCGGTCGCGCTGCTCGGGCCGCGCCGGGCGGGCAAGACCTGGGTGCTGGAGGAGCTGTGGCGGCGGCTGCGCGCGGACGGCGCGACGGCGGTCCGGCCGATCGTGGTGCTGCCGTCCAGCGGCCGGATCGACACGCCCGACGCGCTGGCCCGGCTCCTGGACCGCCGGCTGTCCGGTCCCGGCGCCGCCCAGCGCCTCATCGACAAGGTGCGCAAGCGGTCGGGCTCGGACCGGATGGCGTTCCTGCTCGACGAGATCGGCCGGCTCGTCAACTACGACCCGGGCGTGGTGTCCTGGCTGCGCGATCTGGGCCAGGCCGGGGCCTGGCTCGTCTACACCGGCACCGAGAAGGACTGGCACCAGGTCGTGCACTGGGCGCTGACCGCGCCGGGGTCGAGCTTCGGCAACGACGTGAACGCGCGGGTCCTCGGCCCGCTGGACGACAAGTCGGCGCTGAAGTTCCTCACCGGCACCGCCGAGAACCTCGGGGTGAACATCGCCCCCGACCGGACCGGGCGGGCGGTCCTCGGCCTGGTGGGGACCTGGCCGTTCTACCTCCAGGTCGTCGGCGACGCGGTGGTGCGCGCGGCCCAGGCCAACGAGGTGCGGCCGCTCACCGACGACCGGGCCCTCGCCGAGCTGGTGGAGCAGCGGCTGCTCGTCGAGTGGGACCACCACTTCCGGGCGCGCTGGGCGGAGATCGGGCGGGCCGGGCGGGCCGCGCTGCTCGCGGACCCCGGCCGGCTGCCGGTGGACGCGGCCCGCGCCCAGCGCAACGACCTGCGGGAGGTGGGCCTGCTGCGGCACGGGGACACCTGGCTGTCCGACCGGCCGTTCTTCGACTGGATCGGCCACAGCGAGAGCTCGCTGCGCGACGGGGAGTCGCGGCCGTGACCCGGCACACCGCCGGACCGCCGCGAACGAAGACGAACGACCTCCGGGACTGACGACCATGAACACTTACCACCCCAACCAGGCCTACGCGCACGACCTCGACATCCGCTTCCCCGGGGAGCACGTCCCGTCCTGGGCCCGCCCCCTGGTGGACGGGCGGCAGCCGAACAGCGCAGCGTGGCTCGTCGTGATGGGGCGGCGGGCCGGCAAGAGCTGGCTGGCCCGGGCGGCGGCGGGCGCCCGCCCCGAGGGCACGGCGCGTCTGGTCGACCTGCGGGCCGGCGAGGCGCTCGTGCGCCGGCAGGGGCTCGGCTGTCTGATCGGCCGCCGCTCGGCGCCGCAACTCCCGCACGGCACCGTGCTGTTCGTCGACGAGCCGGCGCTCTGTCCGGACCGCGGCTCGGGGCCCGGGGTCGATCCGGCGGTGCTCGCCTCCGGTCTGCAGCAGGTCCGGGAGGCCGGGGCGATCCCCGTGGTCCTCGCGACGCCGGGCGAACACGAGCTGCTGGCACCGCACCTGGGCGTCGACCACCCCAAGGACGTCCTGCGGCCGCCGCGGCTCGCGCCGGAGGAGTGCGACCGGATGGCGGGGCGGGAGCCGGGCTGGGCGCCGGGACTGGTGGAGCTGCTCCGGGTGCACTGCCCGGGCTGGCTGCAGACCCCGTTCCTGCTCGAACTCGCCCTGCACACCGCCGAGTCGGAGCCCGCACTGCGCGAGGACATGGCGGCCCTCGACAGGGCGGCGTACGAGACGGCCGTGCACCAGCACGCCTACATCGACCAGTGGTTCCACAACGGCCTGTCCCGGCAGGGGCGGGCGCGGCTGCGCGCGGACCGGTGGCTGCGGTCCGGGGTGCCGGTGGGCGAGACCGAGACCGCCGGCACCGCGGGTGCCGCCGGGCAGCAGCGGGTGGGCGCCGCCGTCCCGGCCGCCGATCCGGTGCTCGCCCGCCATCTGCCCGAGGTGCTCCGCATCCACCACGTGTCCGATCTGCACCACGGCGGCAGTCTGCGGTCGAACGTCGACGCCAAGGACCCCACGGAGGCGGGCCTCAGGCTGGCCGGGCTCACCGGCGCGGGCACCTCGATGGACCAGTATCTGAAGCATCTGCGCCGGCTCGGCGAGCAGGGCCGTGCCCCCCATCTGCTGGTGGTCACCGGGGACCTGGTGAACCGCCCCCACCCGTCCTTCGGCCGGCTCGCCCTGAACTGGCTGCGCAGCGCGGCCAAGGCGCTCGCGGACCATCCCGATCTGCGGCCCGCCGATCCACGGGTGCTGCTCGTCGGCGGCAACCACGACGTGTCGTGGGACCTGGCGCTCGATCCGCGGCCCGAGGCGCGGCACGAGTGGTTCGCGCAGACCTTCGCCGAGTTCCCGCACCCGGACCTCCAGGAGTCCCGGCACGACCGGCGGCGGCTGTACGTCAGGTATCCGGAGGCGGGGCTGCGGATCGCGCTGCTCGGCTCGGCCGAGTCGGGCGGCGAGGCGGCGCGGGACGAGGACCGGCGCAAACTGGAGGCGGCGCAGGCCGAGTTCGCGGCGACGGACGACGAGGACCGGTTCGGCGCGCTGGTCCTGGACTTCGAGCGGGTCGACCCGGGTGTCGTGTCGCGGGGCGTGCTCGACCGGCTCGGCCCCGAGCCGGGCTACACGACGCTCGCCGCGCTGCACCATCCGCTGTCCCCGGTCCCGGCGGTGGAGATCGCCCCGTACGCGGGCGTGGTGAACGCGGGCCAGGCCAAGCGGGCGCTGGCGGCGGCCGAGACGTCGCTGGTCCTGCACGGCCACACGCACCTGGGGTTCCTGGCCGCCGAGCGGTTCCTCGGGATGCCGCAGGAGTGGACGACGCGGCACGCGGGGGCGCCCGCCCTGGGCAGTGGGGAGACCGACGAACCCAATGGCTTCAACGAGGTGTTCGTGGCCCGCGAGGGCGACGCGCACGTCCTCGCGGTGCGCACGGTCCGGCTGGTGGGCGGCGGGTGGGTGCCCTCCCCCACGATCGCGTTCCGCCCGGGTGCCCCCGCGGAACTCGCCGAGGGGCGGCTCTGCCTGGACCGCGAGGACTGACCACCGGCCGCTCCTGATCAGCGCACGTCGCCGAACTCGCTCAACACCCCTTCCGGAGCGAGGGCGTTGACGTAGCGGCCGGGCCCGTGGTCCTCGAAGGAGTACTTGAACGGGAGGGACCGGGTCAGTGCGAGGCGCGTCGCGAAGAAGGCCAGCGGCGCCACCACCGCGAGCCCGGCGAGGCTGTCCATCTGCGGGTAGGGCAGGGCGGGGTCACGGCGCTCGACCCAGCCCTGCTCGCGGGCCCGGCCTGGGACGGCGACGAGCCGGCGCAGCCGGGGCAGCGGGCCGGTGCCGGTGAGCAGATCGCCGGGGAGGGAGACCGCCTCGGCGGCGGCGTCGGCAAGTGCGGCGAACGCCGCGTCGACGCCGTGGCGCGGCCTGCGGTAGTGGAACTCCCGGCCGAACGGCGCGTAGGGGCCGACCGGGCGCGGCGGCAGCGCGGGCACGACGTCCCGGTCGTAGATGTAGCGCAGGAGCCGGTCGCGCAGCAGACGGGTGCCGTTGGAGTCGGTCGCCCGTTCGCAGGCGCGGGCGAAGTCGGGTCCGCCGAGCATGGGCTGGCCGAACGTGTAGACGGCGCGCAGCCGGCGGGCGATGTGGGCGTAGCGCGGTTCGTGGACGAGGGTGACCGCCATGAGTGCGGCCATCGCGGCGCCGAGGCTGTGCCCGGTGATGTAGAGCGCCTCCAGGCCGTCGCCGTACGTGCCCTCCTCGCGCGGGTCGACGGACTCGCCGCGCACGGCGCGGTCCAGGGCCTGGAGGATCAGGTACCGGGTGGCGCGCATGTTGCGGTAGAAGCCGGCGTGCACCTCGTGGGTGACGCCGTCGAGGTCGACGCGGAGGGTCTCGGGGTGCACGTCGGCGTCGGTGAGGATGCTGATGATGTCCTCGGGCTGGGTGCCGCGGTAGCAGAGGATCGCGACGCGGCGCTCCCGGTCCTGGAGGAGGTAGGCGGCGGAGGAGACGTAGAGGGCGTCGACGCGCTGCTCGAAGACGCGGCAGCGGTTGTCCTCCAGGCCGAGCCGGGTGGCCATCATGGCGACCGTCGCGGCGTCGCAGCCCTGGTCGTACCCGGCGTAGGCGTACGCGGACAGGGTCGCCAGGACGTGCGGAAGCACTCCGTCGGGGTCGGGGTGGGCCTTGTCGTCGAGGAGCCGTTCCGGCAGGTCGGGGTAGACGGGAAAGGTCACCCGGCCCGGCTCGACGAACGTCGGTTCCTTCATCGGCCGCAGGTCGGCGAAGCTCGGCCCGTGTTCGGTCTCGTCCCGCATGGGGCACCTCCGGGGCGGCGGGCTGCCGAGTGCACCACCGGCGCCGGATGCCGTCAAGCCGTCGCTGACCGGCCATCGGCGGCGCCGTCGGGAGGGGCGGATGTGGGGTGCGCGGCGCAGGGTGCGGGGCCCGTCTCCCGGCCCCGCCACGGGCGGCCGGACGCCTGCCGCTGACATGCCCGAATCCCTTTGTCCGTACGGGAGTTCGCGTACAGGTGCGGAGCACGGACATGGCGGGAAGCGGCGCTGCGGCGCGTCCGACGGCGCCGATACGGTCGCTGCCCCTCCCCCGTACGGGACAGCCATGTCCGAGGTTCCGAGAGCACGCCCCGCAGCACGACCTCCCGACGTACAGCACACGACAGGGACGGCAACCGATGGCCGAGAGCGAACGTCAGACTCCGTACGAGTCGTCACAGTACGAACGGTACGAGGGCGGAAGTCCCGAGGCCGAGCGCCTCGTGTTCCAGCGCCTCGCCCGTGAACTCATGAAGGTCCAGGTCGCCAACCGGCGGGCCTCCGGCGCGTCCGGCTACGAGCGTGCCTTCCACGCGAAGGCCGCGCTGGGCGTGGAGAACGCCCGGCTGCGCTTCGCCGACGACCTCCCGGCCGCGCTGCGCTGCGGCTTCGCCCAGCCCGGCGCCGAGTATCCGGCGACGGTGCGGCTCTCCAACGCCAGTGGGATGCGCGGCCCGGACGGCGCGCCCGATCTGCACGGCGCGGCCGTGCGCGTCCAGGTCACCGGCGACGAGAGCCACGACCTGCTGGCGACGAGCTTCCCGGTGTCGCACGCCCGCGACGCCCGTGAGTTCGTGGCGTTCGCCAAGGCGATGGCCGGCGCCCGCAGCCCGCTGCAGAAGGCGTTCGGGCTCTTCGTGAAGCTGCCGCTCGCGGTGGGCCTCGGCACGGCGAACCGGATGCGGCGCAATGTGCAGGCCGCCACCCGGCACACCGTCAACAGCCTGGCCCGCGAGACCTATTGGAGCCGCGGCGCGATGCTGTGGGGCGAGGCGGGCCCGGTCCGCTTCCTGCTCCGCCCGGCCGTCGGCGGCGGCGCCGAGCCGCGCCCCGACCGCAAGGACCCGGACTTCCTGCACAAGGAGCTCGCCCAGCGGCTCTCCCGCGGCGACGTCGCCTTCGACCTGTGCCTGCAGCGCTACGTCGACGAGCGCCGCACCCCCGTCGAGGACGGCTCCGTCGAATGGCAGGAGGCGATCACGCCACCGCTGCCGGTGGCCCGGCTGACCCTGCCCCAGCAGGACATCACGACGGCCGAGGCCCGCTCGGCGGCGCGCAGGATCGAGGAGCTGGCCTTCAGCCCCTGGTTCACCACACCGGAGTTCAGGCCGCTCGGCAACATCAACCGGGCCAGGAAGGTCGCGTACGAGGCGAGCTCGGCGCAGCGGCACGGTGCGCGCTTCACGACCGAGGAGCCGCTGCGCAACCGCGTCCTCGGCGCCCCCGTCGCGGTCGCCTTCCGGGTACTGAACCGGGTGGTGCCGTGGCACAAACTCCCGCTGGAGGCCAGCCTGTTGAACCTGGTGTTCCTGCGGAAGGTGCTGCGCCGGTTCAACCTCGTCGACACCGAGGTGCCCGAGGCGCCGCCGAGGACCCAGCCGGTGCCGGTCCCGGTCGACGAGCGGCTGCGCACCTCTCGCTCGTACGACGGCACGTACAACGATCTGTCGGCGCCGAAGATGGGTGCGGTCGGCGCGGCGTTCGGCCGCAATCTGAAGCCGGCGTACCGGCCCGACCTCTTCGACACGCCGAACCCGGTGACGGTCAGCCGTCAGCTGCTCACCCGGGAGAGCTTCGTGCCGGCGACGTCCCTGAACGTGCTGGCCGCGGCCTGGATCCAGTTCCAGGTGCACGACTGGGTGAACCACCGCCGTTACAAGGAGGGCGGGAAGACGGTCGAGGTGCCGCTGCCGCCGGGCGGCGGGACCTGGGTGAACCATCCCGACGGGCCCGAAGAGAACGTGATGCGGTTCGCGGAGAACGAGGGCATCGACGTGCCGGGCGACGAGCCGCCGATCCTCTTCGGGAACACCGCCTCGCACTGGTGGGACGGTTCCGAGGTGTACGGCGGCGACGAGGACACGGCCCGCCAGCTGCGCGAACCCGACGGCGGCGCACGGCTGTTGCTCGACGGCGGGCACATCCCCATCGACCGCACCGGCATCCCGATCACCGGGTTCAAGGACAACTGGTGGATGGGGCTCAGCGCGATGCACACGCTGTTCGCGCGGGAGCACAACGCGGTGTGCGACGCGCTGCGCACCACGTATCCGTCGATGAGCGAGGACCGGATCTACCACACGGCCCGGCTGGTGGTCTCCGCGCTGATCGCGAAGATCCACACGGTGGAGTGGACCCCGGCGATCCTCGCGACGAAGGCGATCGACATCGGGCTGCGCACCAACTGGGAGGGGCCGCCGCGGAACTGGCTCAACCAGCTGGGTCTGTGGCTGCTGGAGTCGCACTCACTGACCGGCATCCCGAAGACGATGCCCGACCACCACGGGGCGCCGTACTCACTGACCGAGGACTTCGTCACGGTCTACCGGATGCACCCGCTGATCCCCGACGACTACGAGCTGCGCGAGCACCACTTCGGACAGCGCCTGGAGACCGTCGGCTTCCACGACATCCAGGGCGCGGCCGCCGAGAGCCAGATCCGCAAGACGGGGCTCGCCGACACGCTGTACTCGTTCGGGATCGCGCACCCGGGCGCGATCACGCTGCACAACTACCCGAAGTCGCTGCAGCACTTCCAGCGCGACGGCGAGATCATCGACCTGTCGGTGGTCGACCTGGTGCGCACCCGGCGGCGCGGCGTCCCGCGCTACAACGACTTCCGCGCGGGCCTGCACAAGGAGCGCATCCGCCGCTTCGAGGACCTGACGCAGGAGCCGGAGACGCTGGCCCGGCTCAAGGAGGTCTACCGCGGCGTCGACGAGATCGACACGGTCGTCGGCCTGTTCGCGGAGAACCCGCCGACCGGCTTCGGCTTCTCCGACACCGCGTTCCGGATCTTCATCCTGATGGCGACGCGGCGGCTGCAGAGCGACCGCTTCCTCACCGTCGACTACCGGCCGGAGATCTACACGCCGCTCGGCATCGACTGGGTGGAGAAGGGCGGCATGAAGTCCGTCGTGCTGCGGCACTGCCCGGAGCTGGCGGGTCTGCTGCCACGCGAGGCGAGCGCGTTCGCGCCGTGGCGGCCGGTGCCGCCGCTGGAGAACGGGGCGTCCCATGGCAACGGCTGACGATACGTCAGGACACAAAGGTCTTGACGATCTGCTCGCCCGCCCGTTCCTCAGGACGGTCTGGCGCCGCCGCACCCACCGGGTCTCCCGGGGCGCGTCGGTGCCGGCCGGCTCGATGAGCTACCGCTCGCCGCACAAGGCGGAGCCGCTGAGCGAGCTGGAGGAGGCGGTGCTGATCGCGGTCACCGGCTCCACCGGACTGACCATGCCGGACCGCCCGTTCGAGGACCCACGGGACGGCAAGCCCATCATGGCCAAGCCGAACCTGACCATGACGGGCCGCACGGCCGGCAGCCCCGACAACGCGCAGGGCACGCACTTCTTCCTGATCAACGACAGCGGCACGTACTTCCTGCGCCGCCTTGACCCCGCCCCGCACGAGCCGTTCGACGCGCGGACCCTCGTCGAGCGGGCCAGGAAGACCAAGGTGCGGATCCTCGACCACCGCCTCGACGTCGCCGAGGGCCTGCGCGACTTCCCGGCGTACCTGGACTCGAACCGGTTCCTGTCCAATCTGCCGGGGACGACGGTCCTCTTCCCGGTCGTCGACCTCTCGCACCAGTACATCAACGCCCTGATGTACTTACTCACCCAGCCGGACGGCGCCCGTCCGACGCTCGTCGACGACCGCAATCTGTACCGTCCGGCGGGCGTGAAGAAGTGGATGGCCAACGGCTTCCTGAACAAGGACCTGAAGCTGCCGCTGGGCGCGCTCGGCCCGATGCGCACCCAGATCGAGGCGGACCTGCTGCTGCAGACCGCGATGCTGACGGCGGAGGCGATGGGGCTCGGCGCCTGGATCCACGCGTCGATCAACCCGCAGATCGCCCTGGGCGACCCGAAGTTCCGCAAGGTCTACGGGAACATGCTCGGCTTCACGTTCGTCACGCCGCGCTGGCGGCTCGCGGACCTGTGGCGCTGGCACGTCCCGCTGCCCACGTACGCGGCGCTGCGCTCGCACCCGGTGAGCCTGGCCGATCCGGCGACGGGCGAGCCGCTGATCGCGGCGGCCTGCCCGCCCACCCATGCCTCCATGTCGGACGCGGTCGACGCGGTCGTCGAGTCGAAGTTCGGCACGGGCGGCACGTACGGCGACAAGGACGTCTTCACCCGGATCTACAAGGAGGACTACGGCCAGCGCTATCTCGCCGAAGCCAGCGAGTACGACGAGCGTGTCATCGACTGCGCCCGTGACATCTGTACGTACATCCTCGCCACGCACCGCCGCTTCCCCGCGCACACGGACGCCATCCACGTGCCGGGGATCTGGCTGCAGGCGCACCACGTGGAGGGCGAGTACTACGAGCGGTTCTTCACGAACGGCCTGACCGACGCGCACCGCGCCCACGACACGCTGTGGGACGGCTGAGCGATGAGTTGAGGGCGGCTTCGGGGTCACCCTTTCCGTACGGATCCGCACGCGATGGAGGGTGACCCCGATGACCGACGCCACATCCCTGCCCGACGTACTCGCCCCGCACGTGACGAAGGGGCCGGTGCCCGGTGCGGTGGCCCTGGTGGCCCGGGGCGACCGGAGCGAGGTGGCGGCCGTCGGGTACGCCGACGCGGAGGGCACGGCGCCGCTGGTGCGCGACTCGATCTTCCGGATCGCGTCGATCACCAAGCCGATCGTCGCGGCGGCCGTGCTGGCGCTGGTCGAGGAGGGCCGGATCGCGCTGGACTCCCCGATCGCCCACTGGCTGCCGGAGCTGGCGTCGCCCACCGTGGTCCGGGACCCGGCGGGCCCGGTCGAGGACGTGCTGCCGGCGGTCCGCCCCATCACGGTCCTGGACGTGCTGACGTCCCGGGCGGGCTGGGGCTTCTCGTCGGACTTCTCACTGCCCGCGCTGCAGCCGGTGTTCGCGCTGATGGACCCGTTCGGCCCGCAACGGGTCCCGGAGCCGGACACCTGGCTGGCGGCGCTGGCCCGGATCCCGCTGCTGCACCAGCCGGGCGAGGCCTGGCTGTACAACACCTGCTCGGACATCCAGGGGGTGCTGATCTCCCGGGTCACCGGTACCTCGCTGCCCGACTTCCTGGCCGAGCGGATCTTCGAGCCGCTCGGCATGAAGGACACCGGGTTCGAGGTCCCCGCGGCCGAGCGCGGCCGCTTCACCAGTCAGTACAGGCCCACGGCCGACGGGAGTGCCGAACGCGTCGACACCCCCGACGGCCAGTGGAGCGGCCTGCCCGCGTTCCCCTCCGGCGCGGGCGGGCTGGTCTCCACGGTGGACGACTGGTGGGCGTTCGCCCGGATGCTGCTCGCGGGCGGCGGCCCGGTGCTGTCCGCCGAGTCGGTGCGGCTGATGACGACGGACCACCTGACGCTCGCGCAGCGCACCGCGAGCGATCTGTTCACCGAGGGCCAGGGCTGGGGCTTCGGCGGCTCCGTCGACGTGGAGCCGCGCGAGCCGTGGCAGGTGCCGGGCCGCTACGGCTGGGTGGGCGGCAGCGGCACAGCCGCGCACCTCACCCCGTCGACCGGGGCGGTGTCGGTCCTGCTGACGCAGTACGCGATGGCCGGACCGACCCCGCCGCGGATCATGCGGGACTTCTGGGCGTACGCGGCGTCCTGAGCGGCGCCGGGACCACCGGCGTCCGGACCACGGCCGCGCCCAGCGGCGCGATGGGCCCGGTCGAGCACGTCGCCGACGGCGTCCGGAAGGTGGCAGCTGAGGTACCAGGCGGCGCCCTCGCCGGCCTGGTTGCGGGTGACGGCGGGCTGTCCGGCGAGCGGGCCCGTCGCGTAGCTGTCGTGCACGGCGGCCGTCGTCGGCTCGATCCACTCGGTCCACAGCGTGGCCTCGGCGCCGGAGGCCAGCCGCACGCGGTCGCCGTCGGGCACGGGCCAGAACTCGTCGACGCGCAGGCCGAGCAGGTCGGCGAGCGGGCCCGGCGCTCCCCCGTCGTGGATGTGGTCGTGCTCGTCGACGACTCCGCTGAAGGGGCCGCAGACCAGGTGCCCGCCGTCGCGGACGTACGACGTGAGGCGCGCGGCGTCGGCGGTCCGCAGCAGGTGCAGGTTGGGTGCGAGCACGGCCCGGTAGCGGGTCGGGTCGGCGTGCGGCGGGACGAAGTCGATGGTGACGCCGCGGGCGTGCAGGGCCGCGTACCAGGGGCGCAGCAGTTCGGGCCAGCGCATCCGGGCCGACGGGTGGTCGTCGGCCTCAAGCGCCCACCACGCGTCCCAGTCGAGGACGATCGCCACGTCCGCGGTGACGCGGCTGCCCGCGACCTCGGCGAGCCGGGCGAGTTCGGCGCCGAAGCGGACGGTCTCGCGCCAGCCCCGGGAGGCGGTGCCGCCGTGCGGCAGCAGCGCGCTGTGGTACTTCTCGGCGCCGGCCCGGGAGGCCCGCCACTGGAAGTAGAGGACGCCGTCGGCGCCTCGCGCCACGGCCTGGAGCGACCAGAGCCGCTGCAGGCCCGGCTTCTTGGGGACGTTGACGGGCCGCCAGCTCACGGCGGACGGCGCCTGTTCCATCAGCAGCCACGGGGTGCCCTGCTTCAGGGAGCGCATCAGGTCGTAGTTCAGCGATGCGGTGACGTGGGCCTCGGGGTCGGCCGGGTCCGGATAGGCGTCGTCGGACACGAAGTCCTCGTGCGCGGCCCACTTCCAGTAGTCGAGGGGCTTGAACATCGACATGAAGTTGGTGGTGGCGGGGACGTCCGGGGTGATCTCGGCGAGGACGGCGCGCTCGGCGCGGTGCAGGCCGAGCAGGGCGTCGGAGCAGAACCGGCGCCAGTCGAGGAGCTGGGTGGGGTTGACGGGTCCTGGCGCGGTGCGCGGCGGTTCGATCTCGTCGTACGTGCCGTAGCGCTGCGACCAGAATCCGGTTCCCCAGGCGTGGTTGAGGCCGTCGACCGTGCCGTACCTGTCGCGCAGCCAGGCGCGGAAGTGGTCGGCGGAGCGGGGGCAGAAGCACTCGGTGACGTGGTCGCCGTACTCGTTGTGGACGTGCCAGAGGGCGAGCGCGGGATGGTCGCCGTAGCGTTCGGCGAGCTTGCGGGTGAGGGTGAGCGCGGCGTTCCGGTACACGGGTGACGAGGGGCAGTAGTGCTGTCGCGAGCCGAACTCGAGGCGTACGCCGTCGGCGGTGACCGGCAGCACGTCGGGGTGGGCGCGGACCAGCCAGGCGGGCGGCGACGCGGTGGCGGTGGCCAGGTCGACGGCGATGCCGTGCGCGTGCAGCAGGTCCAGGAGCCGGTCGAACCAGCCGAAGTCCCAGGCGTCCGGGCCGGGTTGGAGGCGGGCCCAGGAGAACACGCCGACGGTGGCGAGGCTCACCCCGGCCTCCCGCATCAGCGCGGCGTCCTCCTGCCACACCTCCTCGGGCCACTGCTCGGGGTTGTAGTCGCCGCCGTACAGCAGGCCCTCGACCCGGGTGAGCCGGCTCATCCCTCTTACCTCCGACGTGTCTTTGCCGTCCTGACGTTGACATGAACCTGCGCCAGACGGAATCTTCGTGCGTGAACGTGCGCGCAACTCGCTTCTTCCACGCACAAGTAAACAACAGTCGGTCGTTCTGAGCGGAGACGCACCCTATGCGAGAACTGCACCAACGACAGCCGCACCGAAGAGCCCTGATCACCACCACCGCCGCGCTGGCCCTCGGCGCGGCCCTGCTGGGCGCCCCCGCCCAGGACGCGGGCGCGGCGACCCCCGGTGCCGGCACCCTCGACACCGGCCACCAGAGCGTGACGTGGCAGAGCCCCACGTACGCGACCGGCACCGTCGACGACCCGAAGAAGTGCCCGCCCCTCGCCGACGACCCGGACGGGAAGACCTGCGACCGCTTCGACCTCACGGTGTCGGTGCCGGACGGGTACTGGGACGACAACCCCGAGGGCGGCGTGCCGATCTCGATCGAGTGGGCGAAGCAGCCGAGCGACGACTTCGACATGTACGTCTACGACGACGCGGGCAAGCAGGTGGCGTCCAGCGCGGGCACGGCCGACCCCGAGGCGACGGTCATCCCGAAGGCGAACGGCACGTACCACGTGGTCGTCGTGCCCTACGACGTGCACGACAACTCCTTCGTCGGCAAGGCCTACCTGCCCGAGACGACGGACGCCGGGAACCTCACCTCCTTCAAGGGCGGCGACGGCAGCTACGAGATCGCGGCGGGCGGCCTCAGGGCGAGGGCCGACTTCCTGAAGGGTGGTCGACTCCGGCTCCAGGCCGACCCGTCGGGCTCCTTCACCGACCCGGCCGGCCGGCAGATCGTACGCGAGCAGCCCGCGGCCGACCGGCACACGACGTCCTTCGACGCGGGCGCCTACTACGGCATCCGCTCCTCCGCCGCCGTCCTGCGCGTCTACAAGAAGCCGCTGCGCTTCGGCCTCTACAAGACCGACAACAGGACCCGGATCTGGCAGGAGGACAAGCCGCTGCGCTGGTCGACGGGCGGCATGCGGCAGAGCCTGGAGCGGGCGAAGGACGAGCAGTTCTTCGGCGGCGGCGAACAGAACGGCAGCTTCTCGCACCGCGACAAGACGGTCTACGTCGCCAACAACACCAACTGGAACGAGGGCGGCTACCCCAACTCCCAGCCGTTCTACCTCTCTTCGGCCGGCTACGGCGTCTACCGCAACACCTTCGCCCCCGGCGTCTACGACTTCGGTGCCTCGGTGCACACGGGCCAGCAGGAGCGCCGCCTCGACGCGTACTACTTCCTCGGTGACGCCAAGCAGGTCATCGGCGGGTACACGTCCCTCGTCGGCAAGCCGTTCATGCCGCCGGTCTACGGTCTCGAACCCGGTGACGCCGACTGCTACCTGCACAACGCCAACCAGGGCGAGCGGCACACCCTCGACTCCCTCAAGGTGGCCGACGGATACGTCGAGAACCAGCTGCCGCTGGGCTGGATGCTCGTCAACGACGGCTACGGCTGCGGCTACGAGAACCTCGCCGAGACCGCCAAGGGCCTCCAGGACCGGGGCACCCAGCTCGGCCTGTGGACGCAGGACGGCATCGACAAGCTCGCCGACCAGGTGAAGGCGGGCCAGCGCGTCGCCAAGCTCGACGTCGCCTGGGTCGGCAACGGCTACGGCATGGCGCTCGACGCCTGCGACAGGGCGAAGGCCGGCATCGAGGACAACAGCGACGCCCGCGGCTTCGTCTGGATGCCGGTGTCCTGGGCGGGCGCCCAGCGCTGCGCGGTCCTGTGGTCGGGCGACCAGAAGCTGTCGTGGGACTTCATCCGCTGGCAGATCCCCACGTACGCGGGCGCCACGCTGTCCGGCATCGCGTACAACACCGGTGACGTGGGCTCCATCTACTCCCACGACGCGAAGATGTACGCGCGTGACCTCCAGGCCAAGACGTTCCTGCCCGCCATCATGACGATGGACGGCTGGGCGAAGGACATCACCACCGGCCAGAAGATCAATCAGCAGCCGTGGGTGGACGGCGAGCCGTACACCTCCGTCAACCGCAAGTACCTGCAGCTGCGCGAGCGCCTCCTGCCCTACCTGTACACGCTGGCGAAGCAGGCCGCCGACACCGGCGTCGGCGGCGTGCGCCCGCTGTGGCTGGAGTACCCGGACGACCCGGACACCCTGGGCGCGCAGGCGAAGTACGAGTACCTGGCCGGTGACGACTTCCTCGTCGCGCCCGTCTACCAGGACACGGAGACGCGCGACGGCATCTACCTGCCCAAGGGCACGTGGACGGACTACTGGACGGGCAAGCAGTACCAGGGCCCGACGACGATCGACGGCTACCACGCCCCGATCGACACGCTCCCGCTGTTCGTGAAGTCGGGCGCGATCGTGCCGATGTGGCCCGAGGGCACCACGTCGTGGAAGTCCCGCGACACCTCCCGGCTCGGCTGGGACGTGTACGTACCGGACCGCGGGCACAGCACGTACACGCTCTACGAGGACGACGGGGTGACCCGCGACTTCAAGAAGGGCGCGTCGGCGACGCAGCGCGTGACGGTCGACACCGGGCGGACCGGTTCCGTGATCGACGTCGGTGCCAGCAAGGGGAGCTACGCGGGCAAGGTCGCCCGGCGCGCCTACACGTTCACGGTGCACGGGACCGGTGCGCCGGACCGGGTGACGGTGAACGGGCGGGCGGTCCCCGCGAGCGACTGGTCGTACGACGAGAAGAAGGACATCACGACGGTCAGGACGGCGTCCCTGTCCACGGACCGGGCGTTCACGGTCCGCGTGGACCACTAGCGGGGCGGGAGCCGCGCGCCCGGTACGCACGGGACGCGCGGCTCCCCCCTCGCCTCGTCCCTCAGTCGACGCGCTCCGACTCGTGCCAGCCCGCGTGCAGCGCCTGGTACTCCTCCGCCGTCGCCTTCGGGACATACGTCCCCGGCCCGAACATGGCCTTGGCGAGCCGGGCCCGTACGCGCTGGCGCACGGTGAACTTCCTGGCCACCCCGTTCTCGTCGACGCGCGGCCCCAACTCGTAGGCGACGGGCTGCTCATGGGCGTTCAGGGTGTACAGCTCCGCCCGGGTGAGCGGCTCGTGGACCTCGATGTACTCGCCGTGCGGCAGCCGCTTGATCATGCCGGACTCGCGGCCGTGCAGCGCCTTCTCGCGGTCCCGCAACTGCAGTCCGTTGCAGATCCGCTTCGTGATGATGAACGCGAGCGCGGGCAGCAGGAAGACGCCGACGCGCACCGTCCAGGTGATCGCGTTGATGGACAGGTGGAGATGGGTGGCGACGATGTCGTTGCCCCCGCCGATCAGCAGGATCGCGTACAGGGTCAGCCAGGCGACGCCGATCCCGGTCCGCACCGGCTTGTTGCGCGGCCGGTCGGCGACGTGGTGCTCGCGCCGGTCGCCGGTGATCCACGCCTCCAGGAACGGATACACCGCCATGAAGGAGAGGATCAGCGGGAACAGCGTGAACGGGATGAACACACCCAGTTGCAGCGTGTGCCCCCAGGCGTTGATCTCCCAGCTGGGCATCACCCGGATCAGCCCCTCGGAGAATCCGAGGTACCAGTCGGGCTGGGCGCCGGTCGTGACGAGATCCGTCCGGTACGGGCCGAAGGCCCAGACGGGGTTGATGGTCGCGACCGCCCCCATGAGGGCGAGGACCCCGAAGACGAGGAAGAAGAAGCCGCCCGCCTTGGCGATGTAGATGGGCAGGAAAGGCGCCCCTATGACGTTCTTCTCGGTCCGTCCGGGACCCGCGAACTGGGTGTGCTTGTGGTAGAAGACCAGGATCAGATGGGCCACCACCAGACCCAGCATGATGCCCGGCAGCAGCAGGATGTGCACCGGATAGAGCCGGGCGATGAAGTCCTCGCCGGGGAACTCGCCGCCGAAGAGGAAGAAGGCGATGTACGTCCCCACGACGGGGATCGACAGAATGGCGCCCTGCGCGAACCGCAGCCCGGTGCCGGAGAGCAGATCGTCGGGCAGCGAGTATCCGGTGAGCCCCGTGACGATGCCGAGGAACAGCAGGGTCCAGCCGAACAGCCAGTTGACCTCGCGCGGTTTGCGGAACGCACCCGTGAAGAACACCCGCATCATGTGCACGAGCATTCCGGCGACGAAGACGAGCGCGGCCCAGTGGTGGATCTGCCGGATCAGCAGACCGCCGCGCAGTTCCATGCTGATGTCGACCGTCGACTCGTACGCCCGCGTCATGATGATGCCCTTGAGCGGTTCGTAGGAGCCGTTGTAGACGACTTCGGTGGTGCTCGGATCGAAGAAGAGCGTCAGATAGGTGCCGGTGAGGATCAGGATGATGAAGCTGTAGAGACAGATCTCGCCGAACATGAACGACCAGTGGTCCGGAAAGACCTTCCGCATCTGGGACTTGGCGAGCCCGTAGAGCCCGAGCCGGCCGTCCGCCCAGTCGGCGAGCCGCTCACCACCGCCCGGCGGCTTCGCCCGCCGCCCTCCGCCGCCGCCCACGCGCTCGATGTCATCGCTCATGCGACTCCCCCTCAAGGCCGTCGAGGCACAGTCAGGGTAGAGCGGGGCGAGGTGGTGCCGACAGACCACCGCGCGAACCGGCGGACCGGACCCGTCGCTTACGTTGAAGCACATGCCGCACAGCGCCCGACCTTCCGTCGCCCCGTCACCCCCGACCGCAGCCCGCGGTGTCGCCGCGCGCCCCGCCGCGGGGGCCCTGCTCGCCGCCGGGCTCCTCCTCATCGCCATGAACCTGCGGCCCGGCGTCGTCTCCGTCTCCCCCGAGCTCGACGCGATACGCCGCTCGACGGGGCTCAGCGGGTCCCTCGCGGGCCTGCTCACCACGCTGCCCATCCTCTGCTTCGGGCTGCTCGCGCCGTTCGCCGCGAAGCTGTCCCGGCGGATCGGGATGACCCGGGCGCTCGGCGCGATGATGGCGCTGCTCACGGTCGGCATCGCGGTACGTCTCGCGCCGGGGCTGCCCGCGCTCTTCGCGGGGACCGTGCTGCTCGGCGCCGCCATCGCCCTGTCGAACGTCCTCGTGCCGAGCGTCATCAAACGCGACTTCCGGCACCGCACCGGCCTGATGATGGGCCTCTACTCGGTGGCCCTGTTCTGCGGCGCCGCCCTCGCCGCCGGTGTCACGGTGCCGCTCGGCGACGCGCTCGGCGCGGGCTGGCGCGGGGCGATCGGGGTGTGGGCGGTGCTCTCCGCGCTCGCGCTCCTGCTGTGGGTGCCGCAGCTGCGCCGCCCCGACCCGACGACGGCGGCCGCAGGCCCCGGGGCGGACTCCCGCACCCCGCTGCGCCGTTCACCGCTCGCCTGGCAGATCACGCTCCTCATGGGCCTGCAGTCCCTGGAGTACTACGCGTGCGCGGCCTGGATCCCCGCGATGCTCACCGACGAGGGCATGTCCAGCGCCGGGGCCGGCTGGATGCTGTCCCTGATGAGCCTCGTCGGGATCGCCGGCTCGCTCACCTTCACCGCGCTGGTCGGCCGGGCCGGGCAGCAGGTGGCGTTCGCGCTCACCGGCACCGCCCTGTTCTTCGCCTCCCTCGTCGGCCTGATCGTGGCGCCGGTCGGGGGCGCCTACGCCTGGATGCTGATGCAGGGCTTCGGCTCCGGCCTGCTGATCAGCACGGCGCTCGCCGTGATCGTGCTGCGCTCCCCCGACGCGGGGCGCGCCGCCGAGATGTCCGGGATGGCGCAGGGCGTCGGCTATCTGCTCGCCGCCTCGGGCCCGTTCCTGCTCGGCGCGCTGCACGACGCGACGGGCGGCTGGACGGTCCCGCTGACCGTCCTCGCGGTGCTGTGCGTGCCGATGGGGATCGCGGGGGTGGGGGCGGGGCGCCCCCGGCACCTGGACGCCTGACCCCGGCCCGGCCCCCGGTGCTCCGTACGGCCAGGGGCTTTGCCACTGTGACCGAAGCGCGGGAGATAGGCTTTCGCGGCCGGTGGTCCGCTGGAGGCCACGGGGCGTACATGACCTGTAGAGGCTCGATCCGGGGGTCTGCCGATGGAGTTCGAGGTGGAGACGAGGACGACCGGTCGACCCGACCGTCCCGGCACGACTACCGGCCACCGGCCGTGGTGAGCCGCGCGGCGGGCGCCGCGGGTACCGGTGCGGATGCGGCCGGAGCCGACGGCCTTGACGCCCGTGCGGCGGGTGCCGCGGGCCTTGGTGCAGGCGCAGATGCGGCGGGTGCCGCGGGCCTTGGTGCAGGCGCAGATGCGATTGATGCCGCGGGGCTTGATGCCGCTGCGGCCGCTACCGCAGGGCCCGGTGCGCCTGCAGCCGGGTCCGCAGGGCCCGGTGCGCCTGCAGCCGGGTCCACAGGGCCCGGTGCGCCTGCAGCCGGGTCCACAGGGCCCGGTGCGCCTGCAGCCGGGTCCACAGGGCCCGGTGCAGCTGCGGCCGGGTCCGCAGGGCCCGGTGCGACCGCGGCCGACGCCGCGAACCCCGGTGCAGGTGCGGCCGGTGCGGCCGACGCCCCCGGCCTCGGCGTGAGCGCGGCCGAAGTCCTGGACGCGGGGGCCGGTGCCGGCGTGGCCGGTGCCGCGCCGGGTCCCGCCAAGTCGCCGCTCCCGGTGCGCCGTCCGGACGTCGACCGGCCCAATCCGGGGCGCCGCCGGATCCGTTCGTCGGCGTCGGCGTCCCTCGCGAAACGATCCTCCGCCTCCCCGTCGGCCGCTCCGGGCGTGCCGTCCGGCCCCGGCGAGGCGAACCGGACCGAAGCGGGCCCGGTCGCACCGCACAACACCCCGGACCACGCTCCGGCGGCGCCCACCGCTCCCGCGCCCATGGACGCGGTCCCTGCCACCGCCCCC
>NZ_JAMOLN010000134.1 GCF_024448165.1 Streptomyces longispororuber
CGCCGCCGCGTCCACCGCCACCGCCGTAGGGATTGCCGTACGAGCGCACGTCCCGCTCGGCCAGCGACTGCGCCTGCCGGGCCATGGCATCGGCCTGCTGCGCCTCCGTGAGGGCCGCCGGCGGGTCGGACTCCTCGCTCGCCTGCGCGGCCGCCAGGTGGCGCTCGGCCTCGGTGAGCCGGGTGCGGGCCTCGCTGCCGACCGCGCCGCGGTGCGTCGTGATGAAGTCGGCCGCCGCGCCGGTGCTGCTGCGCGCAGCGAGCAGCGCCTGTCCGAGGAGCGAGCGGGCGCGCGCCGTGCCCGCCTCGCGCTCCCGGGCCGCCGCGAGCGCCTCGTCGAGCGCCGCGTCCGCCTCCTCCACCCGGCGCAGCGCGTCGATCGGGTCGTGCGGTCCGGCGGCCAGCTCCTTGCGCACGTCGGCGACGACGGACTCGACGCGTGCGATGCGGCCGCGCAGATCACCGGTCGCGACGCCGCCCGTGGTGCCTTCGAGCAGGCCGCGGGCGTCCGCGACGTCCGTCTCGGACTCGGTGAGCGCGGCAGGCAGCTCCTCCTTCGCCTCGGCGAGTTCACCGGCCAGCCGGTCGATCGCGGCGACGAACGTGCCGGCCTGGTCGATGGCGCCCTCCGCGGCCCGCAGGAAGACGGCCGCCTTGCCGTTGTCGCCGGTGTCGACGGACTGCCGGGCCTGGTTGAGGTGGGTCGTCGCGAACACCAGCCGGTCCTTGGCCTGCTCGACGTGGCCCGCGACGGACAGGAGCGCGGTGGGCGCGTACTGCGCACCGAGCGCTGTCATCGTCTCCTGTGCGCTGCTGGTCCGCGCCGCGAGCTCGCGGAACGCCCGCTCGGCGCCGGCCAGCGCCTCGGGCGCCGTCTGTTCCAGGGCACGCAACCGGTCGAAGTCCTCGGCCTCCTGGTCCAGCCTGCGCCCCGCCTCGGTGCACCGGCTGACGATCTCGTCGAGCATCCGCCGCTTCGTCGCGTCGTCCTCGGGGAAGGCGTCGTCGAGCTGCTGCCGCAGCTTGAAGGCCGCCGTCAGCTCCGTCTGCGCGTAGGCGACCGCGGACTTGAACGGCTCGACGGCCTCGTCCCCGAACTGGGCGGTGGCGAAGCCGAGTTCCTCGGTGCTGGTGCGGACCGCGTCGTCGGTCTCGACCAGCAGCCGTCTCGCCTGCTTGTCGAGCTCCGGCAGCGGGGTGAGCTGCGGTTTCCCCCAGCCCTGTGCACCCGCCCCGCCACCCGGCGTGGTGCGGGTGCTCATGCGCCGCTTGCGCCGGGTGTACGAGTACGCGGCCAGGGCCCCGGCGCCGCCGACGGCGATCACGGGGAGCACCAGGTCACCGGCGCCGCTCCCGCCGTTGCCGCTGTCCGCGCCCGGGTCGGCGGCGCCCGGCGTGATCGTCGGGGACGGCACGGGGCGGCCCGCGACGACGGCGCCGATGCCGTGCGCCGCGCCGATCGCGGCGCCCGCCCAGTCGTTCTTGCGCAGGGCGGGCTCCACCGCGGTCCCCGCGATCTCCTGGATCTGGGCGTCGGTGAGCCGGGAGTCCTGGTCGACCGAGAAGGCGTACTGCCGGTCGTGGGTGGCGACGGCGAGCAGCACGTCGTTGAGACCGAGGCCGTTCTTGTCGGCGGTGCTGTTCGCCCAGTCCTGCGCGGAGCGGCCCGAGAAGTCCCGCACGTAGGTCACGAAGAGCTGGATGCCGCGCTCGTCGTCGAGCTCCGTGAGGGCGTCGGCGGTGACGTCCTCGCGGTCCCCGAGGGCGTCGACCTTGTCGGTGATCTGGCCGGTGCGGGAGAGGGTGACCGGGTCGTCGGCGCGGGCGGAGGCGGCGGGCAGCAGCAGCCAGAGCAGCGCCAGCAGCGCGGCTGCCGCCGTCCGCACGGCTATCGGTGGCGGGGAACCGGCGGGCGTCACAATTCGGAGCGTATGTCCGGATGGAAGGTGCCGCGACCGGGACGCCCCCACAGCGTCCGCGGCCGCGGCACCGGTCTTCGGTGCCGCTTCAGGAGCGGCTAGATGGAGAAACGCTCCTTCGTCAGCAGCGGCCGCACCCGCGAGGCGAACCCGCCGGTACGGAACGGGCGCTGCAGCAGGCCGGGGCTGAGCTGCTGCGCCAGCGCGGCGGCGACCATGCCCTGGTCGAGCGCGAGCACGAAGTCGCTGACCCGGCCCGTCGTGACGTCCACCGAGTCCCGGAACCCGTACGTGTCGTCGTACGCGCCGAAGTCCGCGTCGAGCGCCTTCAGGTTGGCGACGGCCTCACCGCGCGCGTGCGGCAGCGCGAGGAAGGAGGCGTGCGGGGTGACGACCCCGAGGGAGTTGTAGCCCTCCTCCTGCATGCCGATGGCGTCGACGCCGTACTCGCGGTAGCCGCCCGCCGGGATGTTGGCGGGGGAGAAGCCCCAGTAGCCGTACCCCTCCTCCTGCATGCCGTGCTCGATCTGGCTGCGCACGTACCGGTCGTGCGTGAGCCCCCACGCGCGCGGGGACCACTCGGGCTCCGGCACGAACAGCGGCACCATCAGCGCCTCGAACATCGACCCGCCCCAGGTGGGCACGAGCTTGCGGCCGCGGTACGTGTAGTGGCCCTGCCAGACCCGGATGCCGTCCATGGCGACGTAGGAACCCTCGGGCTCCTGCTCCTGGCCCATCCCGGGCAGCAGGGTGCGGAAGAGGTGCCAGTAGTGGTCGGCCGGGATGCTGCCGTCGGCGATGCCCAGGTAACTGGCCATCCGGGGTTCGGTGTTGAGGGCGCCGTAGTGGTGCCCTGTCGGCTCGCCCTTGCCCGGCTTGTCGGGCCAGAAGCCGCCGCGGAGCTGGCCGGGGCCCGCGACCGGGTCGGCCGCGTCGTACGGCGTGTAGTAGTACGACCAGTCGGCGCCGGCCAGCAGCTTCGCGACGCGCGGCCGCAGCGCGGGAGCGGCGTCGGCGGCGATCCGCAGGCCCGTGACGAGCCAGGCGTTGTCGACCGAGGAGAGGAACGGGCGGACCGGGTCACCGGTCGCGGGCCAGGTGGTCAGCAGCGAACCGTCGTGCGCGTCGTACCAGTTGAACCAGAACCCGTGCGCCCGCTCCAGCTGCTCGACCGCGGACACGGTCCTGGTCAGCTTCCGCTCCATCGCGTCGCGGGAGATGACGCCGAGCCCGCCCGCGGCGGCCGTCGCCCACAGCCCGCAGCCGATGTTCGTCGGGGAGGTCTGCACCGACGGGACCGGGGTGCCCGGGCCGCTGACGTCGATCTTGTCGGCGGCCAGCCCGAACTCGGTCGTCATCGCCTCGATCGAGCGGTACGTCGAGTGGAACCACTTCCGCAGCAGCGGTGTATCAGAGGTATGAGCGGAACGACGGAGCGACGGGACGGCGTCCGCCGGGGCCACGGCCCCGGCGGACGGGGCAGCGCCGAGCGCGAGGGCGGCGCCGCCGGCGCCTGCGGCGGTGAGGAAGGTACGGCGATCCATGAAGGTCCTTCTCCCGAGAGGGCTGATGTGGAAGGGAAGTTCGTGGTGCTCGTGGGGGTGCGGGCGGGGCCGGCGGCCGTCAGTGTTCCGTCGGCCCCACCCGTGCGCGCCTGTGGAGTCAGGGGCCGCAGGCTCGCGGTGGCCGGAAGCGCGGGGGTCAGGGTCCGCGGTTCCGTACGCCTCGGAGCGGCGTTCTGGCCGGTGCCGTTCCGGACGGTCGTGGGGTGGGTGCGGTCCCGGCTGCGCGGGCACCCACCGGAGGGCAGGCCGGCCGGAGGACCGGCCGGGGGGTCAGAGGCGCGGCAGGGCCTTCTCGTGGCCCAGGCCGCCGAGCCAGACACCGCCCGCCTTGGGGGTGCGCTCGAAGGTCTCGGGGTCGACGGAGATGAGGCCGAAGGTCGCCTTGTAGGTGCCCCACTCGTAGTTGTCGAGGGCGCTCCAGGCCAGGTAGCCGCGGACGTCGAGACCGTCGTCGAGGCAGGCGGCGACGGCGTCGAGCGCGCCCGCGTAGTAGTCGACGCGGCGGTCCTCGTCGCCGGTGGCGATCCCGTTCTCGGTGACGATCAGGGGCACGTCCGGGCCGACCAGCGCGGCGGTGTGCCGCAGGGCGTACCCGACGGCGGCGGGGTAGTACTCCCACTGCGTCAGCGTCCGCTCGGCGTCGGCCGGCGCCGGGACGGGGCCGTCGGCGCCGACCTTCGTCCGGGTGTAGGACTGCACGCCGATCCAGTCGTCGCCGCGGGCCGCCTCGATGAAGACGTCCTCGCGCGGCGCGCTGTAGGCGGCGGTGACGTCCTCGGCGCCGGGCAGCGCCTGGTAGACCTGGTTGGCTATCGTCCAGCCCACCTGGATCCCGGCGTCGATGGAGCGGACCGCCTTCACCGCGGCGTGGTGCGCGGCGATGACGGCGTGCGTCGTCTCCTCGTCGGGGAAGGGCAGACCGGCGGGCGGGAAGCCCTGGTCGCCGCGCTTGGCGAGCCCCGCCATCACGGCGATCATGTTCGGCTCGTTGATGGTGCACACGTGGCGCACCCCGTCGGCGAAGATCGGCGCGCACTCCTCGACGTACCGCGCGAAGAGCTCCACGGCCCCGTCGGCGGTCCACCCGCCGAAGTCCTCGAACCACTGGGGGACGGTGAAGTGGTGCAGCGTCACCATCGGCCGCAGCCCGCGGGCGACGGCGCCCTCCACCATCCGCCGGTAGTGCGCGATCTCGGCCCGCGAGAAGTAACCGCGGACGGGCTCGATGCGCGCCCACTCGACGCTGAACCGGTAGTCGGTGAAGCCGAGTTCGGCCAGCAGGTCCATGTCCTGCTCCCAGCGGTGGTAGCTGTCGCAGGCGTCCAGGCTCGGCTCCTGGATCCCCGCCGCCGGGTCGTGCTCCTTGCGCCACCAGTCGCTGTTGACGTTGTTGCCCTCGATCTGGTGCGCGGCGGTGGAGGCGCCCCAGAGGAAGCCGTCCGGGAAGGGGGTCCAGGCGTGCGTCATCGTCAGCTCAGTCCTTCTGTGAAGCGTGGGGGTGGGAGCAAGTGGGGGAGGGCCGTCCGGCGGCCGGTGCGCCGGGTGCGCCGCCTACTTCATGCCGGCGGTCGCGATGCCCTGGGTGAAGTGCCGCTGCAGGACCGCGAAGACGAGCAGGACGGGCAGGACGACGAGCAGCGAGCCCGCCATCAGCATTCCGTTGCCGCCGCCCACCGTGCGGTTCGGGTCGTTCGCGAACGTCGCGAGCGCCACCGGGAGCGTGTACTTGTCGGGGTCGTTGGTCGCGATGAGCGGCCAGATGAAGTTGTTCCACGACCCGAGGAACGTGAAGATCGTCAGCGTCGCGAGGGCGGGCTTGACCAGCGGAAGCACGATCCGCCAGAAGATGTACCACTCGCCGGCGCCGTCCATCCGGGCCGCTTCGAGCAGCTCGTCGGGGATGGTCACCATGAACTGCCGCATCAGGAAGACCCCGAAGGCCCCGGCCGCGAAGGGCAGGACGAGCCCGGCGTAGCTGTCCAGCAGGTTCAGCTTGTTCATCAGCACGTACAGCGGAAGGATCATGAGGTTGCCCGGCACCATCAGGGCGGCGAGCACCACGCCGAAGACCTTCGAGCGGCCGCTGAAGTTCAGCTTCGCCAGCGCATAGCCGAGCATCGAGCAGAACAGCAGATTGCACACGGTCACGAGCACCGCGACGATCAGCGAGTTCAGGAAGTAGCGCGGCATGTCGAGCTGGTCGAGCAGATCGGTGAAGTTCTGCAGCGTCCAGGTCGACGGGATCCACACCGGCGGGCTCGCGGTCAGGTCCTTCTTGGTCTTGAAGGCGCTGAGCGCCATCCACAGGAAGGGCGCGGACATGACCAGCAGCCCGAGCGAGGCGACCACGTACAGCAGCGGCTTGCGGACGCGGCCCTCGCGGCGGCGCGGGCTGTCCGGGACAGAAGAGGGGGCGGGGGCGGGGGCGGTGGCCTGCTGAGTGCTCACTTCGTGTTGTCCTTCATCAGTCGCAGCTGCAGCACCGTGATGCCCATGATCACCACGAACAGGACGTACGCCATGGCACTCGCGTAGCCCATGTGGAAGAAGTTGAAGCCCTCGCGGTACATGTCGAGCGACACCGTCAGCGTGGAGTCCGACGGTCCGCCCTGCGTCATCACGAACGGCTCCTCGAAGACGTTCAGATAGCCGATCGTGGTGATGACCGTGGCGTACAGCAGCGTCGGCCGCAGCAGCGGCACGGTGATGCGCCGCAGCTCCTGCCAGGCACTGGCGCCGTCCAGCCGGGCGGCCTCCCGGACCTCGGTCGGGATGGCCTGCAGACCGGCGATCATCAGGACCATGACGGTGCCCATGTTGCGCCACACCGCCATCATGATGAGGGACGGCATGGCCCAGGTCTCCGAGCCGAGGAAGTCCGGTGTGGAGAAGCCGAGTTCCGCGCCGAGTCCGGCGATCAGACCGTCCGACGGGTCGAGCACGAACCGCCAGACGATCGCCACGGCGACGATGGTCGTGACCACCGGGGCGTAGAAGCCGACGCGGAAGAAGGTGCGCGCCCGGTCGATGCCGTTGTTCAGCAGGATCGCCACGAGCAGGCCGAGCACGATGGTGAGCGGGACCCCGACGACGACGAAGTAGGCGGTGTTGAAGAGTGCCTTGAGGAACTTGTCGTCGCCGAACAGCTGGACGTAGTTGTCGAAGCCGACGAACTTGGCCTCCAGCGGCCGGGTGACGTTGCGTGTCCCGAAGTCGGTGAAGCTCATCAGGAGCGTCGCGACGATCGGGAAGAGCATGAAGACGCCGAACAGCACCAGGAAGGGGGTGGAGAACAGCCAGCCGGCCAGGTTCTGCTTCCCCATCGAGCGCTTCTTCCCGCGCCCTCTGCCGGGCCCGGGGGCCGGGGCCTTGACGGCCCCGGACCGCACGGGGGTGGGCCGCTCTGCTGCGGCACCGGGTGTCGTGGTGGACGACATGGTCTGCCCTTCGGACCGGTTGCTCGCGCGACGGTGCTGCTCGGCGCGGGCGATCGCGGGTGGTTACTTCACGAGGCTTTCGATCTCGCCCTGGGCCTTGTCGAGCGCCGCCTTGGCGGAGGACTTGCCCTGGGTGACCGACTCGATGGCCGAGTCGACCTTCGAGGTGATCTCCGTCCACTTGGGCTGGACCGGGGAGACCTTCGCGGACTCCATCTGGGTCTTCCAGACCTTCATGTTCGGGTCGGTGGCGAGCTCGCCGGACTTCCAGGCGTTGACGTTGGCCGGGAGGTCCTTGGTCCGCTTGAACCAGTCGGTCTGACCCTCGGTGCCCGTGAGGTACTTGACGAGCTCCTTCGCGGCGGCCTTGTGCTCGCTGTCCGCGGAGATGGCGAGGGCGGAGCCGCCGGCCATGGAGGTGGAGGACTCGTCGGTGGGGACGTTCGCGACGCCCCACTTGCCCTTGAGGTCCGGGTAGTTGTCGTCGATCAGGCCCATCATCCAGGGGCCGCCGAAGAACATCGGGACGGAGCCCGAGTTGAAGTCCTTCGTCACGTCGTAGCCGGGAGCGACGGACTTCTCGCTCAGGCCCTTCTTGAAGTAACTGCCGTAGTTCTCCAGGGCCTTGACGGCGGCCGGGCTGTTGACGACGGCCTTGCCGTCCTTGCTGACGATCTCGCCGCCGGCCGAGTACAGGAACTGGTAGAAGCTCTGCACCGTGTCCAGGTTCTTCGGCTGGATGGACAGGCCCCACTCGGTGCCGGCCTTCTTCTGGTACGCGGTGGCGGCCTGCTGCAGCTCGGCCATCGTGGCCGGGGCCTTCTCGATGCCGGCCTTCTTGGCGAGGTCGGTGCGGTAGAAGAGGACGCGGGTGTCGACGTACCACGGCACGCCGTAGGTCTTGCCGTCGACCGTGCCCTGGTCCCAGCCCGCCGGGAAGTAGTCCTTCTCGTCGAAGACCTTGGTGTCGACCGGCTCCAGGGCGCCCATGTCGGCGAACTCGCCCATGTAGCTCCCGCCCATCTGCATGACGTCGGGGAGCTTGCCCGCGGCGGCCGCGGACACCAGCTTCTGGTGGGCGACGTCCCAGCCGATGGGGGTGACCTTGACCGTGATGTTCGGGTTGGCTTTCTCGTAGACCTTGGCGACGTCGCCGAGCTTCTCGCCCTCGGTCCCCATGGCCCACACGGTGAGGGTCTGCTTCTTGTCGGCGGCCACGTCACTGCCGCCGGAGCCGCCGCACGCGGTGAGAGTGAGCGCCGTCGCGGCTGCGATGGCGACCGAAGCGATTCTGGCGTTGCGGTGCATGGACGGCTCCTCCTTGAGCACTTCCTGATGTATGCGCTGTCTGTAAGCGCATACATCACTCTGTGGCAGGTCCCCGGGATGTGGCAAGAGGGGTCTTGGTCACACTCCCGTAACGGGGGCGTCATCCCAGGTCGCAACGTGCCCGGGCGAATCGCTCAAGACGTTTGCGAACCGAAAGTATCTGATTCTGCCCGAATCGGTGCGGTCCACTTCGGGGGAAGTGGTCTGGGGCGGGATGAAAGCCGCTGCGTGGCAGGTCAGGCGCACGACATGATCCGCCGGGTATGTCTAAGGTCACGCGCATGACTGTGACGCTCGTGCACGACTTCCCGTTCGACCCGTCCTACGGGCGGACCCTCGACGATCTGCTCCGCATCCCGGTCCCCGGCGGGCCCGAGGACTTCGACGACTTCTGGCGCGCGCAGTACCGGGCGGCGCTCGAGGTGGCGCCCGAGCCGGAGGTCGGGCGGCTCGTCGAGGAGCGCGACGGGGTGCGGGTCTTCGAGGTGTCGTACGCGTCCGTGGGCGGCGTCCGGGTGGGCGGCTGGCTGGTGCTGCCCGCGGAGGGGCCGGCGGAGCACGGGTTCGTCATAGGTCACGGGTACGGGGGGCGGGACGCGGTGGGGCCCGAGGTGCCGCTGCCGCTGCCGCGGTCCGCGGCGATCCTGCCCTGCGTACGCGGCATGGGGGAGCGGAGCCTGCTTCCCGGCGTGCCGTCCGTGTCGAGCGAGCATGTGCTGCACGGGATCGCGTCGCGGGAGTCGTACGTCATCGGGGGGTGCGTCGCCGATCTGTGGACCGCAGCGACGGCGCTGCTCGAACTCGTCCCCGAACTCGGGGAGTTGGGAGGCGGTGGACCCCGCCTCGGCTACCTCGGCGAGAGCTTCGGGGGTGGGCTCGGGGCGCTCGCCCTGCCGTGGGACGAGCGGTTCGCGGCGGGGCAGTTGACGGTTCCGACGTTCGGCAACCATCCGCTGCGCCTGACGCTCGAGATGACCGGGAGCGGGGCCGCGGTGCGGCGCCATCACGCCGCGCATCCCGAAGTCGCCGACGTGCTCCCGTACTTCGACGCCGCGACGGCGGCGACGCGGGTGCGGGTGCCCACGTTGGTGGCGGCGGCCCTGTTCGACCCGTCCGTGCCGCCGCCCGGGCAGTTCGCGGTGTTCAACGGGCTGGGGGACGGGCGCGAGCTTCACGTTCTTGAGGCGGGGCACTTCGAGTGGGGCGGGGTGGACGCGGAGCGTGATCGGTTGGACGGGGCTGTGCGGAAGTTCTTTGGGCGGGTGCTGGGTTAGGGCGGTCGTTTCTGCTGGGCGGACCCGGCCCTGAGCTCGCGGGGCTCTGCCCCGGACCCCGCTCCTCAATCGCCGGAGGGGCTTGATTGGGGGGCGTGGTTGGTCGGTTGTGTCTGTTGGGCGGGTCCGGGCCTGAGCTCGCGGGGCTCTGCCCCGGGCCCTGCTCCTCAATCGCCGGAGGGGCTTGATTGGGGGCAGTCGGTTGTGTTTGTTGGGCGGGTCCGGGGTTGAGGTCGCGGGGCGCTGCCCCGGACCCCGCTCCTCAATCGCCGGAGGGGCTTGATTGGGGGCCCCGCTCCTCAATCACCGGAGGGGCTTGATTGGGGGGCTTGATTGTCGCCGGAGGGGCTTGATTGGGGCGCGCGTGTGAGCAGCAGGGTCCGCGGCAGCGCGGGGCGGTCGATTTGCCGGGCAGTCGGACGCGTACGAGACGGGAGGGGACGGTCCGGGTATGTGCGCGCGCAGCAGCCTGGCCCCGGGTGACCGGTGCGGTCAGTGGTCGACGGTTCGCGTGAGATGGCGAGCACGGACATGCCCGGGGCGGCCCCGGACCCGACCACACACCTGTCGGGACCGGCGATCAGTCGCCACACAGCCCCCGACGGCCACCCTCCCTTCCTCGCGCGAGCCCACGCTTGGCGCCCCTTCCGGCCAACCGAGCGGACGCGCCCCTCAGGGGCGCGGGGAACTGCGCGAGAACCCCCACCGGCCCGCACCCGGCAAGCAACCGCACCCAGCCACACGCCCCCCGATCAAGCCCCTCCGGCGATTGAGGAGCAGGGCCCGGGGCAGCGCCCCGCAACCCCAGCCACGTCACCGCAGCCACGTCACCGCAGCCACGTCACCCCAGCCCCGGCCGACCGCCACCCGCAGCAAGCGGAATCACCCCGCCACCCCACACCCACAACTACCCCGCCGCACCACGGATACCGGAAGCATCATCGACACCGGGTCGCCCCCGTGGGCCCCGGTGAGGCGGCGGACCAGGAGTTCCACCGCTTCCTCACCCATCCGCCGCATCGGCTGCCGCACCGTGGTGAGCGCGGGCCGCACCAGGCGGCTGAGGGCGATGCCGTCGAAACCGGTGACGGCGACGTCGTCCGGGACGCGTACGCCCCGCCGTTCCAGGGTGTGCAGCGCTCCGACCGCCATCTGGTCGTTGGCGAAGAGCAGCGCCTCGGGGCGCTCGCCGGCCCGGTCGAGCAGGGCGTCGGCCGCCCGCGCGCCCTCCGCCTGGGTCATCATCCCGACCCGCAGGTCCGGCTCGGGGCCCACCTCGATGCCCGCGGCCCGGCACGCTTCCACGTAGCCCCGGAAGCGCGCCTCGACGTCCGGTGACTCCTCCGCGGAGCCGACGTACGCGAGCCGCCGCAGCCCGTGGTCCTCGATGAGGTGCCGGGTCAGCTCGCGCTGGCCGTCGGCGTTCGCGACCTCGATGTGGTCGAGGTGGTCGAGGTGATCGGTCTCCCGCGGCCCCGCCAGCATCACCACCGGCTGCCGCCGCGAGATGACCTCCAGCTCCTCCGTGGGGACGGTCCGCGCGAGCACCGCGAACCCGTCGACCCGCCCGGCCACCTTCGCCACCAGGCTCTCCGGTCCGCCCTTCAGCGATGCCGCGATGAGCAGCGCGTACCCGTGGCGGCGCGCGGCGCGCTCCATGCCGCGGATGATCTGGTCGGAGTAGAGCATCGCGGCGTCGTCGTCCGCCTCGTCCCCGCCCCCGGTCGCCCCGGCCTCCGCCTCGGACTCGGCGTCCGGGTCGGAGTAGTCGGGGAAGCAGAGGCCGAGCACGCCGGTGGAGCGGCTGGCGAGGCCGCGGGCGTTGCCGCTGGGCACGTAGCCGAGCTCGCGGGCGGCGGCCAGGACCCGTTCGCGGGTCTGGGCGCGGACCGAGTCGGGGTTGCGGTAGACCCGGGAGACGGTGGCGATGGAGACGCCGGACTGTTCGGCGACGTCGTACACCGTGGGGGCTGTGCTCACTGGGTGGTACCCCCGAGTCTGCGGTCAGCGGATGCGAGCGGACGCCTGCGCGTGGGCGCAGGCGAAGGAACGCACGTGGATGTCAGTGAATGAAAGCGCATTCACTTTAGGTCGGTACCCCGGCGTGAGCAAGGTCCGGCCCCACCGGGTCAGGGCCACAGCAGCAGTCTGGCCAGCTCGCCGGTGCGGTCCTGGTCACCGGGACGCATGCCCGACTTCGTGCTGTTCTTCCACGTCATGGAGACGACCGGGGTGCCGCCGTCGCCGACCGTCACCTTCGAACCCGCGAACCGCTCGCCCGCCGCCGTCTTCCCGCGGAGCTTGCCGGCGACCTTCTCCGCGGCCGCCTCGGACGGAGTCACGACGCAGAGCGTCTCCGTCGGGGCGGCGGCGGTCTTCGCGCGGCTGCCGATGCCGAGCAGGGTGACGCCCTGCTTGCGGTACGCGGCGCGCTTTCCGTACAGGGACGCCCGGTACACGTCGTCGCCCAGGCAGTCGACGGCCTTGCGGTACGCGGCGTCGTCCGTCAGGGAGCGGTCCGGCGGGTCGAGCGGGAGCGGGACCGCGTCGTCGGTCAGCTTCGTGGTGCGGGCCGAGCCGGACACGTCGACGTCGGCCTGCCCCTTCTTGCGCAGCCGGACGGCGCCGTCGTCGTCCGTCGCCCGGTAGCCGCGCTTCGTCATGGCGGCACGCACCGCGGCCACGTCGAAGTCGCCGGTGAGCCGCTGGCCGTAGCCGTTGCTCAGCAGGAGCGAGGTCGCCACGTCCTTCTCGTCGAAGCCGTAGGAGGGCCGCATGCGCACGGCGGTGTAGGGGCGGCCGGTCAGCTCGATGATCCCGTAGCCGTTCAGCGACCGGTACACCTTCCTGCCCGTGCCGACGAGCCGGCGCGCGGCGGTGACGTCCGTGTACGTGACGACCTGTCCGGCCGCCGACGGGGGCACCGCGGACAGCGCCGCCGTCAGCCCCCGCCCGCCGCCGTTCTCCGAGTCGTCCCCGGCGCCGCACGACACCGCCCCCATGCCCAGCACTCCGACGAGCACCGGCACCACGTACCTCAAGGTCACCATCCGCATGCGCGGCAGTCTGGCACGCGGGCATGACAAGCATGACAAGGAGGCGGGAACGGTCCTACGGTGTGCGGCGCCTGATCTTGTTGCCCAGCCAGACCACCGGGTCGTACTTCCGGTCGGCGGCCCGTTCCTTGAGGGGGATCAGCGCGTTGTCGGTGATCTTGATGCCCTCCGGGCAGACCTCCGTGCAGCACTTGGTGATGTTGCAGTACCCGAGGCCGTGCTCGTCCTGCGCCGTGGTCTTGCGGTCCAGGCCGGACTCGGCCGCGGCGTCCAGTGGATGCATGTCCAGCTCCGCGACCCGCATCAGGAACCGCGGGCCGGCGAACGCCGCCTTGTTCTCCTCGTGGTCACGCACCACGTGGCAGGTGTCCTGGCACAGGAAGCACTCGATGCACTTGCGGAACTCCTGCGACCGGTCGACGTCCTCCTGCATCATCCGGTACTCGCCGGGCCCGACCCCCTGCGGCGGCACGAAGGCGGGCACCTCGCGGGCCTTCGTGTAGTTGAACCCGACGTCGGTGACGAGGTCCCGTACGACGGGGAACGCGCGCAGCGGCGTCACCGTGATGACGTCCTCCCGGCCGAACACCGACATCCGGGTCATGCACATCAGGCGCGGCCGCCCGTTGATCTCGGCCGAGCACGAACCGCACTTGCCCGCCTTGCAGTTCCAGCGGACCGCCAGGTCGGGGGCCTGCGTCGCCTGCAGCCTGTGGATGATGTCGAGGACGACCTCGCCCTCGTTCACCTCGACCTCGAAGTCCTCGAGGCCGCCGCCGCCGACGTCACCCCGCCACACCCTGAAGTGCGCCTCGTACGCGCTCGCGGTCGCGGTCACTCGAAAAGCTCCTCTTCGGCCAGGTACTTCACCAGCTCCTCCTTCTCGAAGAGGGCGAGCAGGTCGGGGCGGATGGGCTCGGTGGTCTCGCGGCGCAGGCTGATCTGACCGCGCACCGGGTCCGTGGCCGCCAACCCGCCCGTGGGATCCCGGAGTTGGCAGAGCAGATTGATCCGGCGCCAGTCCCGGTCCATCGCCCCGTGGTCCTCCCGGGTGTGGCCGCCGCGGGACTCCGTGCGCTCCAGGGCGGCGCGCGCGACGCACTCGCTGACCAGCAGCATGTTGCGCAGGTCGAGCGCGAGGTGCCAGCCGGGGTTGAACTGCCGGTGCCCCTCGACCCCGGCCCGCCGCGCCCGCACCCGCAGGTCCGCGAGCTTGCGCAGTGCCTCCTCCATCTCCGCCTCGCGGCGGATGATGCCGACCAGGTCGTTCATGGTCTGCTGGAGTTCCTGGTGCAGCGTGTACGGGTTCTCGGGGACGGTGCCCTCCTCCTGGCCCTCGGCCGAGAAGGGGCGCAGCGCCTCGGCCGCCGCGGTGTCGATCTGCAGCTCGGACACGGCCGGCCGGTCGGTCGCCGCGACGGCGTGCGTCGCCGCGTGCAGCCCGGCCCGCCGCCCGAACACCAGCAGGTCCGAGAGGGAGTTGCCGCCGAGCCGGTTCGAGCCGTGCATCCCGCCGGCCACCTCGCCGGCCGCGAAGAGGCCGGGGACATTGCGGGCGGCGGCGGTGTCCGAGTCGACGGCGATGCCGCCCATCACGTAGTGACAGGTCGGCCCGACCTCCATGGCCTCGGCCGTGATGTCGACATCCGCCAGCTCCTTGAACTGGTGGTACATGGACGGGAGCCGACGCCGGATCACCTCGGCCGGCATCCGGCTCGACACGTCGAGGAACACCCCGCCGTGCGGCGATCCGCGGCCGGCCTTCACCTCGGCGTTGATGGCCCGGGCGACCTCGTCGCGGGGCAGCAGTTCGGGGGGCCGCCGGTTGTGGTCCGGGTCGTCGTACCAGCGGTCGCCCTCGGCCTCCGACTCCGCGTACTTCTCCTTGAAGACGTCGGGGATGTAGTCGAACATGAACCGCTTGCCCTCGGAGTTCTTGAGCACTCCGCCGTCGCCGCGCACGGACTCGGTGACGAGGATGCCCTTCACCGACGGTGGCCAGACCATGCCGGTCGGATGGAACTGGACGAACTCCATGTTCAGCAGGGGAGCCCCCGCGAGCAGCGCGAGCGCGTGCCCGTCGCCGGTGTACTCCCAGGAGTTCGACGTCACCTTGAAGGACTTGCCGATGCCGCCGGTGGCGAGGACGACGCTCGGCGCCTCCAGGACGAAGAACCGTCCGCTCTCCCGCTCGTAGCAGAAGGCGCCGGAGACCTGTCCCTCGTCGTCCTTCAACACCCGGGTGACGGTGCACTCCTGAAAGACCTTCAGGCGTGCCTCGTAGTCCCCGAACTCCTTCTCGTCCTCCTGCTGCAGCGCCACGATCTTCTGCTGCAGCGTGCGGATGAGTTCGAGGCCGGTGCGGTCGCCGACGTGCGCGAGCCGCGGATACTCGTGTCCGCCGAAGTTGCGCTGCGAGATCCGCCCGTCCTTCGTCCGGTCGAAGAGGGCGCCCCAGGTCTCCAGCTCCCAGACGCGGTCGGGTGCCTCGGTCGCGTGCAGCTCGGCCATCCGCCACTGGTTGAGGAACTTGCCGCCGCGCATCGTGTCGCGGAAGTGGACCTGCCAGTTGTCCCCGGAGTTCACGTTGCCCATGGCGGCCGCGATGCCGCCCTCCGCCATCACCGTATGGGCCTTGCCGAACAGGGACTTGCAGATCACGGCGGTACGAGCACCCTGCTCGCGCGCCTCGATCGCCGCTCGCAGTCCGGCGCCGCCGGCCCCCACCACGACAACATCCCACTGCTGCCGCTCCACCACAGTCATCAGAACAACCTCGGATCGTCGAAGGCGCCGGACGCGACCAGGTACACGTAGAAGTCGGCGACCGCCACGCTCACCAACGAGGCCCAGGCGAGCAGCATGTGACGGGCATTCAGTTTGCCGACCCAGCCCCAGAGGCGATAGCGCACGGGGTGTTTCGAGAAGTGCTTGAGCCGGCCGCCGATGATGTGCCGGCACGAGTGGCAGGAGATCGTGTACGCCCAGATCAGCGTGATGTTGACCAGGAACACGAGCGTGCCGAGGCCCATGTGGCCCCACTCGTAGTGCTCGTCGCGGAAGGCGAGCACGGTGTCGTACGTGAGGATGCAGGCCACGAGCACGGCGGCGTAGAAGAAGTACCGGTGGACGTTCTGCAGGATCAGCGGGAACTTCGTCTCACCGCTGTACTTCTTGTGCGGCTCGGCCACCGCGCAGGCCGGCGGCGACGCCCAGAAGCCGCGGTAGTAGGCCTTGCGGTAGTAGTAGCAGGTCAGCCGGAAGCCGAGCGGGAAGATCAGGATGAGCAGCGCGGGGGAGAGGCCCCACCAGCTGCCGAAGATCTCCCAGTTGGGGCCGTGCCGCATCGGCTCGCAGTTCTCCGCGATGCACGGCGAGTAGAACGGGGACACGTACGGGGCCGCGTAGTAGTCCGCGTTCGCGAAGGCCCGCCACGTCGAGTACACGACGAAGGCGAACAGGCCCGCGGCGGTCGTGGCCGGGGCCAGCCACCAGCGGTCCGTGCGCAGATGGGGCGCGGCGATCGCGGCACGGGTCCGGCCTCGGACGCCGGTGCCGCTCTCGGTATGGGGTTCGGTACTGGTGGGTTCCGTGCCGGTGGCCAAGGAAGCCTCCGCTCGAAGGGGCTCGGGTCGTGGGTGTGCGTCAGGGGGCGTGCCGGTCCCGCGCGCCGAGCCCCTCGTCGTCCGAGTCGGTCCACAGGGAGCTGTCGTACGGGGTGTCGGGGATCGTCACGAGGTTCTCGGTGGGGCGGGGGTGCTGCTCGGTGGCGGCGGAGGCGCGCAGCAGGGCCACGCTCTCGCGCAGGTGGTCGGTGTCGGCGCGGACGCGGCGCAGGTCGGGGCCGTCGAGCTGGGGCTGGATGCGGCCCACGGCTCGTGCGAGGTCGTCTACGCAGCGCTGAATGACCGTCAGGTCGTCGTTCATGGACATGGCTTGCCCTCGCTTCCGCTGGTGCGGCGGAGATGCTCATGCGCCTGCGAGTGTCGCGCGTCACATTGCCGTTTGTGAAGGGATCCGTGCGGATTGCCGGAGCGGGGAGGGGTGCGCGCCCCCCGTTCCGCGCCCTCCCGGGTGGGGTGGGGCGGGTTCGTCGGCGGGTGCGGGCCGCGTCGTGGTTGCTCGCGCAGTTCCCCGCGCCCCTGAAAGGCACACTCCGTGCGCCTCCAGGAGGCCGCAGGCCTCCAGGGGCGCGGGCGGCCCCCACCGGAGCCGCACCTGGGCAGCCCCCATTGGGCCGCACGAGTGGGGTTGTGGGGGAGGCACGCCGTGTCGTCGTGGGATCGGGGAGCGGATCCCCTTCAGTTGGCCGATAGATGCGATCAGCGACATATACCGCCAAACGTGATCAACCGGCCAGCACCGGAGGTAGACGCCGAGATGCACCCAACCCCCAGGCGCCCAGGCGCAGCCGCCCGCTCGGCCGCGTTTCTCGTGAGCGGTGCCCTCGCCGTGACCGCCCTCGCGGGGTGCGGCGCCGACGACGAGTCCAGCACCCCCTCCGCCGGCCAGGACATCGCGCCCGCCGCCCGCGCCCAGCTCAAGGACGGCGGCACCCTGCGGTGGGCGATCGACGCCGTGCCGCAGACGCTCAACGCCTTCCAGGCCGACGCCGACGCGGGCACCGGCCGGATCACCGGCGCGGTCCTCCCCGCGATGTTCCGGCTCGACGCCCAGGGCCGGCCCCAGCGCGACGCCGACTACCTGGAGAAGGCCGAGGTCATCGAGACCGAGCCCAAGCAGGTCGTGCTGTACAAGCTGAACCAGCAGGCGGTGTGGAGCGACGGCCGGGAGATCGGCGCGCCCGACTTCGCCGCCCAGTGGCGTGCCCTGTCCGGCAAGGACTCCGCGTACTGGACGGCCCACAACGCGGGCTACGACCGCATCGAGAAGATCGAGCGCGGCGCCGACGACCTCGAAGTACGGGTCACGTTCTCCAAGCCGTACGCGGACTGGCGCGCTCTGTTCTCGCCGCTGTACCCCAAGGACGTCATGGGGACGCCGGACAACTTCAACGAGGGCGCGCGCCGCAAGCTCAAGGTCACCGCGGGCCCGTTCGCCATCGGCAAGGTCGACCGCGGCGACAAGCAGGTCACCCTGGAGCGCAACCCGCGCTGGTGGGGCCGCCCCGCCAAGCTCGACAAGCTCGTCCTGACCGCCGTGCCGCGCGCCCAGCGGGCCGCCGCGCTCGCCGCCGACAAGCTCGACCTGGCCGACCTCGACGCGGGCGGCGCCGACCGCATCGCGTACGCGGCCCGCGACAAGGGCGCCTCGGGCCCGCTCGCCCACGGCCCCGGCGCGAACCTCACGCCCGGCAAGGCGCTGCGGTCCTGGGCGATCGTGCACGGCGACGACGAGGAGGCCGCCGACGCGGAGATCGCCGCGCGCAAGAAGACCCGCAAGGCGATCAAGAAGTACGCCGCGGAACAGGCGAACCTGCACGGCTTCCAGGTCCGCAAGTCCCTCGAACCGGCCTACACGCAGCTCGCCCTGAACGGCTCCGAGGGCCCCCTCGCCGACGAGCGCGTGCGCCGCGCCGTCGCCCGCGCCCTGGACCGCACCCAGCTCGCCGAGTCCGTGCTCAAGCCGCTCGGCCTGCCGGTGCACACCGTCGACAACCACCTCGCCCTCGCCGGCCAGGACGGCTACACCGACAACAGCGACGCGCTCGGCGACCAGGACACGGCGGAGGCGCAGGCACTGCTCGCCGAGGCGGGCTGGACGCCGGGCGGCCCGATCACCGAGAAGAAGAAGGAGAAGCCGAAGACGGCGGGCAGCGAGGCCGACCGTGACGCGGAGTCCTCGGAGGACTCCGACGACTCCGGCGACGGCAACTACATCGTGGGCGAGGACGACCAGAAGCCCGCCGACCACGCGCCGCCGCTGCTCGGCCCCGAGCCTGTCGCCGCCGCCCAGTACGCGGCGCTCCTGCACCAGGCCGACGCGCTGAAGCTGCGCGCCGCCGACAAGGAGAAGTCGCACTCCAAGAAGCGCTCCGAGAAGCGCTCCGAGAAGCGCTCCGAGAAGAAGGAGCACGCGGCCGAGGGGCTCAAGAGCGACGCCAAGCGGTACGCGAAGCAGGGCGGCGCCCCCGGCGCGTACGCCCCGAAGGGCACGGCCGCCCCGGCCGGCGCCGCGGCGGGCCCGCTCGCCAAGGACGGCAAGCCGCTGACGCTGCGCTTCGTGCTCCCGTCGGGCCCGGGCTCCGAGCAGCTGCGCACGGTCGCCGACCGGATCACGCGGATGCTGGAGAAGATCGGCATCCGCACGGACGTCATGAAGGTCGACGACGAGAGCTACTTCAAGGACCACATCGCGTCCGGCCAGTACGACCTGGCGCTCTACTCGTGGCCCGCCTCGGCCTACCCGGCCACCGACGCCCGCCCCATCTACGCCAAGCCGATCCCGGCCGCCGACGGTTCGCTCACCGTCGAGCAGAACTACACCCGGGTCGGCACCGACCACATCGACCAGCTCTTCGACCAGGCCATCGGCGAGCTCGACGCCGACGAGGAGCGTTCCCTGGTGAAGCAGGCCGACGCCCGGATCTGGGCCGCGGCCGGCTCCATCCCGCTCTACCAGCGGCCCGAACTGGTCGCCGCACGGCCGGATCTGGCCAACGCCGGGGCCTTCGGGTTCCAGGAGCCGGAGTACGAGGACATCGGCTACCTGAAGCCGGGGGCGAAGCCGTCCGGGCCGTCAGGGTCCCCGTCGACCGGGTCGTAGCCTCGTGCCGGGGCCCCGTAGCGGCTGCCGACAATAATCTTTAGCTCAGATCGAGCTCAATTCCCTTGCCCGCCGGCCCACCCGGCGGGCAAGGTTCCTTCTACCCGTTGACCTGCGGTTTTTCCCTACTGTGCGGCTCACCCCCACCTCTCTGAGGAGCCCCGGCAGGCCCCCCACCCGTCAAGCCACGTACCATGGGGTAAGGCCGTGGCGTGTCCAGCCCGGCAGGGCGCGCGTATCACTGATGTACGCGCAGCCGTCCACTCACTCCGGGAGTACGCCGCAATATGGCCACGCGCCACGACATCCGAAACGTCGCCATCGTCGCTCACGTCGACCACGGCAAGACGACCATCGTCGACGCCATGCTCAAGCAGGCCGGCTCCTTCGCCGCGCACGCCGCCGAGTCGCTCGACGATCGCATGATGGACTCGAATGACCTGGAGCGTGAGAAGGGCATCACGATCCTGGCCAAGAACACGGCGGTGAAGTACCACCCGAAGGATGGCGGCGACGTCATCACGATCAACATCATCGACACCCCGGGCCACGCCGACTTCGGTGGCGAGGTCGAGCGCGGTCTGTCGATGGTCGACGCGGTGGTCCTGCTCGTGGACGCCTCCGAGGGTCCGCTCCCGCAGACCCGTTTCGTGCTCCGCAAGGCGCTCCAGCAGCGCCTCCCCGTGATCCTCTGCATCAACAAGACGGACCGCCCCGACTCGCGGATCGACGAGGTCGTCAACGAGACGTACGACCTCTTCCTCGACCTGGACGCGGACGAGGAGCAGATCGAGTTCCCGATCGTCTACGCGTGCGGCCGTGACGGCATCGCGTCGCTGACCAAGCCGGCCGACGGCACGGTCCCGGCGGACTCCACCAACCTGGAGCCGTTCTTCTCCACGATCCTGGAGCACGTCCCGGCTCCGACGTACGACGAGGAGGCCCCCCTCCAGGCGCACGTCACGAACCTGGACGCCGACAACTTCCTCGGCCGCATCGCGCTGCTCCGCGTCGAGCAGGGCGAGCTGCGCAAGGGCCAGACCGTCGCGTGGATCAAGCGCGACGGGACGATCCAGAACGTCCGCATCACCGAGCTGATGATGACCGAGGCGCTCACCCGCAAGCCCGCCGAGGTCGCGGGCCCCGGTGACATCTGCGCCGTGGCCGGCATCCCGGACATCATGATCGGCGAGACCCTGGCCGACACGGAGAACCCGGTCGCGCTGCCGCTCATCACGGTGGACCAGCCGGCCATCTCCATGACCATCGGCACCAACACCTCGCCGCTCGTCGGCCGGGGTGGCACGGGCAAGGGCGCGGCCGCCAAGTCGGCCGTCAAGGACCGCAAGGTCACCGCCCGCCAGGTCAAGGACCGCCTGGACCGCGAGCTGATCGGTAACGTCTCGCTCCGCGTCCTCGACACCGAGCGTCCCGACGCCTGGGAGGTCCAGGGCCGTGGTGAGCTCGCGCTCGCCATCCTGGTCGAGCAGATGCGCCGCGAGGGCTTCGAGCTGACCATCGGCAAGCCGCAGGTCGTCACGCAGGAGATCGACGGCAAGACGCACGAGCCGGTCGAGCGCCTCACGGTCGACGTCCCCGAGGAGCACATGGGCGCGGTCACGCAGCTCATGGGCGTCCGCAAGGGCCGGATGGACAACATGTCGAACCACGGCTCCGGCTGGGTCCGCATGGAGTTCGTCGTCCCGTCCCGCGGCCTCATCGGCTTCCGTACGGAGTTCCTGACGAACACCCGCGGTACGGGCATCGCCCACTCCATCCACGAGGGCCATGAGCCGTGGTTCGGCACGCTGACGACCCGTAACAACGGCTCGCTGGTCGCCGACCGCGCCGGCGCCGTCACCGGGTTCGCGATGACGAACCTCCAGGAGCGCGGCGTGCTGTTCACCGACCCCGGCACCGAGGTGTACGAGGGCATGATCGTCGGCGAGAACTCGCGCGCCGACGACATGGACGTGAACATCACCAAGGAGAAGAAGCTCACCAACATGCGCTCCGCCTCCGCCGACTCCTTCGAGGCGATCGTCCCGCCGCGCAAGCTCTCCCTGGAGCAGTCCCTGGAGTTCTGCCGCGACGACGAGTGCGTGGAGGTGACCCCGGAGGCCGTGCGCATCCGCAAGGTCGTCCTGGACCAGAAGGAGCGCGGCCGCTCGGCCTCGCGCGCCAAGCACAACTGACCCACAGGCAGTTGGGCCCGGTACCCCGAAAGGGGTGCCGGGCCCTTTGCGTTGGCGCTAATCTGCCGGTGTCTACGCGGGGTGAACGGGACAGGTCATGCGTCGCCCAACAAAGGGTCAAAAGCCGTCCCCGCGCAAGTGATTAAGTCCACCTCGGTGTCCGGTATCCGGGCGCGAGTGGTCGATAGATATGTAACACGTCCGTTTCGTGTCCCTCTATCTCAGATCCGTTTGTCCGGATTTTGGGAGATGTACGCATCAGGTGTGATCGAACCGAGACCAAAAGAGTGTGGTCGCGACAGCCCGGGTGGCTAATAGTTGACGGCGTAGAGCTCGGGTCAATGGGTCACGCGCTGTGGGGAGCGCCGACTCGCGAGCACACTGGGGCACTTACATCTTCGCCGTCAGGGGTGTCGGCCGGATGTCCTGTGCCTCCACTTGTAGTGAACAAAGTGGACTCATGAGGAGGAACCCATGCGAGGTGCCACAAGCGCCATATGGGTCGCGTCGTCCCCGATGACAGGTGTTGTAAGTCCCGCGGGTGCGCTCAGTCCCGCGGGCGAGGTAACGATCCAGCGTCGCGAACGCCCTTGACGGCTCGGCCTGTTGTCCGGCCGAGGCCGGCGACAAGCCAGGGTTCCCCAGGGGTGGGTTCACCCCAGTCGTTGTTCCCCTCGCGCGCTTCGAATGACGTACGCCGTGCGATGGCCGTCGGACTCTTCTCCGTACCTCCGACGACCGCCAACACCTGTGAAATGGACGAATCATGACGAGTCCAATCGAGATTGAGGGCGCCGTTACCTCTTCCGCCTTGGACAAAGAGGGCGCGCCGCAGGGCGACGCCAAGGAGCCCAAGAAGCTGGAGGGGCGCAGCCCCGGCCAGCTGATGTGGCGCCGCTTCAAGCGGGACAAGACGGGCATCATCTCCGCCTTCGTCGTGCTGTTCTTCTTCCTGATAGCCGCGCTCGCGCCGGTCATCACGAAGCTGTACGGCAAGGACCCGTACACGTTCTACGGCCAGGACGACCCGACGCTCCTCAACGAGTTCAACCTGCCCGCCGGGCCCAACGGCGGCATGTCGCCCGAGCACTGGTTCGGCATCGACCCGAACTACGGCCGTGACGTCCTCGCGTACCTCCTGTACGGCATGCGGACGTCGCTGGGCACCGCGCTGCTGGCCACCATCGGCATGGTGTTCATCGGCATCGTCATCGGCCTGACGGCCGGTTACTTCGGCGGCAAGATCGACTACTGGCTCGGCCGGCTCATCGACTTCATGCTCGCCCTGCCCAACCAGCTCTTCATGGTGGCGGCCATGCCCGTCATCGTCACCGTGTTCGTGGCGCCCGACGAGGAGACGCCGACGATCGTCCGCTTCCTCGCCATCACCGGCGTCATGTGGCTGCTCACCTGGATGAGCCTCGCGCGACTGATCCGCGCCGTCACCCTCTCCCTGCGCGAGCGGGAGTTCGTGGAGGCCGCGAAGGTCGCGGGCGCCTCGCCCTGGCGGATCATCCGCAAGGAGCTGCTGCCCAACCTGGTCACCCCGATCATCGTCCAGGGCACGTATCTGCTCCCCAGCACCATCCTCTCGGTCGCCTTCCTCTCCTTCGTCGGCGTGGGTTACCAAGACCCCACCCCCGACTGGGGCCTGATGTTCGCCACCGCCGCGAACATCTACGAGCAGGACCCGACCTACATGTTCTTCCCGGGTGTCGCCATGGTCGTCTTCGTCGTGGCGTTCAACCTCCTCGGTGACTCGGTCCGGGACGCCTTCGATCCCAAGACCGGACGCTGATCCAGCGTCACCGCAGGGGGAAGCTGCCACCCGGGCGCCGGGACGACCAACCGGATGCGCCAGGCAGCACCAAAGGATCACTACTCACAGGCAGGTGGACTCAACTCCATGAGCATCCTTCGATCGCGCACGGCGCAGGCAACGGTCGCCGCGGCAGCCGTCGGCGCCCTCGCTCTGACCGGCTGCAGCAGTGGCAGCAAGGACAGCAACAAGCCCGCGGGCAAGTCCCAGGAAGAGGCCAAGGCCCAGGCCAAGCCGGTCGCCATGGGCACCGCCCAGGACTCGGTCGGTCCGGCCAAGCCGGTCGCCGGTGCCAAGAAGGGCGGCACCGTCCAGGTCTACCAGGAGGCGGACTTCTCGCACCTGGACCCGGGGCAGATCTACGTCTCCGACGCCGGCATGCTCTCCAAGCTCCTCTACCGTGGTCTGACCACGTACACGGAGAACGAGAAGGGCGACCAGACGGTCGTCGGTGACCTCGCGACCGACCCGGGCAAGTCCTCGGACGGCGGCAAGACCTGGACCTTCACGCTGAAGGACGGGATCAAGGACCAGAACGGCCACGTCATCACCTCGGCCGACATCCGTCACTCCATCGAGCGGCTCTACGACCCGTTCCTGACGGACGGTCCGACCTACATCCAGCAGTGGCTGTCGGGCGCGGGCACCAAGTACCGCGAGGCCTACAAGGGCCCGTACAAGGGCAAGCACCTGCCCAAGACGGTCCTGGACACGCCGGACGACAAGACCATCACGTTCCACTTCCTCGAGGCGCACACCGACGTGCCGCAGGCGCTCGCCATGGCCGCCTACTCCGTCGTGCCCGAGAAGACGGACACGAAGCAGAAGTACGACCAGTCGCCCGTCGCCACCGGTCCGTACAAGGTCGCGTCCTACAAGTCGGGCAAGTCGCTCTCCCTGGTCCGCAACGACAACTGGGACGAGAAGACCGACCCGCTGCGTCACGCCTACGTCGACGGCTGGAACATCGAGTTCAACCACGACAAGGCCGACCAGACGAAGACGATCCTGGCCGACCGCGGTGACGCGAAGAACGCGATCATGTTCACCGGTCAGGTCGACGCCACCCAGCTGCAGAAGATCACGTCCGACAAGGCCGTGATGAAGCGCACGATCCAGGGCTACGCCCCGTACGTGTGGCAGCTGAACTTCAACATGGACCGCGTCAAGGACAAGAAGATCCGTGACGCCATCTCCCTGGCGATGCCGGCCACCTCGGTCGCTCGCGCCGACGGCGGTGCCTACGGCGGTGACGCGGCCACGTCGCTGATGTCGCCCACCACCCCGGGCTACGACGCCAAGTACGACCCCTTCAACCGTGCGAAGAAGCCGAACGGCGACATCGAAGCGGCGAAGAAGCTCATCAAGGAGGCGGGCGCCGAGGGCAAGAAGCTCGTCTACGCGTACGCCAACACCCCGGTCCGTACCACCCAGGCGAACCTGATCATCAACAACCTGGAGAAGATCGGCCTCGACATCCAGAAGAAGGAAGTCGACCAGGCCACGTGGTACGAGCAGATGGGCAAGGTCAAGAACGGCTTTGACCTCTACATGACCGGTTGGGGCCAGGACTGGGCCGACGGCAACACCGTCTTCCCGCCCTCCTTCGACGGTGCGCAGATCCAGGACGGTGCGTCGAACTACTCGCACACCAACGACGAGCACGTGAACTCGGAGCTCGGCCGCATCCAGAAGATCGCGGACGCCGACCAGCGCGCCTCGGAGTACGCCAAGCTCTCGAAGTACATCTCCGAGAAGATCAACCCGGCTGCGCCGATCTACTACACCAAGGTGTTCCAGATCGCCGGTTCGAACGTGGGTGGCCTGCGCTACGGCCAGGTGGTCAGCTACACCGACCCGACCACGATCTACCTGAAGAAGTAAGCAGCTAAAGGCAGTTCCCAGGGGTGAGGGCGCGGCGGAGCCCTCACCCCCGGGCCGCCGGACCCCCTCCTGGCCTCCCACCGCCGCCGTCCTGAGAGCAGCTTTCTGCCATGCTTCGATTTCTCATACGCCGGGTGTCTGGCGCAGCACTCATCCTTCTGCTGATCAGCGCCTTCACGTTCTTCATGTACTTCGCCATCCCACAGGACCCGGCGACACTCGCGTGCGGCAAGAACTGCACCCCGGACGCGCTGGCGATCATCCACAAGAACCTCGGCCTCGACGACCCGGTGCCGCTGCAGTACTGGCACTACCTCTCCGGCATCTTCGCCGGACGGGACTTCGGTGTGGGGCACTGTGACGCGCCGTGCTTCGGCGTCTCGTTCCGGAACAACCAGATGGTGTGGGACACCATCATGGACCGCCTCCCGCTGACGCTCTCGCTCACCTTCGGCGGCCTCGTCGTCTTCCTGTTCGTCGGTCTCGGCGCCGGCCTCATGGCCGCCCGCTACCGCGGCACCTGGCTCGACAAGATCTTCAGCGGCGGCTCGCTGGTGCTCAGCTCGTTCCAGATCTACTTCCTCGGCCCGATCGTGCTCGGCATCTTCGTCTACAGCACCGGATGGCTGGACAAGCCCAAGTACGTGCCCATCACGCAGGATCCCGGCGGCTGGTTCATGGGCCTGCTGATCCCCTGGATCGTGATGGCGACGATCTTCACGGCCAACTACACGCGTATGTCGCGCTCGTCGATGATCGAGCAGCTGCAGGAGGAACACGTCCGGGCCGCCAAGGCCAAGGGCATGAGCAGCCGCTACGTCTTCTACCGGTACGCGTGGCGCGGCTCGGTCATCCCGATCATCACCATCCTCGGCATGGACATCGGCGCCCTGCTCAGTGGTGGCATGGTCACCGAACTCACCTTCGGTCTCGCCGGGTTCGGCCGTCTGGCCCGTGACTCGGTCATCCTGAAGGACCTGCCGGTGCTCATGGGCGTCATGATCATCAGCGCCGCCTTCATCATCATCTGCAACATCGTTGTGGACGCCATGTACGCCGTGGTCGACCCGCGCGTGCGTCTGTCCTAGGAGAACCCGTGACCACACTCACCAAGACCGAGGACGCTCCGGCCCCGACCGGTTCCGACGCGTTCCTTTCGGTGCGCGACCTGCGGGTGCAGTTCTCCACCGAGGACGGCGCCGTCAAGGCGGTGGACGGGCTCTCCTTCGACCTGGAGCGCGGCAAGACGCTCGGCATCGTCGGCGAGTCGGGCTCCGGCAAGTCGGTCACCAACCTGACCGTGCTCGGCCTGCACAACCCGACGACCGCCACCATCGACGGCGAGATCGTCCTCGACGGCCAGGAGCTGCTCACCGCCTCGGAATCCGAGATGGAGAAGCTCCGCGGCAACAAGATGGCGATGATCTTCCAGGACTCGCTGACCGCGCTGTCGCCGTACTACACCGTGGGCCGGCAGATCTCCGAGCCGTTCCGCAAGCACACCGGGGCCAGCAAGAAGGAGGCCCGGGACCGGGCCATCGAAATGCTCGGCAAGGTCGGCATCCCGCACCCGAAGCAGCGGGTCGACGACTACCCGCACCAGTTCTCCGGCGGCATGCGCCAGCGCGCCATGATCGCCATGTCGCTGGTGTGCAACCCGGAGCTGCTCATCGCGGACGAGCCGACCACCGCGCTCGACGTGACGGTGCAGGCGCAGATCCTCGACCTGCTCAAGGACCTGCAGCAGGAGTTCGGTTCGGCGATCATCATGATCACCCACGACCTGGGTGTGGTCGCGAACATGGCCGACGACATCCTCGTGATGTACGCCGGCCGTGCCGTCGAGCGCGGGTCCACCCGCCAGGTGCTCAAGACGCCCGAACACCCCTACACCTGGGGTCTGTTGAGCTCGATGCCGCGCCTCAACTCGGACGTCGACGAGCCGCTCCTGCCGATCCCCGGCTCGCCGCCGTCGCTGCTCAACCCGCCCTCGGGCTGCCCGTTCCACCCGCGCTGCGCCTTCACCGACAAGGTGACCGACGGCCGCTGCTCGGGCGAGCGTCCGGTGCTTCCGGTCGGCCGCGGCGCCGCCTGCCACCTGACGGCGGACCAGAAGCAGCAGGTGTTCATCGAGACGATTCAGCCCCGGCTGGGCTGAGCTGAAACCGGCGACTGGGGCATGACCATGAGCGACAACAAGAGCAACACCACCACGGCGGTCGCCGACGCGATCCCCGAGCAGCGGGACAGCGAGGCGGCTCCGCTGCTCTCGGTCCGCGGCCTGCAGAAGCACTTCCCGATCAAGGGCGGCTTCCCGATCCGGCGCACCGTCGGCGCGGTCAAGGCCGTCGACGGCGTCGACTTCGACGTCTTCCCGGGCGAGAGCCTGGGCCTGGTCGGCGAGTCCGGCTGCGGCAAGTCGACGACGGGCCGTCTGCTGACCCGCCTGTACGAGCCCACGCAGGGCACGATCACGTACAACGGCCAGGACATCAGCACGGCCAACCGGCGGCAGCTGGCGCCCATCAGGTCCGAGATCCAGATGATCTTCCAGGACCCGTACGCGTCGCTGAACCCGCGCCAGACGGTCGGCACGATCATCTCCGGCCCGATGGAGATCAACGGCATCAACCCGCCCGGGGGCCGCGAGGCGCGGGTCCGCGAACTCCTGGAGATCGTGGGCCTCAACCCCGAGCACTACAACCGCTTCCCGCACGAGTTCTCCGGCGGTCAGCGCCAGCGCATCGGCGTCGCCCGTGCGGTGGCCCTGGAGCCGAAGCTGATCGTGGCGGACGAGCCGGTCTCGGCGCTCGACGTCTCCATCCAGGCCCAGGTGGTGAACCTTCTCCAGAAGGTCCAGCGGGAGATGGGCATCGCGTTCGTCTTCATCGCGCACGACCTGGCGATCGTGCGGCACTTCTCGCAGCGCGTCGCGGTCATGTACCTCGGCAAGATCGTCGAGATCGCCGACCGCGACTCGCTCTACAACCGGCCGCGCCACCCCTACACCCACGCGCTGATGTCGGCCGTCCCGGACGCCGACATCGACGCGGAGAAGAAGGAGCGCATCCGGCTGGAGGGCGACGTGCCCTCGCCCATCGCGCCGCCGTCCGGCTGCCGGTTCCGTACGCGGTGCTGGAAGGCGCAGGACAAGTGTGCGACGGAGGAGCCGCCGCTCGTCCAGATCTCCGGCTCCAAGCCGGGGCACCTCACCGCCTGCCACTTCCCGGAGGAGCCGTCGGTGGAGGCCCGCGCCGAGGACATCGTCCTCGACCCGGCGCTGGTTGCCCTGGAGGGCGACCAGGACGACAAGTAGCCCCCGCGCACCACACGGCCCGGCCCCGGTGACTTCCACCGGGACCGGGCCGCGCCATTTCCGCCCGCGGGCCGGTGGGGGTCGTTCGCGCAGTTCCCCGCGCCCCTGGAGATGCACACTTCGTGCGCCATCTCCCCGGGGCCGGAGGAAGGCTGCGCGCAGCGCATGCCTTCCAGGGGCGCGGGGAACTGCGCGCCCAGCCCCCACCGTCCGGTAGCCGAGATCGGTTTTCCAGGGGCGCGGGGAACTGCGCGCCCAGCCCCCACCGTCCGGTAGCCGAGATCGGTTTTCCAGGGGCGCGGGGAACTGCGCGCCCAGCCCCCACCGTCCGGCAGCCGAGATCGGTTTTCCAGGGGCGCGGGGAACTGCGCGCCCAGCCCCCACCGTCCGGCAGCCGAGATCGGTTTTTCAGGGGCGCGGGGAACTGCGCGAACAACCCCCACCGGCCCGCACCCGTCAACGCGGCAGCGCCTCGCACACGGTGATGATCTCCGGGGAGTCGGGGGCGAACGGTGACCCCGTCCAGTCGCCGTAGCGCGCGGTGACCGTGAATCCGGCCTCCCGGAGGAAGCGGTCCAGCTCACCCTCGGAGAGGAACCGCAACGTACTGCGGCTGACCTCGACCCCGGCCCA
>NZ_JAMOLN010000135.1 GCF_024448165.1 Streptomyces longispororuber
CCCGCCGCGGGCTCGTGCTCGGGATCGCCGCGGCGCTGCTGGCCGTCGGTGTCACGGCCGGGGTGGAGCTGCGCCAGTCGTCCGGGGGCGACGCGGTGGACGGCGGCGCGGTCGCCGGACCGCCGCCCGCGCCGCGGCCGACCGGCCCCCCGGACGCGTACACCATCGCGCTCGCGCACCGCAGCGGTGAGCGGGACGGGGAGCTCATGCGGATCCGGGAGCAGGTCGTGCGGGCGGCGCTGGCCGAGGCGGAGCGCCGGTCGAAGCACAAGGTTCCGCTGGACGTGGTGGTGGTGAGCGAGGACGACGAGTCGTCCGACGCCACCGTCATCGACCGCCATCCGGAGACGCTCGCCCTGCTCGGCGACGTGTCGGACCTCGACGACTACGACACCGGGATGGCCGTGGTCGACGTGTGCAGCGCCCGCTGGGCCGCCGCCGACGGCACGTACGGGATGCCGGCCACCGACTTCGAGGCCGGGCGGCAGGCGGGCCGCTATCTGCGCGGGGCGTTCGCCATGGACCGGGTGATGGACGCCGCGGACTACCACTGGGACACCTCGTACAGCGACGAGGACACGTTCGGGCACGGTCTGCGCGCCTCCGGCATGACGGCGTTCCCGGCGCTCGACCGGCCGGGGAGCGACGTGCCCGTCGATGAGTTCCTGCGGGACGTCACGAAGAAGAAGCCGGGTGCCGTCGTCGTCAGCGATCTGCCGGGCCACGACGACGAGGACCGGATCGCCGCGCTGAAGAAGCGCGGCGAGCGGCTCGCCGTCCGGAACGCGTACGCGAACGCCTGCGACACCCTCGAGGACCGGCAGATGTACGACCGTCACGACGCGGAACTGCCGGACGGCACGCTGCGGTTCCGCACGTTCAGCGACGAGCGGCAGAAGCCGGACTGCGCGGACTTCCCGCGGCTGTGCTCCGTCTCCGCCGAGATGCGCGACTGGCTGACGGATCGGGGCACGGCCGAGCTGTACGACGCGACGCTCGCCGTCGCCGCGGGCGTCGACAGGACACTGGCCGGCGACCGGCCGGGGGTCGGTGAACTGGACACGGTGCGCACCCAGTTGCGGGCCGGCCTGGAGGACGTCGAGGTGGACGGCCTGCTCGGGCACTACGCGTTCAAGGACCACCACGCGCAGAACCGGCCCGTGTGGGTCGACCGGCGGGTGGACGGCAGGTGGCAGCAGCTGGGGACCGTCGCCGGGCTCACCGGGCAGCAGGGCTCCTGATGCCGTTCCCCGACGAGATGGCAGTGCCCTGGTCCGTCGTCGCCCACCGGGGCGCCTGGACAAGGGAGTTCGAGGAGCTGGCGGCCGTGCTGCGCGGGGCGCTGGGGGACGTGGCGCTCGCGATCGACCACATCGGTTCGACGTCCGTGCCGGGGCTCGCCGCCAAGGACGTCATCGACGTGCAGGTGCGGGTGGCGTCGCTGGCGGCGGACGGGGCGCGGCTGACCGGCCGGATGACGGGCATCGGGTTCCGGCTGAGGCCCGAGCCGTGGAACCGGCAGGAGGTGTCGCGCGGCCACACCTGCTCCAAGCTGGTGTTCGCGCCGCCCGTCGGCGGGCGGCACGGCAATGTGCACGTACGGGAGCAGGGCGCGCCCAACACCCGGTACGCGCTGCTGTTCCGGGACCATCTGCGCGCGGACCCCGCCGCACGGGACGCGTGGGGTGCGTTCAAACTGCGGCTGAGCGAGGACGTCCGTGACGTCTTCGCGTACGGACAGATCAAGGCACCCGCGACGGACGTCCTGATGGGGGCGGCGGAGCGGTGGGCCGACGCGGTGGGCTGGACCCCGGACGCCGCCGGTTGACCTGGAGCGCACTCGACGTCATACGGTCGGAATCGTTACCCACCAGCACACCGCAGGAGGCAGACACCCATGACGGACCTTCCGACGCGCCGGCTCGGCGCGCTCACCGTCTCCGCGCAGGGCCTGGGCTGCATGGGGATGAGTCACGCCTACGGCGCCGCCGACGACGAGCAGTCGATCGGCACCCTGCACCGCGCCCTGGACCTGGGCGTCACGCTGCTCGACACCTCCGACTTCTACGGCCTCGGGCACAACGAGGAGCTGATCGGCCGCGCCCTCGCCGCCCCCGGCCGGCGCGAACAGGCCGTCGTCGCCACGAAATTCGGCTTCGCCAACAAGCTGGGCGAGCCCACGAGGATCCGGGGCGACGCGGCGTACGTGCGGCAGGCGTGCGAGGCATCGCTGCGCCGGCTCGGCGTCGACCACATCGATCTGTACTACGTGCACCGGGTCGACCGCGAGGTGCCCGTCGAGGAGACGGTGGGCGCCCTCGCTGACCTGGTGAAGGAGGGCAAGGTCCGGCACATCGGGCTGTCGGAGGCGGGACCGGAGACGCTGCGCAGGGCGTACGCCGTGCACCCGGTCGCGGCGCTGCAGAGCGAGTACTCGCTGTGGACGCGCGATCTGGAGGCCGAAGTGCTGCCGGTCTGCCGGGAGTTGGGCATCGGGCTGGTGCCGTTCTCGCCGCTCGGGCGCGGCTTCCTCACGGGTGCCTACAAGTCGGCGGACAGCTTCGAGGACGGCGACATGCGGCGCGGCCAGCCGCGGTTCACCGACGGGAACCTGGAGCGCAACCTCGGGATCGTGGCCCGGCTGGAGGAGCTGGCGGCCCGGAAGGGTGTCACGGCCGGTCAGTTGGCGCTCGCCTGGGTGCAGCACCAGGGCGACGACGTGGTGCCGATCCCGGGCACGCGCCGCCGGAAGTACCTGGAGGAGAACGTCGCGGCGGCCACCCTCGAACTCTCCGCCGACGACCTCGCGGCGATCGACGCGGCGGCGCCGGCCGACGAGGTGGCGGGGGCCCGCTACGACGCCAACAGCATCAAGTTCGTCAACGGCTAGGCGGATGCCGGACGTGGTGCCGGGCGTGACGCCGGACGTGCTGTGGCTGGGCGGTCCGCCGGGCGCCGGGAAGTCGACCGTCGCCGAGCTGCTGGCCCGCCGCCACGGACTGCGCCGCTACCACGCGGACACCCGCACCTGGGCGCACCGGGACCGGGCCGTCGCGCGGGGCGTCGCGGCCGCCGTGCGGTTCGAGACGCTGTCGCCCGACGACCGCTGGGCGGCCCCGGTGGACGAGCTGCTCGCCATGGCCCTGCACGACGAGCGGGGACCGATGGTCGCGGACGACGTGCGGGCCCTGCCGCCCGCCCCGCTGACCGTGGCCGAGGGCACCGTGGTCACGCCGCGGCTGGCCGGGGCGGTGCCGGGGCGGGCCGCGCTGTGGCTGCTGCCCACCCCCGAGCTGCTGGAGAAGCGGCTCGGGGAGCGGGAGCTGAGCGCGGGCCGGCTGAGCCTGTACCGGCGTCTCGCCGGGGTGATCGAGACCGAGGTGCGGGACGCGGGCGCACCGTTCCTGGTCGTCGACGGCGACACGGACGTGGTGGCCGCGGTCGCCGGCCGCTGGCGGGCGGAGATCGCCGCGGGCCCGCACGCCGCGGGCCGTGCCGAGCGGTGCGCGCTGCTGCGCGAGGCGAACGAGGCCGTCGTCGCCCAGTACGCCGGGTTCTTCGCACGCCCCTGGGCGCCGGGCCCGCCCGACGGCCTGCGCGCCCCGTTCTCCTGCGAGTGCGGGGACACCCGGTGCACGGCCCGGGTGGAGCACGCGGTCACGGTGCCGGCGGGGACGGCCCTGCTCGCCCCCGGGCACACCGTGACCGCGGCCCCCGGTGTCAGCCCTTCTTGATCCTCAGGAAGGTCACCGAGTTCGCCGGGAACGTGTAGGTGAAGGTGTCGGCGACCCCCTTGAAGGTCGACGTCACCGGCTTCACGGGCGTGTCGGTGGCGGTGTTCTCGGCGTCCGGCGCCGCCGTCAGCGTCGTCACGGCGGCGGACTTCGCGGACCTGACGCCGCCGAGGTCCACCGTCGTACGGGCCTGCGCGTCCTGCGCGTTGACGACCTTGACGATCAGGTCACCGGTCTCCTTGTCCCGGGTGACGACCTGACGGAACGGCTCGGCGGGCTTGTCGTCCTTGAACGAGCCCCACTCCTGGCCGTCGAGGTACAGGGTCACCTGGCGGCCGCGCACCTTGATGTCGATGTCGTAGGCGCGGCCCGTCTCGATGGATCCGGCCTTGGAGATCAGTGTTCCCTTGCCGCCGTTCACGGCCTGCTCGACGGCGGACGAGGTGTTGTTCCAGCCGCCGAGGTTCCACCAGTAGTAGTTGCCGGTGTCCTTGACGCCGAAGGCGACGAGGAAGCCCTCCTTGCCGGACTTCTTGGTGGCCTTCACGTGCAGGTCGTAGTCGTGCCAGCTCGGGTCGCCCGCGGTGACCATGGTGTTCTCGGCGGCCGCGTCGGACTGCACGTACTGGCCGTCCTGGACGCTCCAGTCGCCGCTGCCCGAGCCGGTCCACTGCGCCGCGTCGCCGCTGAAGTCGTCGGTCAGCAGGCTCGTGCCGTCGGCGCCCGTGACCCGCACGTCGTCGTAGGCGGCGCTGGTCGCCCACGTCGACAGGCCGACGGCGCCGGTGATCGGCCGGAGGGTCTCCGGGGTGGCGGTGGCGGTGGACGGGACGACCCGGTCGCCGACGTTGCGCATGAACAGCTTCTGCACCTCGTAGTCCGCGGAGCCCCAGGACTTCTGGTCGTTGAACCAGATCATGTCGGGCCGCCACTGCACGGTGTCGTCACGGGCGAACAGCGGTGCGTACGAGGCGAGTTTCACCACGTCCGCGTTGCGTTCGAGGCCCGTCATGTAGGCGGCTTCCGACAGGGCGTTGGACCACTGGTTGCCGAGCGAGGCGTACTCGCCGAGGAAGACCTTGGGGCCGCTGCGGTCGTAGGAGTCGTAGCGGTCGTTGTTCTGCAGGAACCACTGCGGGCTGTTGTAGTAGTGCTCGTCGACCATGTCGACGTCCGCGTCCTTGTTGAGCTTCCAGGCCGTGTCGAACGTCGTACCGCTGTCGTCGGGACCGGAGTTGGAGATGACGGTCACGTCCGGGTACTTGGCGGCGATCGCGGCGCGGAACTCCGTGAAGCGCGCGAAGAAGTCCTCGGGCAGGTTCTCCTCGTTGCCCACCTCCAGGTGCGTGAGGTGGAAGGGCTTCGGGTGGCCCATCCGGGCGCGCAGCTTGCCCCACGTGCTGGTGACGGGGCCGTTGGCGAACTCGATGAGGTCGAGGGTGTCCTGGACGTGCCGCTTCAGCAGGGCGTCGTCGTCGGTGGCCTTGTTCTGGCCGCAGCCGGTGACGAGGGCGGGCACGACGGGCAGCGGCATCGCGCCGATGTCCTCGGCGAACTGGAAGTACTCGTAGTAGCCGAGGCCGTAACTCTGGTTGTAGCCCCAGAAGTTGGCGTTCGTGGCGCGCTGCTCGACCGGGCCGACGGTGTCCTTCCACTGGTACGAGCGCTTGCGCTCGTAGCCGGACGCCTCGTCGTAGCCCTGCATGGAGCCGGTGTTGACGAGGCAGCCGCCGGGGAAGCGCACGAAGCCGGGCTTGAGGTCGGCGACCTTCTGGGCGAGGTCCTTGCGCAGACCGTTCGGACGGCCCTTGTAGGTGTCGCGCGGGAAGAGGGAGACCATGTCGAGCGCGGCGTCGGCGGACGTGCTCACGGCGAGCCGGCCGGTGGTGCTGGCGCGGTCCGCGGTGAAGGTCGCCGTGTACTTGGCCCAGCCGCCCGAGGTGGTGATCCGGCGCGGGGCCGCGAGGGTCCCGTCGGCGTCCTGGAGGGTCACGGTGAGCCGGGTGTCGGCGCGCGCCCACACCGAGAAGTCGTACGTGCTGCCCTTCCGGACGGTGATGCCGGTGCCGTACGCGGCGTTGACGGCGGACGAACCGGCGCTCAGAGAGAGGTAGTTGCGGTTCCTCGCGTTGAGCCGGCCGTCGTCGTCGACGACCTTCGCCGTACCGCTGGTCGTCCACGCGGTCAGCGGCGTGTACGCCTTGTTGTCGGCGGTCGAGTACTCGAAGGACCGGTTCTGCAGGAGCTCCGCGTAGAGCCCGCCGTCGGCGGCCCGGTTGATGTCCTCGAAGAAGACGCCGTACATGGTGTCGTCGATGGCCGCACCCGTGCGGCTCGGGTCGACGGTCACGGTGTAGTCGGTCACCTCGTCGTCGGCCACGGCCGAGGGGGTGACCGCCGTCCCGGCGAGCAGTGCGCCCACCGCCGCTCCGAGCCCGATTCTCCAGCGCCTGCGTCGTCCACGCGTCATGCGCTCGCCATCCTTCACAGTGGTTGCGGAACTGTTCGATATCTCGTACGTCGTCCTAAACTGCGAACGGCAAGATAGGAAGTGGCGGAACGCGCGTCAACGGTTCGCGCAGAGGTGGCCCGGAGTGGCGGAGAGTGGTGGGCGTGACGAGTGAACTCTGGCCGGTTTCCGATGTGTTGGCGCATCTGGCCGGACGCTGGCTGGTGGAGCGGACGGTGCGCGACCTCGCCGACGACCTGACCGGCACGTTCACCGGGAGCACGGAGTTCTCGGCTCTGGACGGTGGCGGTCTGCTGCACGTGGAGTCCGGCACGTTCGTGTGGCGCGACGTGTCCCGGCCCGCCGAGCGCACACTCCGCTTCGAGCCGGGTGACCTGCCGGGCACCGCCGTGGTGCGCTTCTCGGACGGCCGCTTCTTCCACGACCTCGATCTGCGCTCCGGCCGGCACGTGGCGGACCACCCCTGCTCGGCGGACCTCTACCGGGGCGAGTTCACCGTGTACGACGCGGAGCGCTGGCGGACGGTGTGGCGGGTGAAGGGCCCGGCGAAGGACCTGCTCCTCACGACGGACTACCGCCGAGCCTGAGGCTCCAGCGCCCCGCCTGACCGCTGACCGTCGCCGTCGACAGCGGCCGGACGTCGATGTTCCAGTACGTCGACGGGGGCGCCTTCAGCGCGAAGACCAGGGCGGCACGGACCACGGACGGCTCGGCGACCGCCACCATCCGCCCGCTGCCGCCGACGGGCCGGGTGTCCAGCCAGGTCCCGACGCGGGTGATGAAGCCGAGCAGCGACTCCCCGCCGTGCGGCGCCGAGCGCGGGTCACCGAGCCAGTGGTCGACGGCGGCCGGTTCGACGGCGGTGACCTCGGCGAGGGTGCGGCCACGCCAGCGGCCCATGTCGCAGTCGCGCAGGGCGGGCTGGGCGAGCGGGGCGAGCCCCAGGGCGTCGCCGGTGGCCCGGCTGCGCGGGGTCGGCGAGCAGTAGCGCAGTTCGGCGGCGGCGAGCGGGCCGAGTCCGGGCGCCGCGCGCTGCACCTCGTACCAGCCGGCCTCGTCGAGCGGCCGGTCGTCGTCGAAGCGCTCGGTGAGCAGGGAGGAGCTGCGTGCTGCGGCGAGGAGCGTGACGCTGAGCTGCATCGGGTGATCGTGTACCGACGGGTAGCCCGGGTCAAGGGTTGGCACTGTGTCACCGGCGGCGCGGCTGCCGCCCCGGACCCCGCGACTCCGTCGCCCCAGGGGGACCGATCGGCTACATGTCGTCGTAGGCCGTCCGCAGCCTGCGCACCCCTTCGTCGATCTCCCCCGTCCCGCCCACCGCGACGAAGCTCAGCCGGATGTACGGGGCCGGGGGCTCGGCCGCGAAGTAGGGACGGCCGGGAGCGACCGCGACGCCGGCCCGCAGCGCGCTCGCGACCAGGCGACGCTCGTCCTTGCCGTCGGGCAGCCGGGCCCAGAGGTGGTACCCGCCGGACGGGACGTGCGGCAGCCGCAGCTCCGGCAGCCGCAGCGCGAGCGCGGCCGCCATGATGTCGCGCCGCACCTTCAACTCCCGTGCCACCGTGCGCAGATGACGCGGCCAGGCGGGCGATGCGACCAGTTCCAGGGTCGCCTCCTGCAGCGGTCCCGGCACGAAGAGGTGGTCGACGACCTGGATCGCCCGCAGCCGTTCGAGCACGGGTCCGCGCGCGGCGAGACATCCGATGCGCAGGCTCGGCGAGGTCGCCTTCGTCAGGGAGCAGACATGCACCACGACGCCGTCCGGATCGTCCGCGGCCAGCGGCCTGGGCAGCGGTCCCGCGTCCTCGTGCACCAGCCGGCGCACGAAGTCGTCCTCGATCATGAAGGCCCCGGCCGCCCGGACGATGCGCATGATCTCCGGGCGCCGCTCGGGCGAGAGCACCGCGCCGGTCGGGTTCTGGAACAGCGGCTGACACACGAAGAGGCGGGCGCCCGTCGCCCGGAACGCCTGCTCCAGCAGGTCGGGCCGGACCCCGTCGGGGTCGACGGGCACCGGCACCGGACGCAGGCCCGCGGCCCGCGCGATCGCCAGCATCCCGGGGTAGGTCGGCGACTCGACGAGCACCGGCGCACCGGGCGGGGCGAGCGCCCGCAGCGCCGTGGCCAGGGCCGACTGCCCGCCGGAGGTGACGAGCACCTCGGCGGCGGTGATCGCTCCGCCGATGCCGCGCGCGAACCACTCGCGCAGCGCGGGCACCCCGTCGACGGGCGGCCGGTTCCAGGCGCCGGGGCGGCGGCCCGCGCGGGCCAGCGCGGCGGCCATCGCGGCGCCCGGCTGCAGGCCCTCGTGCAGATAGCCCCCGTTGAACTCGACGACGCCGGGCGGCGGCGCGGACAGCGTCACCAGGACGCCCGACGCGTCGACGGCGCGGGGCACGAGTTCGGTCGCGGCGTCCGCGCTGAGGGCGACCTCCTGCCAGGAGGTGTCGCCGACCGGCGGCGTCGCGGTGCGAGCCCCGGCCTTGAAGGCGCCCGCGCCCGGCCGGGTCACGACGAGCCCCTCGGCGGCGAGCTGGGCGAGGGCCCGGGAGACCGTGACCGGGCTGACCCTGAACCGCTCCACGAGGGAACGACTGGACGGCAGCTTCTCACCTTGGGAGTAGCGATTCAGGTCGGATCTGAGCTGTTTCGCCAGTTCATCGACGCTGCTACGCTCGTACATGAAGACTGAGAATAGCGCTACCGACCGCAACGCGATAGCGGTGGCCGGCCGCCGGGCGCCTCTCGCGCCCCGGCCCTTCACCCGGTCGGGCACCGCGCTCGCCGCCCTCGGCGTCACCGCGTTCTCCCTCACCTTCCCCGCCACCGCCTGGGGCCTGGAGGGCTTCGGCCCCTGGTCGCTGGTGAGCGTGCGCAGCGTGCTCGCCGCCGTGATCGCGGGGGTCAGTCTGCTCGCCCTGCGCGTGCCGCTCCCCCAGCGCCGGCACTGGGCGGGACTCGCCGTCGTGGCGGCCGGAGTGGTGCTCGGCTTCCCGATGCTCACCACGCTGGCCCTGCGGACGGCGACGACCGCGCACTCGGCGGTGGTCGTGGGACTGCTGCCGCTGACCACGGCGGTGTTCTCGTCGCTGCGCACGGGGGCCAGGCCGTCGCGGACGTTCTGGATCGCCGCGTGCGCGGGCGCGGCGGCGGTGATCGGGTTCACCGTGCAGCAGAGCGGCGGCGCCCTGTCCCGGGCCGATCTCTACCTCTTCGCGGCGCTGCTGATCTGCGCGGCGGGCTACACCGAGGGCGGCCGGCTCGCCAAGGTCATGCCGGGCTGGCAGGTCATCGCCTGGGCCCTGGTGCTCTGCCTGCCGATCGCCGTCGCCGGTACGGCCGTCGCCCTCGCGTACGAGCCCGTGCGCCTCACCGGGCACGCGGTGGCCGGCCTGCTGTGGGTGGCGGCGGGCTCGCAGTTCCTCGGCCTGGTGGTCTGGTACAAGGGCATGGGCCTGATCGGCATCCCCAAGGCGAGCCAACTCCAGCTCGCCCAGCCCCTGCTGACCCTCCTCTGGTCGGTGTTCCTGCTCGGGGAGGAGCTGCCGATGGCCGCTCCGCTCACCGCGCTCGCGGTCCTGGTGTGCATCGCGGTCACCCAACGCTCACGCGGCTGAGAGGTTCCAACTCCCATGACCCGCCGTACACTTGCGGCAACTCACGGGTACGGCGAGGAGGTCACTCCTGATGCGCGCAACCGTAGGCGACCAGCTCCTGGTGCACGGCCGGATCGTCGGGCAGCACGACCGGGTCGCGGAGATCATCGAAGTCCTCGGCGCGGACGAGGGGCCGCCGTTCCGGGTCCGCTTCGAGGACGGCCACGAGGCGATCATGTCGCCGGGCCCCGACTCGGTCGTGCGGCGCGTCATCCCTCAGCAGGAGTAGCGGGAGCCGACGGTGCGGCGGGTGCGGCCCTCGCGTAGTGGTCCGCGACCACCCGGGCCATCGCCCCGATCTTGTCCTGTCCGACCTCCTTGGCCGAGAAGAAGACGTGCCCGCGCACTTCGGGGAACCCCTTCGCGTACGTGAGGTGCCGGGACAGCTCGGCCGGGTCCTGCCAGGCGGCGGGCTGCGCGGGATCGCCCGCCTTGTAGAGGGCCTCGCCGATGTAGAGGCGCACACCGGTGCCGCGCACCACGTCGCTCCACCACGGCAGGAGCTTCGCGTAGTCGGCCGCGGCGAAGCCGATGTTCCAGTACACCTGCGGCACGACGTAGTCGATCCAGCGCTCCCGCACCCACTTGCGGGTGTCGGCGTGCAGGTTGTCGTAGGTCTGCACGCCCGCGGTCGTGTCGGACCCCTCGGGGTCGGTCGCCTTGTTGCGCCACACCGCGAACGGGCTGATGCCGAACCGGGTCCGCGGCCGCACCTTCTTGATCCGGCGGGCCGTCTCCCGCACCAGCCGGTCGATGTTGTCCCGCCGCCAGGCCGCCCGGTCCGGGAAGCCGCCGCCGTACGTCGCGTAGGCCGCGTCGTCGTCGAAGGTCTGGCCGGCGACGGGGTACGGGTAGAAGTAGTCGTCGAAGTGCACCGCGTCGACGGGGTACTTCCGCACCGCGTCGATCATCGCGTCCTGCACGAAGCGACGGACCTCGGGCAGACCCGGGTTGTAGTAGAGCTTGCCGCCGTAGGGCACGACCCACTCGGGGTGCAGCCGGGCCGGGTGCGTGGGGACGAGACGGCCCGGATCCGTGTGGTTGGCGATCCGGTACGGGTTGAACCAGGCGTGCAGCTCCAGGCCGCGCCGGTGCGCCTCGGTCACGGCCGTGCCCAGCGGGTCCCAGCCGGGGTCCTTGCCCTGGGTGCCGGTGAGCACCTCGGACCAGGGTTCGTACGGGGACGGCCACAGGGCGTCGGCGGTGGGCCGCGCCTGGAAGACCACCGCGTTCAGCCGGCGCCGCACGGCCGTGTCGAGGTGCCCGAGCAGTTCGGCGCGCTGCTCGTCCGCGGTCAGTCCGGACCGCGACGGCCAGTCCCGGTTGGCGACGGTCGCGAGCCACATCCCGCGCATCTCCCGCCCGCTACGCGCCTTTTGTCCCGTTGTGCTCCTGCCGGCCGCGACGGCGTCGCCCGCCGTGAGCCCGGCCAGGGTCAGCGCGGCGCCGACCGTGAATCCCCGACGTGAGATACGTCCCATAGCTCCCCCCATCACGCTTGTGCCACCGTGTTGTCCGGATGAACAGGCGTTAACCCGGACTCCACCCCTCCCATGTCTACGGGGTAACGTGCAGATCCGAAAGACCCTGTAGAGCACTGCCGCCGGCGACCCCGGACGATCAGCGAAAGGCACGAGGTGACGGACACCTTGACTGACATCACACGCGTCGGAGTGGTGGGCTGTGGCCAGATGGGCGCCGGGATCGCAGAGGTCTGCGCCCGGGCCGGACTGGACGTGAAGGTGGCCGAGACCACCGGAGAAGCCCTGGAGATCGGCCGGACCCGGCTGCTCAACTCCCTCGCCAAGGCGGCCTCCCGCGGCAAGATCAGCGAGGAGGAGCTGGAGGAGACGCAGTCGCGCCTCACCTTCACCACCGACCTGGGCGAGTTCGCCGACCGTGACCTGGTCATCGAGGCCGTCGTGGAGAACGAGCAGGTCAAGACGGAGATCTTCCAGGTCCTCGACCAGGTCGTGACCCGCCCCGACGCGATCCTCGCCTCGAACACCTCGTCCATCCCGCTGGTGAAGCTGGCCGTGGCGACGTCCCGCCCCGACCACGTCATCGGCATCCACTTCTTCAACCCGGCCCCGGTGCAGAAGCTCGTCGAGCTGATCCCGGCCCTGACCACGTCCGAGGGCACGATCAGCCGCGCCCAGGCCCTGGTCGAGAAGATCCTCGGCAAGCACGCGATCCGCGCCCAGGACCGCTCGGGCTTCGTGGTGAACGCACTGCTGGTGCCGTACCTGCTGTCCTCGATCCGGATGTTCGAGTCGGGCATCGCCAGCCGCGAGGACATCGACAACGGCATGGAGCTCGGCTGCGCCCACCCGATGGGCCCGCTCAAGCTGTCCGACCTGATCGGCCTCGACACCATCGTCTCCATCGCGGACTCGATGTACGCCGAGTACAAGGAGCCGCTGTACGCCGCTCCCCCGCTGCTGCAGCGGATGGTCGACGCGGGCCGGCTCGGCCGCAAGTCGGGCTCGGGGTTCTACACGTACGCCTGATCCCCATAACACTCCGTATTCGCCGAACGGACCCGGTGCTCTTTCTAGCACCGGGTCCGTTCGCTTCGCACGGGGCGCGCGAGGGTGACTCGCATATGCCCATCGCACACGCTCCCGCCGCGTCCACCAGGCGAGTTGACTTCCGATGCGCACAACAGGGATGTGACGACTACGGAAAGGAGCGGACTCGTGACCACCGACCCGGAGCATCCCGTGGTCCCCGAAGAACTCGCAGAGTTACGCCGTGTCTTCGAGGTCGGACTGACCCGTATCGACGGTCAACTGGCCCTGCTCGCCCATCGCGACGACCAGAGCGCCAAGGATCAGGACGATCTGAGCGCACGCGTCAAGGCGCTCGAACACACCCGATGGCCGCTGCCCGCGGTGGCGGCACTGACCGCCGTCGGGGCACTCGCCATCGCCGTATGGCAGGCACTCGGTCACTAGCGCTCGCCCTGACGGGCGCTAGCCGAGCCGGAGATGGTGCAGGAGCAGTAGCGCGGCCGCCATGTTGGCGGCCGGGACCTCTCCACGAGCGATCATGTCGGGAACGAGTTTGAGCGGGACCCACTCCCTTCGGTCCGACTCGAAGTCGTCCAGGGGGTGGCCGATGTACGTTCCCTCGTCGGTCCAGTAGATGTGGTGCCGAGCGTCCGTGAGGCCGTTGGACGGCTCGACGCTCATCAGGTGCTTCAGTGGTCCCGGCCGCCAGCCGGTCTCCTCCTCCAGTTCGCGGGCGGCCGCGTACTCGATGTCCTCGCCGTCCTCGACGACCCCCGCCGCCAGCTCCCAACCCCAGCTGTCGGTGATGAAGCGGTGCCGCCACAGCAGCAGCACCTCGTTCGCCTCGTTGACCACCGTGGCCACGGCCACGGGGCGGAGTCGTATGACGAAGTGGTCGAGGTGCCGGCCGTCCGGCAACTCGACATCCGCCAGATTGACGCTGAACCAGCGGTTTTCATACACAGTTTGTTCGTTCTGTTTCGTCCACTGCACGGTTCTGCCACCTTCCGCCGAGTTGATGGCAATATCGCAGCAGCGGCGTGAACGAGCGCCCGAGAAATGGACTCAAGGGCTCAGAGCGGTACGCGCAGCGCTCCGTCGATGAGTTCGGCGGCCTCGGCCGTGCCGGCGCAGCCGCTGCGCACGAGGTGCTCGCGTACCGCCCGGAGTCTGTCGCGCAGCCTCTGGGACTCCATGCCCCGTGCGGCCTCGGCCATCTGGACGGCTGTGGCCACCGCCTGGTCGGCGTTGCCCTGGCGGAGCTGGATCTGGCTGAGCACGGCGAGCCGGTGCACCCGGCCGCGGTCGTGCGCCGGGGTGTGCACGGCCTCGGTCGCGTGCTCCTTGGCGCCCGCGTAGTCCCCGAGGCTCAACAACGCCTCCGCCACCTGCACGTTCACGAATCCGGGCTGCACATAGCCCGTCTCGTCCGGCTCGTGTCCGCGGCGGATCCGGTCGGCGGCCGACTCGGCACGCCGGATGCACTCCAGGGCACTCGTACCGTCGCCGAGGTGGGCGTACGCCTTCGCCTGCATCGCGTACAGATCCGAGGCGAGCGCGGGGGTGATGTGCCGGCCCGCGGCCCGCAGCGCCGCCTCCGCGAAGGCGACCGCCTGCCGGTGCTCGCGCATGTGCAGCGACTGGTTCACCAGCAGCGCTATGACGTACGCGCCGAGCCCCCGGTCCCCGCTCGCCTTCGCGAGCCGCAGCGCCTGGTGGAAGTAGCGCTGCGCGAGGCCGTGCGCGTCCGAGTCGTACGCGCAGATCCCGGCGATGGCCACCAACCCGCCCGTGGCGCGGTGCAGTTGGCGCCCGGTCGCATCGGTGTAACTGCCGCGCAGCAGGGGCGCCGCCTCGCTGTTGAGGAAGCCGACGATCCTGGTCCGCGTCGCGATGCCGCCCGCCTTGCGGTACATCTGCTCGTAGTGCGCCCGGGCCGACCGCATCATCTCGATGTCGGCGGGACTGACCAGCACCCGGCCGCCGCGGGAGACGTCGGTGTCCTCGGGCGGGTTCTCCCACTCCCACACCGGCATCACGGCCGGCGTGCCGGTGACGGCCGGGGCGTCGAGGACGTGCCGGCGCTGCTGCTCGTCGGAGCGCCACAGGGCGGTGGCCCGCTCGACGAACCCGGAGAGGGTCGAGCCGTGCGGGGCCGCCGGTTCGCCCGGGATGCCGAGGCCGATGTCGTCGAGCGTGACCTGCCGCTGGAGGCGGCCGGCGAGCACCTCGCAGATCAGGTCCGGTACCTGGCCGCGCGGCCGCTGACCCTTCAGCCAGCGGGCGACCGCGGTGTGTTCGTAGCGCAGGGCGAGCCCGCGGGCCTTGCCCGCGTGGTTCACATGGGCGGCGAGGCCCGCGTGGGAGATGCCGGCTTCGTCGAGGATCGCGTCGAGCAGAGTGTTGGGCTGCATGGATGCCCTCCGTTGGCTCGGTGCTGGCAGCCTAGTCCAGGCGCCTTCACACGGGGTGTGATCGGAATGCCCAACTCCGGGCGCTGTGCACTCTGTTGTGGCCGGTTTCCACCCGCTTGACTGAACTGCCTCGAAAGAGGCCGGCCGGGCCGCCGGCTCCCCCTCGTACAGTGCGGCGGCCCGATCCCGCGTCGTCCGCCCGCTCGCCTGCCCGACACTCCGCGGCGGGCGGACGACGCCCCTGGGGGCGACGGATGTCAGAGAACCTTGTGAGCGGTGCGGACGACGGGTTCGCCGGACTGGACCGGAACCCGCCTGCGGTCGTTGCGCAGCACCAGCACGGCCGCGTCGTCGCTGGGCAACCCGCCGATGTGACGCAGGAGTCGGCCGTACACCGCGTGGAGGACCGCCTGCGGGACGACGGTCCTGCGGCGCACGACGTCCGTGAGCGTGGACTGCAGCGGAAAGAACCGGCCATGAGCGTCGCGGGCGTCCTCGATCCCGTCGGTGTGCAGCAGCAGTCCCTCGCCCGGCAGGACCCGCCCGCACCGCACGGGCACGAGCTCGGCGGGCAGCGGGAACGGGCCGAGCGGCGGCATCGGGTCGCCGCCGGTCAGCGGCTCGACGCAGCGCTCGGCGCCGGGACGGAGCAGATACGGCCACGGGTGACCGCAGTTGAGCGCGTGCACCGCGCCGTCCGGGCGGATCTCCAGGAGCAGCACCGTGACGAACTCCTCCGCGAGCGGATGGTCCGGCTCCGCGCCCAGGGTCGCCGGGTGCTCGTCCCGCGACCGCTGCCGCAGGTGCCGGGCGTGCGCCCGCTCCAGCCGGCGCAGCACCCGGCCGAGCTCGGGCTCGTCGTGGGCGGCCTCGCGGAAGCTGCCGAGGACGGCGCCGACGGTGGCGAGGGCGGCCAGGCCGTGCCCGCGCACATCGCCCATCACCACCCGCACCCCGTGGTCGGTGGCCACGACGTCGTAGAGATCGCCGCCGACACTGGCCCCCCGGTCGGCGGAGAGCTGTCCGGCGGCGAGGGCGAGCCCGTCGAGGCGGGGCGGCAGCGGGCGGATCAGCACGTTCTGCGCGGCGCCCGCGACGGCCCTGATCTCCCGCAACTCCCGCAGGAGGCCCTGGCGCACGTGGAGTATGAGCCCGGTCCCCACGGCGAAGAAGACGACGCTGCTGACGATCCGCGCGCCGAGCCCGGTCTGCTGCGCGAGCGGACAGGCCAGCTTGTACGAGATCGCGACGGCCCCCCACACCGTCGGCAGGGCGAGGACCAGCACCCGCCGGATGCGCCCGGGCTCGGTGCGGGCGGCTTTGACGAGGCGGGCGCGGAAGGAGGTGCGAGCGGATCGGGTGGGTGCCCTGTTCCTGGTACGAATCATGCCGACGGCCCCCCTAGGCCCTGTTCAGCGCGCACACCGGTCGGCCCGGCGGCCGCAATGATTCTTGCGACCGGCTGCCCGGGCCGGACCGGATCGACGAGAATCCTCACCCGAACGAGTGAGGGGCGCACCCGGTGGTCCGGGTGCGCCCCTCAGGGGGTCCTGCCTGCGCCGTTACGCGCCGCGCAGCACCGCGCCCGCGCTCTCGGCGGCCTGGGCGACCGCCGTGTCACGGGCGGCGCTGGCCTCCTCGACCGTCAGGGTGCGGTCGGCGGCCCGGAACCGGAGCGCGTAGGCGAGGGACTTCTTGCCCTCGCCGAGCTGCTCCGCGTTCTCGTACACGTCGAACAGCCGGATGTCCTCGAGGAGTTCACCGGCACCGAGCCGCAGCTGGTGCTCGACGAACGCCGCCGGGACGTCCTTGTCGACGACGAGCGCGACGTCCTGCGTGGCCACCGGGAACGTGGAGATCCGCGGCGCCTGCAGGGCACCGTCGTTCGCCTGCTCCAGGAGGTCCAGGTCGAGCTCCATCGCGCTGGTGCGGGCGGGCAGACCGAGCGCCTTGACGACGCGCGGGTGCAGCTCACCGGCATGCCCGACGAGAGTCTTCGCACCGTCGACGATCACGTACAGCGCGGCGCACCGGCCCGGGTGCCAGGGCTCGTGCTGGTCCTGGTCGACGGCGAGTTCGACACCGGCCTCACGGGCCACGACGCGGGCGGCCTCGATGGCGTCGGCCCACGTCGACGGGTAGCCCTTGCCCCACCAGCCGGCCTGCTCGCGGGCGCCCGCGAGGACGACGGCGACGCGGCGCGGCTGGGCCGGCAGCGCGGTGGTGAGCTCGGCGATCTCCTCGTCGGTCGGCCGCCGGTCGACGGGCAGCCGGACCGCCTTGTGCTCCTCGCCGGTCGGCCGGAAGACCAGGCCGGTCTCGAAGAGCGCCAGATCGTGGCTGCCCCGCCCGTCGTTGCGGCGCAGCGCGCCGAGCAGGCCCGGCAGCAGCGTCGTGCGGAGCGAGGGCTCCTCGTCGGAGAGCGGGTTGACGAGCTCGACGGTGACCCGGCGGCGGTCGTCCGCCGGCAGCCCGAGCTGGTCGAGGACGGCCTGCCCGATGAACGGGTAGTTGAGCGCCTCGACGTACCCGGCACCGGCGAGCGCGCGGCCGACGCGGCGGTGCGTGCGCTGCCGCTCGGTCAGGCCGCGGCCGGCCGGGGGCTTCGGCAGGGTGGAGGGCAGGTTCTCGTAGCCCTCCAGCCGGATGACTTCCTCGGCCAGGTCGTTCGGGTCGGTCAGGTCGGGACGCCACGACGGCACGGTGACCGTCAGGTCGTCCTGCCCGTAGACGTCGCAGCCCACCTGCTGGAGGCGGCGCACGACGGTCTCGCGGCCGTACGCGACGCCCGCGACCTTGTCCGGGTGGTCGGCCGGGATGGTGATGGTGCGCGGGGCGCCCGGGGCGATGACCTCGGTGACGCCCTCGTCCGCGGTGCCGCCCGCGAGCAGGACCAGCAGGTCGACGACGCGCTGGGCGGCGGCCGACGTGGCCTGCGGGTCGACGCCACGCTCGTAGCGCTTGGACGCCTCGGAGGTGAGCTTGTGGCGGCGCGAGGTGCGGGCGATCGTGATCGCGTCGAAGTGCGCGGCCTCGACGACGACGTCGGTGGTCCCGGCGTCGGCGTCGTGGTCGGCGATCTCCGTGTTCGCGCCGCCCATCACACCGGCGAGGCCGATGGGGCCGCGCTCGTCGGTGATGACCAGGTCCTCGGCGTCCAGCGTGCGCTTGACGCCGTCGAGGGTGGTGATCTTCTCGCCCTGCTCCGCCCGGCGCACGCCGATCGGGCCCTGGACGAGCGAGCGGTCGTAGGTGTGCAGCGGCTGGCCGAGCTCCAGCATCACGTAGTTCGCGACGTCGACGGCGAGCGAGATCGGGCGCATGCCGGCCTTCTGCAGACGGCGCTGCAGCCAGATCGGCGAGCGGGCCTCGGGGCTCAGCCCGGTGACGGTGCGCGCGGTGAAGCGGTCGCAGCCCATCGGGTCGGAGACCCGGACCGGGTAGCCGTGCGCGTTCGGCGCGGGCACGTCGAGCAGGGCCGGGTCGCGCAGCGGCAGGCCGTACGCGATGGCGACCTCGCGGGCGATGCCGCGCATCGAGAGGCAGTAGCCGCGGTCGGGCGTGACGGCGATGTCGAGCACCTCGTCCACGAGCTCCAGGAGCTCGATGGCGTCGGTGCCGGCCTCGTGCTCGGGCGGCAGCACGATGATGCCGTGCGTGCCGTCGTCGCCCATGCCGAGCTCGTCGGTGGAGCAGATCATGCCGTGCGACGTCTTGCCGTACGTCTTGCGCGCGGCGATCGCGAAGCCGCCGGGCAGCTCGGCGCCGGGCAGCACGACGACGACCTTGTCGCCCACCGCGAAGTTCCGGGCGCCGCAGACGATCTCCTGCGGCTCGCCCGTGCCGTTGGCCTGGCCGACGTCGACCGTGCAGAACCGGATCGGCTTCTTGAAGCCCTCGAGCTCCTCGATCGTCAGCACCTGGCCGACGACGAGGGGGCCCTTGAGGTCGGCGCCGAGCTGCTCGACGGTCTCGACCTCGAGGCCGACGCCGACCAGCTTGGTCTGCACGTCGCGGCCGGTCTCGGTGGCGGGGAGGTCGACGTACTCCCGCAGCCAGGAAAGCGGGACCCGCATCAGATCTCCATCCCGAACGGCCGGGTGAACCGGACGTCACCCTCGACCATGTCTCGCATGTCTTCGACGTTGTGGCGGAACATCAGCATCCGCTCGATGCCGAACCCGAAGGCGAATCCGCTGTACTTCTCGGGGTCGACGCCGCACGCGGTCAGCACGCGCGGGTTGACCATGCCGCAGCCGCCCAGCTCGATCCAGCCCTCGCTGCCGCAGGTGCGGCACGGCCGGTCCGGGTTGCCGACGGACTCGCCGCGGCACACGTAGCAGACCATGTCCATCTCGGCGGACGGCTCGGTGAACGGGAAGTAGTTGGGGCGGAGGCGGGTCTTCATGTCGTCGCCGAACAGCGCCTTGACCATGTGGTCCAGGGTGCCCTTCAGGTCGGCCATGGTGAGGCCCTCGTCCACCGCGAGGAGCTCGATCTGGTGGAAGACCGGGGTGTGCGTGGCGTCCAGCTCGTCCGTGCGGTACACGCGGCCGGGGCAGACGATGTAGACGGGCGGCTCCCGGTCGAGCAGCGAGCGCGCCTGCACCGGGGAGGTGTGGGTGCGCAGCACGACGCCGGACTCGTCACCGACGGTCTTCTCGCGGCCCTCGGGACCGGCGACGAAGAACGTGTCCTGCATCTGCCGGGCCGGGTGGTCCGGCGTGAAGTTCAGCGCGTCGAAGTTGAACCACTCGGCCTCGACCTCGGGGCCCTCCGCGATCTCGTATCCCATGGACACGAAGACGTCCGCGACGCGCTCCATCATGGTCGTGAGCGGGTGGCGGGCGCCGGCCGGGGTGCGGTCGTAGGGCAGCGTGACGTCCACGGCCTCCTCGACCAGGACGCGCGCGTCGCGCTCGGCCTCCAGCTCGGCCTGGCGGGCGGCGAGGCCCCGGCCGACGGCGGCGCGGGCCTGGCCGACGAGCTTGCCGGCCGCGGCCTTGGCCTGCGGCGGCAGCGCGCCGATCTCCCGGTTGGCGAGCGACAGCGGCGACGTGCCGCCGGTGTGCGCGACCTTGGCCGCCTGCAGCGCGTCGAGCGAGTCCGCGGCGGCGAAGGCGGCGAGCGCCTCGTCCCGCACGCGCTCGATCTCTTCCGGTTTCAGTGCCTCGACCTCGACAGGGTCGTACGACTTGTTCGGTGCCGACATCTCTTCCCGTGCTTCCGATTGGCTGGCTGATGGGTCCCGCAGACGCGTTCGACGGCCGTCTAGTGGCAGGGACGCAAACGTGCCAAAGGACGAGTCTAACGGGGGTGAGGTGTGCGAATGCGCCCGTGGGGGCCCGGCGCTCAGCTGGTGAGATACGCGGGTGCCCCGACGGGCAGCATAAATCGGAACTGGGCGCCGCCACCGGGCGCCCGCCCCACGGTGATCGTGCCGCCGTGGGCCTCGACGATGCCCTTGACGATGTACAGGCCCAGGCCGGTGCCGCCGCGCTTGCTGCCCCGCCAGAAGCGGGTGAAGACGCGGTTCATGGACTCCTCCGGGATGCCGGGGCCTTCGTCGCTCACGGTGACCGACGTGCCGCTCTGGCTTGGCTCGACGTCAATGGTGACGGTTCCCTCGCCGTGGCGCACGGCGTTTTCCAGCAGATTGCTGAGGACCTGGTCCACCTTGTCGGGGTCGGCCCACAGATCGGGCAGCGGGTGGCCGACCCGCAGCAGGAAGCGGTCGGCGGGCCGCCCGGAGGCGACGTGGGCCTGGATGTGCCGGGAGACGGCGGCGCCGATGTCGACGGGCTGGCGCCGCACCTCGAGACGGCCGGAGTCGATGCGCGAGATGTCGAGCAGCTCCGCGATCAGTCGCGTCACCCGGTTCGCGTCGGCGTCGACGGTCTCCAGCATCAGCCGCTTCTGTTCATCGGTGAACCGCTCCCACTTGGCCAGAAGTGTCGCGGTGAAGCCTTTGACGGAGGTGAGCGGGGAGCGCAGTTCGTGCGCGACGGTGGCGATCAGCTCGGCGTGGCTGCGCTCGGTGCGGCGCCTGGCCTCGGTGTCCCGGATCTGGACGACGACGCGGCGCACGGGTCCGGTGGGCCTGGTCCGCACGTAACGCGCGGTGACCAGGACCTCGCGTCCGCCGGGCAGCAGCAGGTTCCGCTCGGGCTGTCCGACGCGGGTCGCGATGCCGCCGTACGGGTCGGTCAGCTGCCACCAGCGCCGGCCTTCGAGGTCCTCCAGCGGCAGGGCCCGCTCCAGCGGGGAGCCGAGCGCTCGGGCGGCGGGGACGGCGGTGATGCGCTCGGCCGCGGCGTTGAAACAGACGACCTGGCCGCGCTCATCTGCGACGACGAGTCCGTCGGGCAGATCGTCGGGGTGCACGCCGAGGCCGGTCAGGTCGTCGAGTCCGGCCCGGGGCGCGGCCGGTCCTGACCGCGCCTGCGCTCCTCGCGAACTGCTCGTGCCGACGACGCTCATCTCCCCGTATCCCACCTCTCGGTCACGGACCCGAGGTGGTCACCCTACTAGCCGGGGGTGACGGAGCGGCACCCTCCGGGGGCGCGCTGTGCACGAGCGGAGGCGTACAGGCACACGGCGGCCGCCGTCGCCAGGTTGAGGCTCTCGGCCTTGCCGTGGATGGGGACGCGCACCACGGCGTCCGCGAGCGCGCGGGTCTCCTCCGGGAGCCCCCACGCCTCGTTGCCGAAGACCCAGGCGGTCGGGGTGCCCATGGTCCCCTTGTCCAGCTCGTCGTCGAGGTCGTCGTCCCCGGCCCCGTCGGCGGCGAGGATCCGGACCCCGGCGGCCTTCAGCCCGGCGACGGCCTGCTCGACGGGGACGCCCACGGCGACGGGCAGGTGGAACAGCGAGCCGACGGAGGCGCGCACGGCCTTGGGGTTGTACAGGTCGACGGACGCGTCGGTCAGCACGACCGCCTCGGCACCGGCCGCGTCGGCGCAGCGCAGCACCGTCCCGGCGTTCCCGGGGTCGCGCACGTGCGCCAGGACGGCGACGAGCTTGGGCCGCGCCGCGAGGACCTGGTCGAACGGGGTGTCCAGGAACCGGCACACGCCCACGAGCCCCTGCGGCGTCACGGTCGTGGAGATGTCGGCGATGACGCTCTCGTCGGCGAGGTGCACCCGCGCCCCGGCGTCCCGGGCCTCGGCCACGATGTCGGCGTACCGCTCGGCGGCCTCGACGGTGGCGAACATCTCGACAAGAGTGTCCCGGTGCGCGGCGGCCTCCCGCACGGCCTGCGGCCCCTCGGCGAGGAACAGCCGCTCCTTCCCCCGGAAGTTCCGCTTCCCGAGCCGCCGGGCGGCGGAGACGCGGGGGGACTTGGGAGAGATCAGTTCGGGCGCGGCAACCATACGACTCACCTAGGGGGAAGCGCCCGAAGGGGGCGCGGGGAACTGCGCGACCAGCCACGGACGGGCCGCACACGGCAATCAACAGGAGCGGACGGGCGAGATTCCGAACGCACTCGGACCCGCAAGCTCTCGGCTTGCGGGTCCGAATATCACGTCCGGCTCAGCGGAGCGCTCAGGCAGCAGCCTTGGGCGCGTTGACATCCGCCGGGAGCGCCTTCTGCGCGACCTCGACCAGCGCGGCGAACGCGTTGGAGTCGTTGACGGCCAGCTCGGCGAGGATCTTGCGGTCCACCTCGATGTTGGCGGCCTTCAGACCCTGGATGAGGCGGTTGTACGTCATGCCGTTCTGGCGGGCAGCGGCGTTGATGCGCTGGATCCACAGCTGACGGAAGTCGCCCTTGCGCTTCTTGCGGTCGTTGTAGTTGTAGACGAGGGAGTGGGTGACCTGCTCCTTCGCCTTGCGGTACAGACGCGACCGCTGGCCGCGGTAACCGCTGGCCTGCTCGAGGATCGCCCGACGCTTCTTGTGCGCGTTGACTGCGCGCTTGACGCGTGCCACTTGTTAACTCCTTGTAGCGGGGCCGGGGTTGACGTCACCCGACCCGAATTCGAATAGGTCCCGGTCTAGCCGACGTACAGGGCGCTGACGCGCCGGTACGTCACTTGCCGAGAAGCTTCTTGATCTTCTTGGCGTCGCCCGGGGCCATCTCGGCGTTGCCGGTGAGGCGACGCGTCAGGCGCGACGACTTGTGCTCGAGCAGGTGGCGCTTGCCGGCGCGCTCACGGAGCACCTTGCCGGAGCCGGTGACCTTGAAGCGCTTGCTGGCACCGCTGTGCGACTTGTTCTTCGGCATAGCGCCGTTCTCTCCTCGTCAGTGGCGTTCCCGGCCGGTCCGTGCCAGAGGCGCGAACCGGCCGCGGGGGAACGTCAGTTGTGTCCATTGGTATCCAAGGCGCACAGGCTGTGCGCCGCTGGATCATGCCTCGGCAGAAGCCTCGGCGGGGGCCTCGGCCGGAGCCTCGGCGACCTCCTCGGAAGACTGGTCCTCGGCAGCGTTCTGCGACTTGCCGGGGTTGGCCTTCGCGTCGGCCTTGCGGGCGGCCTGCGCCTCGCGGGCCTCGGCCATGGCCTCGGTCTTCTTCTTGTGCGGGCCGAGAACCATGATCATGTTCCGGCCGTCCTGCTTCGGGTTCGACTCGACGAAACCGAGGTCCTCGACGTCGTTCGCAAGGCGCTGCAGCAGTCGGTAGCCGAGCTCCGGCCGGGACTGCTCACGACCACGGAACATGATCGTGATCTTGACCTTGTCGCCCTGCTTGAGGAACCGGACGACGTGACCCTTCTTGGTGTCATAGTCGTGCGGGTCGATCTTCGGCCGGAGCTTCATCTCCTTGATGACCGTGTGCGCCTGGTTCTTGCGCGCCTCACGGGCCTTCATGGCCGACTCGTACTTGAACTTCCCGTAGTCCATGAGCTTGCACACGGGCGGACGGGCGTTCGCCGCCACCTCGACCAGGTCGAGGTCGTACTCCTGAGCAAGCTCAAGGGCCTTGGCAAGCGGAACAATCCCGACCTGCTCGCCGCTGGGACCGACAAGTCGCACTTCGGGAACGCGAATCCGGTCGTTGATGCGGGGCTCGGCGCTGATGGATCCTCCTCGGTAGCACCACACGACGGTCTGGCGGACCGCCGCGTACGTCTGATTCCTAAGTACCAACCGCGCCGAAGCACAAAAAATGCCCCGGACGGCACACATGAGGGGGCTCCAAGAACTACCGGAGCACCGCCACGGTGGACCGCGGGGCGCGCATCGGACGGTTCCATCGTCCGTACGGAACGATGGGGACCGTCTGACCGGTGACCCGCCGCCCTGCGATCGGGCGGCCAGGTGGGAGATCGGAGCCTCCACTTGTGGGCCGGTCACTCAGGTCTGGGACGGTGTCCTCGACAGGGGTGTCCGGCCGGTCGTTACACAAGGTTAGCAGCACTTGGGGGGTGCGCCCAACCGAGTGCGCGGGCGGCATATCGTGGGAGGCATGAGTGACGCCATTCCCGCAGCCGTTTCCCCCGAGTCTCCCGACTACGACGCGTTGACCCGCGACATCGCCGAGGTTCCCGCCGTCGAGGTCATCGTGACGGTCGCGGTCAACCTGATGAGTGCCGCCGCGGTGAAGCTCGGCCTCACCGAGGAGGGCGACGCCCACAAGGACCTCGACGAGGCCCGCAAGCTGATCCACGCGCTGGCCGGCCTGCTCGACGGCAGCGCCACGGAGATCAGCTCCTTCCACGCGGCGCCGCTGCGGGACGGTCTGAAGTCCCTGCAGCTCGCCTTCCGCGAGGCCTCGATCGTGCCCGACGAGCCGGGCCAGGGCCCGGGCGAGAAGTACACGGGCGCGATCTACGGCTAGGCCCCGGAGCCCGGCCCCCCGCTCTCAGGACTCAGTCACGTACGTACAAGGGCTCGCCCGGCGGCGTGGCCCCGGCCGGCAGCAGTGCCAGGTCGAGGCCGCGCACCAGGCGGGCCCGCAGTGTTTCGTCGGCCGCGATGCGGGCCGCCAGGGACCGGGCCGTGACCTGGACGTCGGCGTCCGCGTCGAGGACCAGGGCCAGGGTGCCGTCCGCCTCGCCGGGGCCGAGGTGGGCGCGGGCCACCGCGGGCTCGGCGGCGACGGCGGCGCGGACCGCGTCGGTGACCGCGGGGTCGGTGAGCGGGTCCGTGCCGGTGCGGCCCTCCGCGAGCGCGTACAGGGCGGGGCCCGTGAGCTCGTAGGGGACGGGGCCCGCGAGGTCGAGGACGACCGTGTCGGCCTTCTCGTGGGCGGCGGCCTGGAGCGCCTGGTGGAGGGGGACGGCGACCGGGCGGGCCTCGGGGTCCCACAGCGCGAGGGACGCGGTGGAGGTGAAGGCGGGGAGCGCCGTGCGGTGGCCCGCCTTCAGGGTCGGGACCGCCATGTCGGACGTCTTCTCGCGGCGAAGCCCGTTCTCGTCCTCCTCGACCTCGCCGAGGACGGCGACGACGGGGACCAGGAGGCGGGCGCCCTTCAGGGCGTCCAGGACCGGCGCGTGGGCCGTGCGGTCGGCCGACCAGGCGGCCAGCGCCTCGGCGAGGCGGGGGTCCGCGGTGCCGTCGTCGTCGGAGAAGCCGGGGTCGGGAATGTTCTTGTTCGCCACGTTCACCGACCCTACAGAGCGCGGCCCCACAGGTTCTCAGCGGACCCTGGGGTCGGACCCATGGTCGTCACAGGTCCGCGGCCGACCATCGCGGCATGTCCCCTCGCTCCCCCCGTCGGCGCCGTCCGCTGCTGTGCGCGGCCGTCGCCGCCGCGGTGCTGGTCTCCGGCACCGCCGCCACTACGGTCTACGTGAAGGCGCAGGCGCACGACGCGACCGCGCTGGTGTCGAAGGTGGCCGCACCCTCCGAAGGGGGAACCCCGACCGTGGACCGGGACGCACAGCTCGCCGAGGCCGTGGCGGACGCCGTCGCCGGGCACGACGGCGAGGTCTCCGTGGCCGTGCTCGACGTGGCGGGCGGGGCGAGTGCCGCGTACGCGTCGGGCGACGGGACGTACGACACGGCGAGCATCGTCAAGGTCGACGTGCTGGCCGCGCTGCTGCTCCGGGCGCAGGACGAGGGGCGGGAGCTGACCGCGCAGGAGAAGGCGTACGCCACCACGATGATCGAGAACAGCGACAACGCGGCGACCACCGCGCTGTGGGACGTCATCGGCCGGGCCGCCGGGCTCGACGCCGCGAACCGGCGGCTCGGGCTGTCCGGCACGAGCGGCGGCGACGGGGCGCTGTGGGGACTGACGCAGACCACGGCACAGGACCAACTCACGCTGCTCCAGCAGGTGTTCGGGGTCGCGGACGACCCGGTGCTGAGCGCGGACTCGCGGGCGTACGTCCAGGGGCTGATGGCGAACGTCGAGTCCGATCAGACGTGGGGGGTCTCGGCGGCCGGGGACGGGGACGGGAGCGCGCTGAAGAACGGGTGGCTGCGGCGGAGCACCACCGGGCTGTGGGACATCAACAGCGTCGGGCGGGTGACCGTGGGCAGGGCGGACTGTCTGGTGGCCGTGGTCTCGAACGGGAGCACCACCAAGGAAGCCGGGATCGCTCTCGTGGAGGCGGTCGCCGCGGCCGCGGCGGCGGTGGTCAGCGGTTCCTGAGCCGGCGGTGGGTCCGCCACAGGTGGACGGCGGTGCCGAGCAGCACCACCCCGAGTCCGCCCGCGACCGGGCCGACCCAGGCGGCCTGGCCGTCGTCGTCCGGGTCGTCGGGGCCCGGGCCGAAGTACGTCTCGCCGTACGCGGCCGGGGCCAGGCCCTGCGGCTTCAGCTTCTTCGCCGCGCCGATGGCGGCCGCCGGGTCGACCAGGCCGAAGCCCCGCGAGTCGTCGCGGCCGCCGGACGGCGGGTCCTGGGCGGTGTCCTCCATGAGCTTCTTGATCTGGGCGGGGCTCAGCCCGGGGTGTGCGGCGCGGACCAGCGCGACGGCGCCGGAGACGAACGCGGAGGCGGCGCTGGTGCCCCACGCCGAGTAGTACTTGCGGTCGGGGTCGGCGGTCACGATGTTCCGGCCGGGCGCCGCGACGGTGGCGTACCAGCGGCGGGTGGAGAACGAGGCGCGGGAGCCGGAGGCGTCGACGGCCGTGGCGGTGATGACGCCCGGGTAGGCGGCCGGGTAGGAGATGTGGTCGCCCTTCTCGCCGCCGTTGCCCGCGGAGGCGACGACGGAGACGCCCTTCTTCAGCGCGTACTGGACGGCCGCGTCCTCGCTCGCCTCGGGGTGGGCGGTCGCCGAGTCGTCGCCGAGGGAGAGGTTGATGACGTCGGCGCCGTGGTCGGCGGCCCAGCGGATGCCGTCGGCGAGGGCGGTACCGCGGGTCTCGCGGGCCTTCGCGCGGGACGGGTCGCCGTCCTCCAGGATCACGCGGACGGGCAGGATCGTGGCCTCGGGGGCGATGCCCATGACGCCGTCGCCGTGGCCCGCGCCGTGTCCGTGGCCCGCGATGATGCCCGCGATCGCGGTGCCGTGCCGCGCCCAGGGGCGGTCGCCGCGCTGCGCCCCGAAGCCGATGAGGTCCTTGCCCTCCGTGACGTTGCCCTTGAGGTCGGGATGCTGGTCGTCGACGCCGGTGTCCAGGACCGCGACCGTGATGCCCTTGCCCTTGGTGGTGCGCCACGCCTGCTGGGTGTGCATCGCGGTCAGGCCCCACTGCTGGGCGCGGACCGTGTCGGCGTGGGCCGCGGTCGTGGGCAGCAGGGCGAGCACCGCGGTGGTGCCGAGGGCGGCGACGCGGTGGGCGGCGCGGGTCATGACGGCTGCTCCGTGGACTTCTGGACGGCCTTGCGCAGACCGCGCTCGATCCGGTCGGCGACGCCCTGGGCCTCGTGACCGAGGCCCGCCTGGGCGGGGGCGGTGGTGGCGCCCGGCTTCATCGCCTCGGCGGCGGGTTCCGGGTCGGTGACGGTGCGGCCGTCGGCGAAGCCGGAGACCGCGTAGACGACGACCGGGGCGTCGGTCAGCACGTTCAGCGTCCAGGAGGCGCGCTGGGCGTCGCCGAAGCCGGCGGCGACGGTGTCCTCGGCGGCGTACGGGCGGGGCATGAGGTCGGTGCGGCGGTCCAGGCCCTGCTCGGTGAAGCGGGTGCGCAGCGCCTTGGTCGCCTCCAGGTCGGCCTTGGTGAACATCAGGCCGACCGTGGTGACCTGGCTCTGGGTGGCGTCGGTGTACGTGGCGCGGAGCAGGCGCAGGCAGCCCGCCGGGCGCAGCGCCTTGTAGAGGAGCGGATCGAAGGCCGCCTTGCAGCCGCTGTCCGGGGCGACGGCCACCCGGGTCCAGGTGCGGTCGGCTCCGCCGGGTCCTGCGCCCTCGCCCTTCAGGGTGGGCGGGAACAGCCGGTCGACCGGGATGCTGTGCCACAGCTCGCCGGCGTCGTGGTACGCGGTCCGCGCGGAGACCGTGCCGCTGCCGCCGTCGCCGGTGAGGAGGGTGCCGGTGGCCGCGCCGCCGAGCAGACCGAGACCGAGCACGAGGCAGGCTGCCGCCGCGGCCGCGCGGGGCCCTATGCGGGCGCCGATCGGGCGCAGGCGGGTCGTCGTTTCGGTGAGGGGTGCCTCCGGCGGGAGGGGTTGGGCCTTCGCGCCGTGGGTGGTTGCGGGGGTGTGCGGCTGTGCGGGTGCGTCGTGGCTGGTCGCGCCGTTCCCCGCGCTCCTTTGGGGCGTCTTCTCGCCGTGCGGCTGTGCCGGTGCGTCGTGGGTGCTCGCGCCGTTCCCCGCGCTCCTTTGGGGCGTCTTCTCGCCGTGCGGCTGTGCC
>NZ_JAMOLN010000136.1 GCF_024448165.1 Streptomyces longispororuber
CCCCCGGAGCGGTGATCCAGGACCGCCTCGCCGGCTGGGTCTCCGACCTCACGACCCTGCACGAACTCACGGAACGGCTGGCCCGCACGGCCGCACTCGAGGACGCACTGCACGAACTGCTGCGCGCCGGAGCCGCCCTGGTGGGCGCCCGGCGCGGACTTGTCGTGCTGGAGCCGGGCGACGGACTGGGACCCGACACCACCGTCGGGCTCGGCCTGTCCCGCCCCGACCTCGGGCACATCGAGACGGTGCCGCGCGGCGCCACCTCGTACGGCCGGATCCTGGACGGGCTCAGCACCGACCCCGAGTGCCGTGCCGACCTGCTCTCCGAGGACGGGCTCGACCCGCGCCACCGCGAGGTCGCCGCCCGCCTCGGCTACGCGGCGAGCTTCACGCTGCCGCTCGCCACCGACGCGGCGGGCCGGCTCGGCGCGGCCGTCTGGCTGTACGACGAGCCGGCCGAGCCCGTGGAGCGCCAGCGCCACCTGATCGGCCTGTACGCCCGCTACGCCACCGAGCACCTGGCCCGCCTCCTCGAAACGGAGCGCACGCGCGCGTGGTCGCGCACGCTCGCCGACGAGCTGCTGCCGGCGCGCCTGCCCCGCGTCGCCGGTGTGCAGCTCGCCGTGCGGCACCGCTCCGGGCCGCGCGGCGGCGGCGACTGGTACGACGCGCTGCCGCTGCCCGAGGGCGCACTCGGGCTCGCGGTCGGCTCCGTCACCGGCTCCGGCGCGAGCGCGGTCGCCGCGATGGGCCGGCTGCGCGCCTCGCTCCGGGCGTACGCCGTCATGGAGGGCGAGGACCCGGTCGCGGTCCTGTCCGACCTGGAGCTGCTGCTGCGGCTGACCGAGCCCGCGCGCAGCGCCACCGCCCTGTTCGCCTACTGCGAGCCGGCGCAGCGCAAGATCGTGCTCGCGGGCGCGGGGCACGCCCCGCCGCTGGTGATCGGCGAGCGGCGCACGGAGTTCGCGGAGACCACGCTGTCGGCGCCGCTCGGGATGCTCGCCTGCTGGGAGGCGCCGAGCGTGGAGATCGCGCCGGAGCCCGGCGAGACCGTGCTGCTGTACACGGACGGCCTGCTGCACCGCACCGGCGACCCCATGGACCGCGCGTTCACCCGCCTCCACGCGGCCGCCGCGAGCGTCCCGAAGGGCCTGCGCGACGACCCGGGCGCGATCGCGGACCACGTGCTGCACACCGTGCTCCCGGACGGGCTCGACGCGGTCGACAGCGACGAGGACGTGGTCCTGCTCGCGGCCCGATTCGAGTAGCCGGTCCCGTACTGCCTGTAAGAGCCGCTTTGTAAGAGGTCATCCGGCCCTGGACCCCCTTCCGTACGCTCGTACGATGGAGGGGGTCCACTGCCATTTCAGGCCATATCCAGGCCGTACCCGGGCATTCCGAGGACCCGTCGAGGAGGAACCGTGTCGGAGGAGCTCACCACCCCGGAGACCCCGGAAGAAGAGCCCATCAAGCAGCGCAAGAACGGCCTCTACCCGGGCGTGTCCGACGAGCTCGCCGAGAACATGAAGTCCGGCTGGGCCGACACCGAGCTGCACGACCTGCGGCCGATCGCGCAGGCCGCGGAGACCGCCGCCCGCCGTGCCGCGCTGTCCGCCCGCTTCCCGGGCGAGCGCCTCGTCGTGCCCGCGGGCAACCTCAAGACGCGCTCGAACGACACGGAGTACGCCTTCCGCGCCTCGGTCGAGTACGCGTACCTGACCGGCAACCAGACGGAGGACGGCGTCCTCGTCCTGGAGCCCAAGGGCGACGGCCACGAGGCCACCATCTACCTGCTGCCGCGCTCCGACCGGGAGAACGGCGAGTTCTGGCTCGACGGCCAGGGCGAGCTGTGGGTCGGCCGCCGGCACTCCCTGACCGAGGCCGGGAAGCTGTACGGCATCCCCGCCTCCGACGTCCGCGAGCTCGCCGGCAAGCTGCGCGAGGCCACCGGCCCGGTGCGCGTCGTGCGCGGCTTCGACGCCGGCATCGAGGCCGCCCTGACCGACAAGGTCACCGCGGAGCGCGACGAGGAGCTGCGGGTCTTCCTCTCCGAGGCGCGGATCGTGAAGGACGCGTTCGAGATCGGCGAGCTGCAGAAGGCCGTCGACTCGACGGTGCGCGGCTTCGAGGACGTCGTGAAGGTCCTCGACAAGGCCGAGGCGACCAGCGAGCGCTACATCGAGGGCACGTTCTTCCTCCGCGCGCGCGTGGAGGGCAACGACATCGGCTACGGCTCCATCTGCGCCGCGGGCCCGCACGCCTGCACGCTGCACTGGGTCCGCAACGACGGTCCGGTCCGCTCCGGCGACCTGCTCCTGCTGGACGCGGGCGTCGAGACGCACACGTACTACACCGCCGACGTCACGCGCACGCTGCCGATCAACGGCACGTACAGCGAGATCCAGCGGAAGATCTACGACGCCGTGTACGAGGCCCAGGAGGCCGGTATCGCGGCCGTGCAGCCGGGTGCCAAGTACCGCGACTTCCACGACGCCTCGCAGCGCGTGCTCGCCGAGAAGCTCGTCGAGTGGGGTCTGGTCGAGGGCCCGGTGGAGCGCGTCCTGGAGCTGGGTCTGCAGCGCCGCTGGACCCTGCACGGCACGGGTCACATGCTCGGCATGGACGTCCACGACTGCGCGGTCGCGCGGACCGAGACGTACGTGGACGGCACGCTGGAGCCCGGCGTGGTCCTCACCGTCGAGCCGGGTCTGTACTTCCAGGCCGACGACCTGACGGTCCCCGAGGAGTACCGCGGCATCGGCGTCCGCATCGAGGACGACATCCTCGTCACCGAGGACGGCAACCGGAACCTGTCGGAGGGCCTGCCGCGCCGTTCCGACGAGGTCGAGGCGTGGATGGCGCGCCTGAAGGGCTGATCCCCCCGGGACACCGCACGGCAGAGGGCCGCGACGTGCTGTCGCGGCCCTCTGCCGTGTCCGTCGTCCGTCCGTCGCGCCGCGGACGGTTCACACCGCCACCAGCGGCGCGTCCTTCTTCCACTTGAGGATCTTGTCGAAGCTGACCACGGCGCCGCCCCTGCCCGGCCGGTTCACGAAGTGCACGTGATCGGCCAGTTCCTGGATGAGGAACAGGCCCCTGCCGTTCTCCGCGCAGTCGGGGTCGGGGCGGTCGGGCGCCGGGCGGACGGCCGCCGTGGCACGGCCCCGCAGGGCGGGGAAGCCAGGGCCCGAGTCGGCCACTTCGATGCGGCACTTCTCGCCGTCCAGATAGGCGGTGACCCGATAGGCGCCGGCCGACTCGCTGGCCGTCCCGGACCCGCCGTGCTCCACCGCGTTCGCACACGCCTCGCTGAGCGCGACCGACAGGTCGTAGGAGATGTCGGGATCGACACCCGCGGTCTCCATGGTGCCCATGAGGAGGCGTCGGGCGAGCGGCACGCTCGCAGCATCGCGCCGCAGATGGAGGGACCACCAGATGCTCATGTTCCAGCCTCCAGGCCGCGGCTCGACATACCGATACGTATTGCCGCCACCAGCCCCGCGCAATCGCCCAGTTGACGTGATACCGCCCATACGGCCGATGCGGAGTCCCGTGACGGCGGGGTAAAGGAGATACCGGACCTTGCGGACCTGCCGTATGGAGCGGGTAAGCCCAGTGCGATGATGAGCCCGCCATGTCTGCCCCCCACCAGCGCCAGCGCAGCGCGGCCGATCTTCGGCTGCTGAGGGCCGCGGTGTTCGCCGCGGTCTGCGTCGTGCTGTCCGCGGCGGGGCACGTCCTCGGTTCCACGGCCACCGTTCCGCTGTGGTCGCTGTCCCTCGGCTTCCTCGCCGTCTTCTGTGCGGCCGTGCCGCTGGCCGGCCGTGAGCGGTCGCTGCCGGGCATCGCCGCGCTGCTGGGCACCGGACAGATCGGCCTGCACTGCCTCTTCGGGGTGGGGCAGCACGGTTCCATGGCCATGGACACGGCGCAGCCCTCCGTCGTCGAGCAGGCCGCACGCCTGATGTGCGGGGCGGGTGCCTCGGCGCTCAGCCCGGTGCAGGCGCAGCGGATCCTCGACAGCGCGCGCGTGCCGTCCACCGGGGCGCACCACGACATGGCGGGCGCGGCGAGTGCCTCGATGCCGCTGCTGCCGTCCCTGCCGATGCTCATCGGTCACCTGCTGGCCGCGGCCGGCGCGGGCTGGCTGCTGCGCCGCGGCGATCTCGCCCTCGGCCGCCTCGTGCGGCTCTCGCGGCTGTCGGCGCAGAGCGTCGCGGAAGGCGCCCTCGTCCGGGCCCTGCGCGCGGCCCTCGCTCTCGTACGCGCCCTGCGCGCGGGCCTCACGGGCTCGCCCGAGGGTGTGCCGTGGGCGCCGCGCGGCGGGTTCGGACCGCCCCCCGTGCTGCGGGCGGCGGCGCTTCAGCACTCGGTGATCCGGCGCGGGCCGCCCGTCGCCGACGCGTTCCTCCTCGCTGCCTGACACGGCATCCGTACTCCACCGCGTACCGCGCGGGGTGAGGTGTGCCGTGCGGCACGCGCGCGTACCCGCTTTTCTCGCCGCTACGTAGACGTGTTCTCCGCTCCTCCGTAGACGTGCGTTCTCGCGGTCGCGCCCCTTCACCCTTCGCTGGATCCCGCTGAACGTGGAGTTCTTTCTGCCATGAAGAAGATGTCCCGCGCCGCTCTCGTCGGTGCCGCCGCCGTCTCCTCCGTCGTCCTCGTCTCCGCCCCGGCCTTCGCGCACGTGAGCGTGCAGCCCGAGGGCACCGCCGCCAAGGGCGGTTACGCCGTGGTCGACTTCAAGGTCCCCAACGAGCGCGACGACGCCGCCACGACCAAGCTCGAGGTCAGCTTCCCGACCGACCACCCGCTCGCCTCGGTGATGCCGCAGCCCATCCCGGGCTGGAAGGCCGAGGTCACCAAGTCGAAGCTCGACAAGCCGCTGGAGATGCACGGCGAGAAGATCACCGAGGCCGTCTCCAAGGTCACCTGGACCGCGACCGGTTCGGGCGACGCCAAGGGCGTGCAGCCCGGCTACTTCCAGAAGTTCCCGCTGTCCATCGGCCAGCTGCCGACGGACACGGACCAGCTCGTCTTCAAGGCGATCCAGACGTACGACAACAAGGAGGTCGTGCGCTGGATCGAGCCGCAGCAGAAGGGCCAGGAGGAGCCGGAGAACCCGGCGCCCACCCTTGAGCTGTCGGCCGCGGAGGGCGACGAGCACGGTGCCTCCGGCGCCGCCTCCGACGACAAGAAGGAGGCCGCCGCGGCCTCCTCGGACACGTCCGCCGCAGATTCCGGCAGCTCCGACAGCGACACCACCGCCCGCGTCCTCGGCATCGTCGGCATCGTCGTCGGCATCGCCGGTGTGGCGTTCGGCGTTCTCGCGGGCCGTCGGCGTACCAACAGCTGAGCCACCCATGGCGGGTGCCGGGGTCGCGGTGGGCGACCCCGGCATCCGCCGGCCCCCTCACATCTGGGACATTTTTCTATGCGCAAGACCACGAAGCTGAGCAAGAAGACCCTGCTCGCCGCCGCCGGCCTGGTCACGGCGGCCACGTTCGCCCTGTCGGCCTGCGGAAGCGGCGACGACAGCGGCAAGCCCGTCGCCGAGGTGTCCGAGGAGACCGGTTCGCAGAAGGCGGCCACGGTCCTCGACAAGCCCTTCGAGAAGCCCGACCTGGTCCTCACCGACACCCACGGCAAGAAGTTCGACCTGCGCGCGCAGACCGCGGGCAAGCCGACGCTGATCTACTTCGGCTACACGAACTGCCCCGACGTCTGCCCGCTGACGATGAGCAACATCGCCGTCGCCAAGAAGGCCCTGCCCAAGGCCGAGCAGGACAAGCTGCAGGTCGTCTTCGTCACCACCGACCCGGACCGTGACACCCCGGCCGTGCTGGGCAAGTGGCTCAAGGCCCAGGACCCCGACTTCATCGGCCTGACCGGCGACTTCGCCACCATCCAGGGCAGCGCCCGCAAGCTCGGCATCTCCATCGAGCCGACGCAGAAGGACAAGAAGGGCAAGCTCGTGTCGATGCACGGCACGCAGGTCATCGCCTTCTCGCCGAAGACCGACGGCGGATACGTCCTGTACGGCGAGGACGCCACCGTCGACGACTACACCAAGGACCTCCCCAAGCTCGTCCGGGGAGCGAAGCCGTGAGGCGGACGGCCGTCGCGCTCGGCGCCACGGCTCTCGCCGCCTCGCTCGCCCTGACGGCCTGCGGCTCCGACTCCGGTTCCGACGGCTCCGCCGGCAAGCCCGAGGTGAAGGTCGAGGACGCCTTCATCCCCGCGCCCGCCTCCGGTGACATGGCGGCCGGCTTCTTCGTCGTGCACAACGGCGGCGGCGCCGACACCCTCACCTCCGTGAGCAGCGACATCGCCGGGCAGGTCACCCTGCACAGCACCAAGGGCGGCGTCATGAAGGAGCAGGACTCCTTCGCCGTCCCCGCGAACGGCGAGCTGGACTTCGAGCGGGGCGGGAACCACCTCATGTTCGAGAACCTGAAGCAGCGGCCGAAGGAGGGCGACAAGGTGTCCGTGCGGCTGCACTTCGCCGAGTCCGGCACCGTCACCGTCGCCTTCCCGGTGAAGGCCGCCACCTACAACCCGACGTCGCACGCGTCTCATTGAGGGGCTGACCGCACGTGAAGACCATCGCTCCCCGCACGTGGCACCTGGTGCTGCTGTTCCTCGCCGTCACCGGAGCGCTCCTGGCCGGCGCCGCTCCCGCGTCCGCGCACGCCGCGCTGACCGGGAGCGACCCCCAGCAGGGAGCGGTGGTCGAGACGGCGCCGGAGAAGGTGTCGCTGACCTTCTCCGAGGAGATCGCCGTGTCCGGCGGCGCCGTGCGCGTGCTCGACCCCTCGGGCAAGCGCGTCGACGACGGCAAGGTCGGCCGCGCGGGCGGCACGACGTACACGGTGGGCCTCCACTCGGGGCTGCCCGACGGCACGTTCACCGTCGCCTACCAGGTCGTCTCGGCCGACAGCCACCCCGTCTCCGGCGCCTTCACCTTCTCCATCGGCGCCCCCTCCAAGACGGCCGCCGTGGTCGCCGACCAGAACGCCGGGGGCGGTGTCGTCGGCGGTCTCTACGGCTTCGCGCGCTACGTCTCGTACGCGGGCTTCATGCTGCTCGTGGGCGGCGCGGCGTTCGTGCTCGGGTGCTGGCCGCGCGGCGCCGGGATCAAGCCGGTGCAGCGGGTCGTGGTCGGGGCGTGGACCGCGCTGACCGCGGCCACCATCGCGATGCTCCTGATGCGCGGTTCGTACACCGGGTCGGGGAAGGTCGCCGACATCTTCGACATGACGCTGCTCGGCCAGGTGCTGCAGACGAAGACCGGTGCCGCACTGACGTCCCGACTGCTGCTGCTCGCGGCGGCCGCGCTCTTCATCGCGGTGCTCTTCGGCGCCTACGTGAAGCGTGCCGAGGACGGCGACAAGAAGGAGATCAAGGACCTCACCTTCGGGCTCGCGATCGGCGGCACCGTCGTCGCGGCCGGCCTGGCCGCGACCTGGGCCATGGCGGAGCACGCCTCGACCGGCATCCAGGCCGGCCTCGCGATGCCCGTCGACGTGCTGCACCTGCTGGCGGTCGCAGCCTGGCTCGGCGGTCTGACGACCCTGCTCGTCGCGCTGTACCGGGCGCCCTCCATCGAGGGTTCCGCGGTACGCCGCTTCTCCCGCGTGGCCTTCTGGAGCGTCGCCGCCCTGGCGGCGACCGGGCTCTACCAGTCGTGGCGGCAGGTCGGCTCCTGGTCGGCGCTGACCGGCACGCGGTACGGGCAGCTGCTGCTGGTCAAGATCGGTCTGGTGGCCGTGCTCGTCGGCATCGCCTGGATCTCGCGCCGGTGGACGGGCCGGCTCTCCGAGCAGCTGTCCCCCGAGGCCGCCGCCACGACCGTGGTGGAGCAGCGCACGGCGGAGAAGAAGAAGGAGCCGGTCACGGTCGGGGCCGGCGCCAAGGCCGAGGACCCCGAGCGGGCCGCCCAGCTCGCCCGGCAGCGTGCCGCGATGGACACCGCCCGGGAGAAGCGGGTCCGCGACGCCGACCCGCACCGCTTCGGGCTGCGCCGCTCCGTGCTCGCCGAGGCGGGCGTCGCGGTCGTCCTGCTCGCCGTCACCACCGTGCTGACCTCCACCGAGCCGGGCCGTACGGAGGAGGAGGCCAAGTCCGCCACCTCCGCCGCGCAGACGCAGTCGGGGCCGCTGTCCCTGAAGGTGCCGTTCGACACCGGGGGCGAGGACGGCAAGGGCACGGTCCTGCTGGACCTCGACCCGGGCCGCACCGGCGACAACGACATGCACGTCTACGTGGAGCGGCCCAACGGCAAGGCCTTCGACGTTCCCGAGGTGAAGATCGCCTTCACCCTGGAGTCGAAGAAGATCGGTCCGCTCTCCGTCGTGCCCGACCACATCGCCACGGGTCACTGGACCGCCAGCGGCGTCCAGGTCCCGGTGGCCGGCGACTGGAAGATCGCGATGACCGTGCGCACCTCCGACATCGACCAAGTGACCGTCACCAAGAACGCGAAGATCGGCTGAACCACCATGGCTGACACCACCAAGGACGCGCCGTCGGGCATCTCCCGGCGACGGCTGATCGGGACGGCGGGCGCCACCGGCATCGCCCTGGGCGCCGTCGGCGCGGGCGCGGGCTATGCCACGGCGTCCTCGAACTCCCCCGATCAGCAGGCCGCGTTGACGTCGCTGGGCGCGGACGAGGTGATGTTTCACGGGAAACATCAGCCCGGGATCACCACCCCGATGCAGGCCCGCGGCCACCTCGTCGCCTTCGACCTCGCCGCGGGCGCGGGCCGCAAGGAGGCCGCCGCGCTGCTGCGCCGCTGGTCGGCGACGGCGGAGCGGCTGATGGCGGGCGAGCCGGCCGGCTCCGACGACACCGATGTCGCCCGGGACGCCGGCCCGTCCTCCCTCACGGTCACCTTCGGCTTCGGCCACGGCTTCTTCTCCCGCACGGGACTGGAGAAGCAGCGCCCGGCCGCGCTCGACCCGCTGCCGGACTTCTTCTCCGACCACCTCGACAAGGCGCGCAGCAACGGCGACCTGTGGGTGCAGATCGGCGCCGACGACTCCCTGGTCGCCTTCCACGCACTGCGGGCCCTCCAGAAGGACGCGCGCGGCGCGGCGAAGGTGCGCTGGCAGATGAACGGCTTCAACCGCTCGCCCGGTGCCACCTCCCACCCGATGACCGCCCGCAATCTGATGGGCCAGGTCGACGGGACCAACAACCCCAAGCCGTCGGAGTCGGACTTCGACCGGCGGATCTTCGTGCCGGGCTCGGGCTCGCCCGCGTGGATGGCGAACGGCTCGTACGCCGTCGTGCGCCGGATCCGGATGCTCCTGGACGACTGGGAGAAGCTCGCGACGACGGCGCAGGAGGACGTCATCGGCCGCAAGAAGTCGACCGGTGCACCGCTGAGCGGCGGCGACGAGACGACCGATCCCGACCTGGAGAAGACCGACGCGAACGGCGACCTCGTCGTCCCGATCAACGCCCACGCCCGGATCAGCCGCCCCGACCAGAACGGCGGTGCCGCGATGCTGCGCCGCCCGTTCTCGTTCCACGACGGCTTCGACGCGGACGGCGTCCCGGACGCGGGGCTGCTCTTCGTGTGCTGGCAGGCGGACCCGCTGCGCGGCTTCGTACCGGTGCAGCGCAAGCTCGACCGCGGTGACGCGCTGTCGCAGTTCATCCGCCACGAGGCGAGCGGGCTGTTCGCGGTGCCGGGCGGGACGGCGAAGGGCGGCTACGTGGGGCAGGAGCTGCTGGAGGACTGAGCGGTCGGGGTCGGTGTCACCGTCCGGAGTGGTCGGTGACGCGTCCGTGAGCCGTGCCCCACAGGGCCCATTAGGGTGACCCCATGCCAGCCAGCTACGCGTATCTCGGCCCCGAGGGCACCTTCACCGAAGTCGCTCTGCGCACGCTCCCGGAGACGGCGACCCGTGAACTCGTCCCGGTGGTGTCCGTGCCCGCGGCGCTCGACGCCGTCCGCAACGGCGAGGCCGAGGCCGCGTTCGTGCCGATCGAGAACTCGGTCGAGGGCGGCATCACCACGACCCTCGACGAGCTGGTCGCGGGCGAGCCGCTGATGATCTACCGCGAAGTGCTGCTGGACATCACGTTCGCCCTGCTGGTCCGGCCGGGCACCGCGCTGAGCGAGATCAAGACGGTCACCGCGCATCCGGCGGCCCAGCCGCAGGTCAGGAACTGGATGAAGGCGCATCTGCCGGACGTGACCTGGGAGTCGTCCGCGTCGAACGCGGACGGTGCGCGGCTCGTGCAGGAGGGCCGGTTCGACGCCGCGTTCGCCGGGGAGTTCGCGGCCGAGCGCTACGGCCTGGTGCCGCTGGTCACCGAGATCCACGACGCGGACAACGCGCAGACCCGGTTCGTGCTGGTCGGCCGTCCCGCCCGGCCCGCGGCGCCGACCGGCGCGGACAAGACGTCGGTCGTCATCTGGCAGCGCGAGGACCATCCCGGTGCCCTGATGGAGCTCCTTCAGGAGTTCGCGATCCGCGGGGTCAACCTGATGCTGCTGCAGTCCCGGCCCACCGGTAAGGGCATCGGTGACTACTGCTTCGCCATCGACGCGGAAGGCCACATCTCGGACCGCCGGGTGGCCGAGGCGCTGATGGGCCTGAAGCGGGCGTGCCCGAAGGTCCGCTTCCTCGGTTCGTACCCGCGTGCGGGCGTCGCCGTCACGGACGTGCGGCCGCCGCGCACGGGCACGTCCGACGACGAGTTCGTGGCGGCGTCGGACTGGCTGGCGCGCTGCCAGGACGGTCGCTTCTAGCGAACTGTCGCACCCCGCCGGGCCCGGTTCTCCACCGTCGGGCCCGGTTTCCTGTGGCCTCGGCACCCTGTCCTACCAGCGGATTTTCTTCATCCACAAGAGTTATCCACAGGTGACCTTCTCGACCTGGGGACAAGTCGACAGGAAGGCGTGACATGGTCGACAAATCGCCCTACAGCCCACAAGTCCGTCCACAGCCCCGCACGTCACCCCTCGTCCACCCTTTTCCCTTGATCAACTCTTTGGAGTGAAGGGTTTCCACCCGAAAGTGAGCATGAGTCGGGTTTGGAACGGGAATCCTTCGCCACACATGCGGCTTTCGGAACGATCACTTCCGGTGTCCACAGTTCTTTCTCACAGCCTGTGGATAACTCTTCGAAGCTGTGTACTCCTGTGGACAACAGGGGCCCAAGTCCCGGCTCCCACAAGGGAGTCGAGTCAAGGCGGCACCTTCCACATGCCCCTTTCCAGGGAAAGGGCGCGTTCTTATTGACAGTCACCCACAGGCCCCGTGTCGATCTTTTCCGGCCGCGTTCCGCCCTTAATTCACATTCCGGCAAATAGGGCATAAAGCAGCGCAACGGATATCGGGTCGAGAGCCGGAACCGCGCACCGGTAGCCTTGAGGGGTGATTGACCTTCGCCTGCTCCGTGAGGACCCCGACCGTGTTCGCGCCTCCCAGCGCGCCCGTGGAGAGGACGTCGCGCTCGTCGACTCCGTCCTGTCCGCCGACGAGCGGCGCAGGTCGTCCGGGCTCCGCTTCGACGAACTCCGCTCCGAGCAGAAGTCGCTCGGCAAGCTGATCCCCAAGGCCTCCCCCGAGGAGCGCCAGGAGCTGCTGAAGAAGACGGGCGAGCTGTCCGCCGCCGTGAAGGCGGCCGAGGCCGAGCAGCGCGAGGCCGAGGAAGAGACCCACCGCCTGGCGCTCCAGCTCGGCAACATCGTGCACCCCGACGTCCCGCGCGGCGGCGAGGAGGACTTCGTCGTCCTGGAGACGCACGGCACGATCCGCGACTTCGGCGCCGAGGGCTTCGAGCCCAAGGACCACCTGGAGCTCGGCGAGGCGCTCGGCGCCATCGACGTCGAGCGCGGCGCGAAGGTCTCCGGCTCGCGCTTCTACTACCTGACGGGCGTCGGCGCGCTCCTGGAGCTCGCGCTCGTCAACGCGGCGATCGCGCAGGCCACCGAGGCCGGCTTCACGCCGATGCTGACCCCGGCCCTGGTGCGCCCGCGCGCCATGGAGGGCACGGGCTTCCTCGGCCAGGCCGCGGAGAACGTGTACCACCTGGAGAAGGACGACTACTACCTGGTCGGCACCTCCGAGGTCCCGCTCGCCGCGTACCACATGGACGAGATCATCGACGCGGACCAGCTCCCGCTGCGCTACGCCGGTTTCTCGCCCTGCTTCCGCCGCGAGGCGGGCACGTACGGCAAGGACACCCGCGGCATCTTCCGCGTGCACCAGTTCGACAAGGTCGAGATGTTCTCGTACGTCGACCCGGAGGACGCGCAGAACGAGCACCAGCGGCTCCTGGACTGGGAGAAGCAGTGGCTGACCGGCCTGGAGCTGCCCTTCCAGGTGATCGACGTCGCCACCGGTGACCTCGGCTCCTCCGCCTCGCGCAAGTTCGACTGCGAGGCGTGGATCCCGACGCAGGGCAAGTACCGCGAGCTGACCTCGGCGTCGAACTGCGACGGCTTCCAGGCACGCCGCCTGTCGGTCCGGATGCGGGACGGCAAGAAGGTCCAGCCCCTCGCGACGCTGAACGGCACGCTGTGCGCCGTTCCGCGCACGATCGTCGCCATCCTGGAGAATCACCAGCAGGCCGACGGCTCCGTGCACGTGCCGGAGGTGCTGCGTCCGTACCTCGGGGGACGAACCACGCTTGACCCCAAATAAGTGCAGTCTGGAGCCGATCCCCAAGTGAGCCACCCCGCTCCCGTGTCACCTGCGTTTCCGTACAAGCTCGTCGCGACCGACCTCGACGGAACGCTGCTGCGTCCCGACGAGACCGTCTCCACGCGCACCCGTGAGGCGCTCACCGCGGTCACCGCGGCGGGCGCCGCGCACATCATCGTGACCGGCAGGGCCGTGCCCTGGACCCGGCACATCCTCGACGACCTCGGTTACGAGGGACTCGCGGTGTGCGGCCAGGGCGCGCAGGTCTACCACGCGGGGGAGCACCGCCTCCTCACGTCCGTGACCCTCGACCGGCAGCTGGCCGGTCTGGCGCTGTCGAAGATCGAGGCGGAGCTCGGCCCGCTGGCGCTGGCCGCGAGCCGGGACGGCCTGGAGGGCGAGGTGATCGTCGGGCCCGGGTACCAGGTGGGCGAGGGGCATCTGCCGGCCGTGCCGTTCACGGACGTCTCGGAGCTGTGGGCCGCGCCGCTCAACAAGGTGTACGTGCAGCACCCCGGCATGACGGACGACGAGCTGGCGGCGGTGGCCCGCACCGTGGCCGGCGATCTGGTCGGCGTCACGATGGCCGGTGAGGGCATCGTGGAGCTGCTCCCGCTCGGCCTCTCCAAGGCCACGGGCCTCTCCCTGGCGGCCCGCCGCCTGGGCGCGAAGGCCGCGGACACGATCGCCTTCGGCGACATGCCCAACGACATCCCGATGTTCGGCTGGGCGGCGCACGGCGTGGCGATGGCCAACGCGCACGCGGAGCTGAAGTCGGTGGCCAGCGAGGTCACGTCGTCGAACGCGGACGACGGGATCGCGGTGGTGCTGGAGCGGTTGCTGGGCTGAGCCCGGCCACAGTGGGCTGAGCTCTGCAACGGTGGCGGAGGATGCGCGGATCGAACGCGCGCGGGGTTTCCAGCCCCGACGACGGCTTAGCAAGCCGCTGCCTTACCACTCGGCCAATCCTCCGGGTGGGCGGCCCACATGCCGCTGAGGGCACGTGCTCGAAGCGGCCGCCCCGGGCAGTACCCCTGGGGCGGGGCTCCACGGAGTGCAGTGACTACTCCGGAGCCGGCCTGGGGCTGCCCTGTCGGGAGCTGGACGGACTACTGATCATCATCGTCTCGCTCCTCTCCCAGTGGACGGGCGCCGACGGCATCAGAACCGGCCCGGCGCGGTGACACAACTACTGTGCCCCCGCGCCGAGTTCACCGCCACCGAATAAATCGCGGCATCGATCGCATCGCGGCTCACTTACGGCGCCGCCACCTGCGCCGTCGCGCCTTGCTGAAGAACCAGCCCGCGGGCGGCTCGTCCGAGCGCCAGGGCTGCGGATCCGGTCCGCCGTCGCGCCACCGCGCGGTGAGCATGCGGGCCCGCGCGGACGGCTCGGCGGTCTCCGCGGAGCGTATGAAGTCGGCGTCCAGGACCACGTCGTCCCAGGTGTCGTCGCCCTGACCGGGCCGGTCCCCCTCGCGGATCGGTTCGGATGCCATCTCGGGTCCTCCTCGGGCGGCACATCGGACAGCACACCCTCCCATCAGTCTCCGGACGGGAGGGTGAAGGCAGCGTCAAGATCGCGGATCCGGCGCGGGGCCGGGCCTACTCCTCGCCCGCCAGCTTCAGCGTGCGCAGCTTCTGTCCCGCGTACCAGGTCGCCAGGACGGTCACGGCCACGAGGAACACGGTCGCGAGGGGCAGGCCCACGTCCGAGGTGACGAGGTCGCCGCCGGACACCTTGTGGGCGACCGCGAGGGACCACTGCTGCACGCTGAGGGTGCGCGCCCCGGCGACCAGGGAGCCGAAGAGGGCCTCCCAGACGAGGGCATAGACCAGACCGAAGACGACCGCGTGCCGGGTGACCGTGCCGAGCAGCAGGAAGATCGCGGCGTACGCGATGGAGGCCACGAGGGCGGCGATCGTGTACGCGACGGCGATCTGCTGCCCGTTCCCGTTCAGGATCAGGCCCGCGATCAGCGTCGGGACGGCGGAGAACACCATCGTGACGGCGACGGCCACGATGAGCTTGGTGAAGATGATCGTGGGCCGCTTGATCGGCTTCGACAGCAGATAGACGACGGAGCCGTCGTCGATCTCCGGGCCGATCGCGCCGGTGCCCGCGATGACACCGATGAGCGGCACCATCGTGGCGAGCGCGAAGCCGCCCAGGACGTCGGACGCGGTCTGGTCGTCGGCTCCCGTGAGGCCGCGCACCAGGGCGGCGATCACGACGAGCAGCACCGGCAGCGCGAAGAGGATGAGGGCCCGGCGGCGGCCGAGCAGTGCTCGGTAGGTGAGCCGGGCGACAGTGGGGTCGTACATCAGGGCCTCCTACGCCGTGACTAGGCCGCGACGAGATACGAGAAGACGGACTCGAGGGACTCGTCGGACGGCGAGACCGTGAGCAGGCGGATGCCGTGGGCCTGCGCGACCTTCGGGAGCAGCACCGTGAACCGGCCGAAGTCGACGGCCTGGATGCGCAACGCGCCCTCCTTCAGGTCGACTTCGATGCCCGCTGTGGACGGGTCCGCGATCAGTGCGGCGGCCAGCGCGCGGTCGTCGCTGGAGCGGACCAGGTAGCGGTGCGGGCGGTCGGTCATCAGCCGGCGGATCTTGCGGAAGTCGCCGCTGGCCGCGTGCCGTCCGGCGACGATCACCTCGATGTGCGAGGCGAGCTGCTCGACCTCTTCGAGGATGTGCGAGGAGAAGAGCACCGTGCGGCCCTCGTCTCCCATGCGGCGCAACAGGTCCATGAGCTGCATCCGCTGGCGCGGGTCCATCCCGTTGAACGGCTCGTCGAGGAGGAGCACCGACGGGTCGTGGACCAGCGCGGACGCCATCTTCACGCGCTGGCGCATGCCCTTGGAGTACGTCGAGATCTTGCGGTCCTGCGCGTACTCCATCTCGACGGTGGCGAGTGCCTGCTGGGCCGCCTTCTTGCCGAGGCCGTGCAACTCCGCGTTGGCGACGACGAATTCGAGGCCCGTGAGGAAGTCGTACATCGCCTCGCGCTCGGGGACGATGCCGATGTGCCGGTAGATCTGTTCGTTGCGCCAGATCGGCTGACCGTCGAGGGTCACCGATCCGTTCGACGGAGCCAGGAAGCCGCCCATCATGTTGATCAGCGTGGACTTCCCCGCGCCGTTCGGACCGAGCAGGCCGGTGACGCCGGGGCCGATGGTCATCGTGATGTCGTTGACCGCGACGACGTTGCCGAACCAGCGCGATACGTGGTCGATGTTGATCGAGGTCACAGTCCGACCTTCCGGTAGCGGCGCATCAGCAGCCCGTAGGAACCTGCGATGAGCCCGAGGACGACGAGCAGATAGATCACGCCCTGGCCGGCCGAGGGGCCTTCGGCTCCGGGGAAGGCGGACGTGGCACCGAGGAAGGCGGTCTGTACGCCGTCGATGAGCGTGATCGGCGAGAAGAGGCCGAGCCAGGTCACCGCGCTGCCGTTGTCCTGCGTGTCCGCGATCGCCTGGACCGTGGAGACCGCCCCGTAGGAGATGGTCAGGACGGCGATGACGGCGGCGATGCCGAAGCCGCGGCGTGGGGTGACCGCGGAGACGACGAGGCCGATCCCGGCGAAGAGCAGCGACAACAGCACCACGGATACCAGTCCTTGGGCGAATCCCTTGGTCTGCTCGGTGAAGTCCAGCTTGGCGAGCAGCGAGCCTACGTAGAGGACGATCAGCGGCGCGGCCGTGAGGATGAACAGGGCCGATGCCATGGCGGCGAACTTCGCGACCACGTAGTCGACGCGCTCGATGGGCCGCGAGAAGTAGAGCGGGATCGACTTGAAGCGCAGGTCGCGGGAGACGGCCTGCGGCGCCTGGGACGCCACGTAGAGGCCGATCACCGCCTGGAGGACGATCGCGTAGCGCGTGTAGTCCAGCGGGAGGTCCTTCGCCTTCGTGGCGACGGCGACCGCGACCATGATCAGGGCCGGCACGCACATCACCACGAAGAGCAGCATCGGCAGCACCTTCGACTTGGCCGAGCGGCCCAGGCCGTACGCGCCGCGCAGGCTCTGCGAGAAGAGCGAGCGCCGGGCGTACGCGCGGCCGAGGCGCGGGCCGTCGTAGTGGCGGTAGCCGATGTTGTGGATCTGGGTGGACGCGCGGTCCGTGGGCATGGGCTCAGTGGTCATCGCGCCCGCCTCCCGTCTGCTGTGCGGTCACGGAGGCGAGATGCTCCTGCTGCTGCTCGGCCGCCGGGCGGAAGACCTCCGCGATCTGGTGCCTGCGCTGCTCCATGCGGACCAGGCCGAGGCCGAGGTCCGCGACGACGTCGCGCACGATGTCGTACGTCTCCTCGCCCTGTGCGGTGATGAGGACGGTGTGGCCGGCGCCCGGCAGCTCGCCGCCCGTGTGGGTCTCGATGCCGCGCCGGGCGAAGGCGTCGCGCAACGCGCGCGTGCCGTCGGGGTGTTCGTCGGTGTCGGTGACCTCGATCGCGAGCGTCGCCGTGTTCTGCGTGAAGTCCGTGGTGGAGCTGGAGCGCAGCAGCTTGCCGCCGTCGATGACGACGACATGGTCACAGGTGCGCTCGAGCTCGCCGAGCAGGTGCGAGGTGACCAGGACCGAGATGCCGAAGTCCGTGTGGACGCGGCGGATCAGGCCGAGCATGTCGTCCCGGCCGACCGGGTCGAGCCCGTTCGTCGGCTCGTCCAGGAACACCAGCTGCGGGTCGTGGACCAGCGCCTGGGCCAGCTTCACGCGCTGCTTCATGCCCGTCGAATAGCCGCCGATGGGGCGGTAGCGCTCCTCGTACAGGCCGACGTGGCGCAGCGTGTCCGCCGTGCGCTCGCGGGCCGCGGTCGGGGGCAGGCCGGACATCCGCGCCATGTGGACGACGAACTCGGTGGCCGAGACGTCGGGCGGCAGACAGTCGTGCTCCGGCATGTACCCGACCCGCTCGCGGATCTCGGCACCCTTGGTCGCGACGTCGAGTCCGAGCACTTCGGCGCGGCCCTCCGTGGCGGGGGACAGACCCAGCAGGATCTTGATCATGGTGGACTTGCCGGCTCCATTGGCTCCGACGAGTCCGGTCACACCGGGCCCGATGTCCATGGTCAGCCGGTCAAGCGCGGTCACCCGGGGGAACCGCTTGCTCAGGCTTTCGGTCGCGATCACAGTCACGTTTCGACGGTAGTGGCGCAGAACACACCCAGGCGTCAGACCGTGGGGTCGACCTCGTATGAGACCTGAGTATTACGGGTCCCTAGGGGTCCTACCTGAGTAGCCCGTCCCGCCCGGGCCCTTCCCTCGTCACGGTGGCCGCGCTGTGCACATCACGGAGCTTTTCCACACCTTGCTGCAGGCCCCTTGACGTCGCCGCCAGGCATTGTCACATTCATCAGTGTCAAGTTACGAGCGCGTACGGCGACGGCCCGGTCACGGGCGGCCGTGACCGGGACGGACGGTGGCATGACCTCAGCAGTGGTACGGGAACTCTCCGCGGAGCTGCGGGGGTTCAGGGAAGTGCAGACGCTGGCGTACGCCTGCGCGGAAGCGGTCGCGGCGCAGCTCAAGCCCGGGGTGACGGAGCGCGAGGCGGCGCGGATGCAGCGGGAGTGGCTGCGCGAGCGCGGGGTGCGGGACTGGTTCCACCTGCCCTTCGCCTGGTTCGGGGACCGCACGGCGTTCGTGAACTTCCGCATACCGCTGCAGTTCTTCCCGACGAACCGCAAGCTCGAGGCGGGTATGCCGTTCATCCTCGACATGGCTCCGGTCCACAAGGGCTTCACCGCGGACATCGGCTACTCGGGCTGCCTGGGCCTCAATCCCGTGCACGACAAGCTGCTCGCGGACCTGGAGGCCCACCGCGAGCTGATCCTGCGCGAGGTGCGGGAGCGCCGCACGCTGCGCGAGATCTACGAGGACGTCGACCGGCTGATGGTCCGCCAGGGCTATGCGAACCGGCACCGGGCGTACCCCTTCGGCGTCATCGCGCACAAGGTCGACCGGGTCAGGGAGCGGCGGATCAACCCCACGCTGTTCGGCTTCGGCACCCAGTCGCTCAAGGGCCTGGCGAGCGACGCGGTGCACGGACACCGGGACGGCTGGTCGCCGCTGTGGTCGCCGTACAAGTTCTCGGACCATCCGCCGCGGCCCGGTCTGTGGGCGGTGGAGCCGCACCTCGGATTCCGCGGCACGGGCGCGAAGTTCGAGGAGATCCTCGTGGTCACCGACTCCACGGACCCCGAGGAGAGCGCCTTCTGGCTGGACGACGATCTGCCGCACGTGCGGCGCTGGGCGGAGGGCATCTGATGACGGACCTGATGAAGATCCATGGCGCGCGCGAGCGCTGGGTGAGCACGGGCGGGGTCGAGCTGTGCGTCGTGGAGCTCGGCGACGCGGCGCGGCCGACCGTCGTCCTCGTGCACGGCTATCCGGACTCCAAGGAGGTGTGGTCGGAGGTCGCCACCCGCCTCGCGGACCGCTTCCACGTGGTGCTCTACGACGTGCGCGGGATGGGCCGCTCCACGGCGCCGGCCCCGCTGCGCGGCGGCTACACGCTGGAGAAGCTGACCGACGACTTCATGGCGGTCATCGACGCCGTGAGCCCCGACCGGCCCGTCCACCTGGTGGGGCACGACTGGGGTTCGGTGCAGTCGTGGGAGTTCGTCACGGTCAAGCGCACCGAGGGCCGCATCGCGTCCTTCACGTCGATGTCGGGCCCGTCCCTCGACCATTTCGGGCACTGGATCAAGCAGCGCATGAAGCGGCCCACGCCCCGCAAGGTCGGCCAGCTCCTCGGCCAGGGCGCCAAGTCCTGGTACGTGTACATGCTGCACACGCCCGTCCTGCCCGAGCTGGCCTGGCGCGGCCCGCTCGGCAAGCGCTGGCCGAAGATCCTGGAGCGCGTGGAGCGGGTCCCGGCCGGTGACTACCCGACGCCGTCGCTGCCCTCGGACGCCGCGCACGGCGCGTGGCTCTACCGGGACAACGTGCGGGCGAGGCTGCGCCGCCCCCGGGAGGACGCGTACGCGCACACGCCCGTGCAGCTCATCACGCCGCTCGGCGACGCCTTCCTGTCACCGAAGCTGTACGACCAGCTGGAGCTGTGGGCGCCCCGGCTGACCCGCCGTACGCTGCCCGCCAAGCACTGGGTGCCGCGCACCAGGCCGGACCAACTCACCGCGTGGATCGGCGAGTTCGTGACGGCGAACGAGGACCTGGAGGCGGGCGTACCCGCACAGCGCACCGTGGCCGACGGCAAGTACGCGGACCGGTTCGGCGGCCAGCTCGTCCTGGTGACCGGCGCGGGCAGCGGCATCGGCCGGGCCACCGCGTTCGCGTTCGCCGAGGCCGGCGCGCGCGTGATCGCGGTCGACCGGGACGCCGAGAGCGCCGCGCGCACCGCCGAGATGGCCCAGCTCATCGGCGCGCCGACGGCCTGGGCCGAGACCGTCGACGTGACCGACGAGCAGGCCATGGAGAAGCTCGCCGAGAAGGTCGCCGCCGAGTACGGCGTGCTCGACGTCCTGGTGAACAACGCGGGGATCGGTCTGTCCGGATCCTTCTTCGACACGACCCCGGAGGACTGGAAGAAGGTCCTCGACGTGAATCTGTGGGGCGTCATCCACGGCTGCCGGCTCTTCGGCAAGCAGATGGCCGAGCGCGGCCAGGGCGGCCACATCGTGAACACCGCGTCCGCCGCGGCGTACCAGCCCTCGAAGGCGCTGCCCGCCTACTCCACGTCCAAGGCGGCGGTCCTCATGCTGAGCGAGTGCCTGCGCGCCGAGCTGTCGGACCAGGGCATCGGGGTGTCCGCGATCTGCCCGGGACTGGTGAACACGAACATCACGGCGACGGCCCGGTTCGCCGGGGTCGACGCCGAGGAGGAGAAGCGCAGGCAGAAGAAGTCCTCGCGCCTGTACGGCCTGCGCAACTACCCGCCGGAGAAGGTCGCCGACGCGATCCTGAGCGCCGTCGTGCACGACAAGGCGGTCGTCCCGGTCACCCCGGAGGCGCGCGGCGCCCACCTCATGTCCCGCTTCACGCCCAGGGCGCTGCGTGCGATCGCACGGATGGAGCCGCCGTTGTGAGCGCGGACGACCGGGCGGGCTGCGACGAGGTGACGCTCGACCTGCTGCCCACCTGGCGCGAGTTGGGCGCGGCCGTACCCCGCTGCCTGCGTCGGTCGTACCATCCCTCGCAGGAGGGTTCGCTGCGCAAGGCCGTCGGGTACCTGGCTGCCTCGCCCGCGGCCCGGGCGGCGGCGGGCGCGACCGGCCGCTCGGCCGTCGCGTGCCGGGAAGGGGCCCTTCCACAGCTGTGACCAGGTACGACCGAGGGGCGTGGGTGTGACGGAGCAATCGGCCGCCGAGTACCGGATCGAGGACCTGGCCCACCACAGCGGCGCCACGGTCCGCACGATCCGGGCCTACCAGGACCGCGGGCTGCTGCCGCGCCCCGAGCGCCGCGGCCGGGCCAATGTGTACACGGACACGCACCTGTCCCGGCTGCGCCAGATCGCCGACCTGCTCGACCGCGGCTACACCCTGGCCTCGATCAAGGAACTCCTGGAGGCCTGGGACGCGGGGCGGGGCCTCGGCGGCGTACTCGGTCTGGTCGCCGAGGTGGACGGCCCGTGGACGGACGAGCGGGCGGGCCGCATCACCCGGACCGAGCTGGACCTGAGGTTCGGCGGGGACCCCGACGAGGCCGCCGTGCAGGACGCGATCGAGCTGGGCGTGCTCGAGCGGGTACCGGGAAGGTCCGACGAGTTCCTCGTACCGAGTCCCCAGGAGCTCTCCGTGGCAGTGGAGTTGTACGCGGCGGGAGTTCCTCTGTCGGCAATCTCCGGCCATCTGCGGGAGTTGAGGGGACAGATCGAGCACATCGCGGCGCGTTTCCTGGAGTTCACGACCGAGCACGTCTTCGCGCGCTATCTCGGCCCGTATCCGCCCACGGACGCGGAAGCCGCCGAAGCGGCCTCGCTCGTACGCCGGCTGCGCCCGCTCGCCCAGCAGTCGGTCGACGCCGAACTGGCCCGGGCCATGCGCCTGTTCGCGACCAAGCACCTGCACCGGCACCTGGCCGAGGGACCGGTGGCGTCCCCGGCGGACGAGCCGCAGTCCGTCACGGTTCCGGCCGCGACAATGCGGGCCGTCCGCACGCTGGTTGGGCCGCAGAACGTCTCGGCGTTCATCGCGGCGGCCACCGAACGCGAGGTGCAGGCAAGGACATTGGATGCATTGACCTCAAGTGATGCCAAATCCGGCATAGTTGACCAAATGGGGCCAATTGATTGAGACTTGTCCACAGAATCGTCAATTCCCCTGTGGATAACCGGACTTGCTTGTGGATCAAACATGCGAGCAAAACTTTCTGAGTGAAATCCACCTGCGCTCCCGACGACTCCCGGGCACCCTGACGCCATGAATGAGCAACGCACCGTCAAGGTGTCGAAGTACCTCTCGAAGCACCTGCGTCATCAACCGGAGCGGATCGGCCTGACCCTCGACGAGGCCGGCTGGGTGGAGATCGGCGAGCTGCTCGCCGCGGCCGCCGCGCACGGCTTCCGGATCAGCCGGGACGAGCTCGACCACGTCGTCGCCGTCAACGACAAGCGGCGCTTCACCATCGACGGCGCCCGGATCCGCGCCAACCAGGGCCACACGATCGACGTCGACCTCGGTCTCGCTCCCGCGGAGCCGCCCGCGTACCTCTACCACGGCACCGTCGCCCGCCATCTCGACGCGATCCGGGCGCAGGGGCTGCGCCCCATGGACCGCCACGACGTGCACCTCTCCGCGGACCGCGAGACGGCGACCCGGGTCGGTGCCCGGCGCGGCCGGCCGGTCGTGCTGCCGGTCGACGCGGGCGCCATGCACCGCGACGGCCACGTCTTCCGGGTGAGCGCCAACGGGGTCTGGCTCACCGCCGCCGTACCCCCGCGGTACCTGCGGTTCCCTGGCTGACGACCGTCCCGGGACCGGCCTGCTGCGGCATGATCGGTGGTATGGACCACCCGCATCTGCCCACGACCGAGGCGGCCGTCACCGCCCTGCGCGAGACGGCTCGCGAGTTCCACCTCGAGATCGAGGTGACCCATGACATCGGCGCGGACCAGACCTCCCGCCGCACCACCGCGGGCGTCGGCGTGACCACCGACCCCGACGGTTCGCTGCCGCACGAGGCGTATGTGGAACTGGGCGGCTCCCCGCGGATCAGCGTCCGGCTCTTCCCCGAGGACGACGCGCTGATCACGGTCGAGGGCGTCGAGTTCCACGACATCCCGCGCGACGAGGTGCCCGCGTTCCTCCGGTCCTGTTACGGCGGCCTCGCCTACGTGCACGGAAAGCGGTTCCCGCCCGGCTATCGGCTCGTCGTGCCGCTGCCCGGCGACCGCACGTACAAGGAGTTCCTGCCGATGATCAACCTCACCCGCTGGCTGAGCGGGCGCGTGCGCTGAGCTGCCCGGGCTCCGGCCCGGTCCACCGCCTTCCGCCCCCCCCACCGCCGCTCCGCGCACCCCACGGCCACCCCGCGCACACCGCAGGCGGTCCGCATACGCTCACAGGCATGACCGACAAGACCCCGCTCCGCCTGAGCACCGTGATCCTGCCCTACCGCCGCTGGCACGAGGGCGCCCGTGAGGCGTGGGTGCGCGCCGAGGAGCTGGGCTTCCACACCGCGTACACGTACGACCACCTGTCCTGGCGCGTCCCGTTCCGCGACGGCCCGTGGTTCGGCGCGGTCCCGACGCTGACCGCGGCGGCGGGCGTCACCTCGCGGCTGCGCCTGGGCACCCTGGTCACCTCGCCGAACTTCCGGCACCCGGTCACCCTCGCCAAGGAACTGATCTCGCTCGACGACATCTCCGGCGGCCGGATCACGCTGGGCATCGGCGCGGGCGGCACCGGCTTCGACGCGAGCGCCCTCGCGCCGAGCGGCCAGGAGGCCTGGACGCCGCGCGAACGGGCCGACCGCTTCGCGGAGTTCGTCCCCCTGCTCGACCGGCTGCTCACCGAGGACGAGGTCTCGTACGACGGCACGTTCTACTCGGCGGGCGGCGCCCAGAACATCCCGGGCTGCGTGCAGCGCCCCCGGCTGCCCTTCGCCGTGGCCGCGACCGGCCCGCGCGGACTGAAGCTCGCCGCGCGCCACGGGCAGGCATGGGTGACCACGGGCGACCCGAAGCTGTACGAGACGGGCACCCCGGAGGAATCAATTCAGGCCATTCGCGGACAGGTCGAGAAGCTGACCGCGGCCTGCGACGCCATCGGCCGCGACGCCGCCGAGCTCGACCGGATCCTGCTCACCGGATTCACCCCGGAGCGGGGCCGCCCGCTGGAGTCGGTCGATGCCTTCGTGGACTTCGCGGGCAGGCACCGGGAGCTGGGATTCACCGAGATCGTCCTGCACTGGCCCATCTCCGACACCGCCTTCGAGGCCGACCAGAAGGTCTTCGAGGCCATCGCCACGGACGCGCTCGCCCAGCTCGGCTGACCCGGCCGGCACCCGTGGCCCGGCCGCGCCACGGGTGCCGGGTCCGGCTCGGGTGCCCGCGCGCCGGGCGGGGCACATGCGCCAGGAACGTACTCATCTGCGCGCCCCGCCGCACGCCCGTGCACGCATATGCGCGACCATAGGGCGGTGACCTCACCGACTCCTGGGCCCCGGACCCCGGCCCCCTCCGCGCCCCGGCTGATCGCCACGGACCTCGACGGCACCCTCCTGCACGACGACAAAATCGTTTCTCCTCGTACGGTCGCCGCACTCGCCGCCGCCGAGGAGGCCGGTCTCGAGGTCTTCTTCGTGACGGGTCGCCCGGCCCGCTGGATGGACGTCGTCAGCGGCCACGTGCACGGCCACGGCCTCGCGATCTGCGGGAACGGCGCGGCCGTCGTCGATCTGCACGAGGGCCCGGGGCGGTACCGCTTCGTCAAGGTGCGGGAGCTGCCGGTGCCGGACGCCCTCGACGTCGTCCGCATCCTGCGGGAGGCGGCGCCCGGCACGTCGTTCGCGGTCGAGCGGACCGGCGGTCTGCACCACGAGCCCACCTACCCGCCGCTGCACCTGGACCCGGGGGAGAGCGTCGCCCCCGCCGAGAAGCTCCTCACCGCGGACTTCCAGGGCCCGGCCGTCGCGGACCAGCCGGTCCTCAAGGTCCTCGCCTACCACCCGGACCTCGACCCCGACGCGTTCCTGACGCTCGCCCGCGCCGCGGTCGGCGACCTGGCGGCCATCACCCGGTCGAGCCCGAGCGCCCTCCTGGAGATCAGCGGCGCGTCCGTCTCCAAGGCGAGCACGCTCGCCCTGTGCTGCGAGGAGCGCGGGATCTCCCCCGCCGAGGTCGTCGCCTTCGGGGACATGCCCAACGACATGGAGATGCTCGCCTGGGCGGGCACCTCCTACGCGATGGGGAACGCCCACCCGGACGTGCGCACCGTCGCGACCGGCGTGACGGCGACCAACAACGAGGACGGCGTGGCCCGCGTCATCGAGGACATCCTCGCCGCACGGTGAGCGCACGGTGAGCGCCCGGAGGGACGGCTAGAGCCGCACCCCGCGCTCGGCGAACCACTTCACCGGGTCGACCCCGGACCCCAGATACGGCGTGAGCCGCACCTCGAAGTGCAGGTGCGGCCCCGTCGAGTTCCCGGTGGTCCCCGCCTGCCCGAGCCACTGGCCCGCCCGCACCCTCTCCCCCTGGTCGACCGCGGCGGCCGCCAGGTGCGCGTACTGCGTGTAGTAGCCGCCCGGATGCCGCACGACGACCTCGATGCCGAAGCCGCCGCCGCAGGACACGCTCACCACCCGCCCGGCGCCCGCGGCCCGCACCGGGGTGCCGATGCCGACGGCGAAGTCCTGCCCGGTGTGCCGGTGCGCCCAGTGCGCACCCGCACTGTCGAAGCCCGCGGACAGCTCGTACGTCTCCACCGGAGGCAGCCACGCGCGCGTGGAGCGGAATTCCGGCTGGTCGAGCCGGACGGCACCGCGGCACTGCCCGGCCGCGACGGACCGGTCCGCCTCGCCCTGCAGCTCCCACTGCGCCGCTTCGAGCTTGCTCTGGATGTCCTGCTTCAGCTTCGCCAGCCGGACGTTGCGTTCCTGCAGGGAGCGCCATTCGGCGGCCGCCTTGCGCTGTCCTTCCGCGAGCTTCCGCTCGGCGCGACGGCTCTTGTCGACGGCGTTGTTGAGGGCCAGGTCGGCCTGCCAGACGGCCCGTTGACCGTGCATCAGCTCCTCGGGGTCCTCGGCGAGCAGCATCTGGGCGGTCAGCGGGACGTCGCCGCCGCTGCGGTACTGGGCGCGGGCGATCCGCCCGAGGTCGTTGTGCAGCACGGCGATCTCGCGCCGCTCACGGACGAGCAGCTTCTCCATCCTGCGCGCCTTGGCCTTCTGCGCGGCAGCCGCCCGGCGCCCGCCTTCGTAGCGCTGCGTCGCCGCTGACGCCTCCTCAAAGAGGCGGGCCACTTCGGCACTTGCCTGCGGGCCCTCGGCGCCTTCGGAGAGCGTCGGCGGGCCGCCGAGCGCGACCAGTGCGCACAGCAGCGCCGACACGCCAAAGGAACTGCGGGAGCGGGGAGAGCGGGGGCGTTGGCGCATGTATCGGATGGTTGCCCGCAGCGCCCGGTCCCTCCTGCGGGACTCGTACGCCCGGGGGAACGCATACCCCGTACGGCGCAGAAACGTACCGCCGAATCACCTACCTAGCAGCGGTGTCGGCCGGTGCCCGGTTCAGTACGGCGCCTGCCACACCACGGTCGTGCCGCCCTCGCCGTCGGCGATGCCCGGCCCGTACCAACTGTCGCCGCCCAGCGATTCGGCCCGCCGCTTGAGGTTCTTCAGGCCGCTGCGCCGGCCGCCCTCCGGGATGCCCACGCCGTCGTCGGCGACCGTCAGCCGGACGCCCTGCTGCCCGTCCGGCAGGATCACGCCCGCGTCCACGACGACGTCGATGCGGTCGGCGTGCGCGTGCCGGAACGCGTTCGAGAGGGCCTCCCGCAGGGCCGCGATGAGGTTCTTGCCGGTGAGCTCGCCGACGACCGTGTCGACCGGGCCGAGGAACCGGTGCGAGGGCTTGAAGCCGAGCGGGACGGCCGCCATGTTGATCTCGCGCAGCACGCGTGTGCGCAGGCCCGACGGCGCCTCCGCGGGCCCCTGCTGGAGCGCGAAGATCGCCGTGCGGATCTCCTGGATGGTGGTGTCCAGCTCGTCGACGGACTTGCCGATCCCGGCCTGCACCTCGGGCACCACGGACCGGCGCTGGGCGGTCTCCAGCATCATCCCGGTGGCGAAGAGGCGCTGGATGACGAGGTCGTGCAGATCCCGCGCGATCCGGTCGCGGTCCTCGAAGACGGCGAGCCGCTCCCGGTCGCGCTGTGCCTCGGCCATCATCAGCGCGAGCGCGGCCTGCGCGGCGAACTGGGTGGCGAGGGTGCGCTCCGCCTCGGTGAAGGGCCGGGCCCCGCGCGCGCGGGGCATGACCAGCGTGCCCAGGACGCGGTCGTCGCTCTGCAGGGGCAGCATCATGGAGGGGCCGTAGCCGCGGGCGAGATCGGTCATCACGCGGGGGTCGGTGGCCGCGTCGTCGATGAACACGGCTTCCCCGGCGAGGAGTTCGGAGATGATCGTGCTCTCCGGCGGGACGATCACGCCGAGCGCGGCGGAGGGTTCGTCCGAGGCGACGGCGACGATCTCCATGCCACCCTCCTCGGCGGGCAGCAGCACTATGCCGGCCGCCGACTCGGAGAGGCGACAGGCCTGTTCCGCGACCACCTGGAGCGCGTCCTCCGCGTCGCCTCCTGAAAGAAGTGCGGTGGTCACGGCGACGGACCCGTCGATCCAGCGCTCCCGCTGCCGGGCCGCTTCGTAGAGGCGCGCGTTGCCGATCGCGATGCCCGCCTCCGTGGCGAGCACCCTGACCATGTTGAGGTCGTAGTCGTTGAACTCGCCGCCGCCGTGCTTCTCCGTGAGGTAGAGGTTTCCGAAGATCTCGCCCTGTACGCGGATGGGGACGCCCAGGAACGACCGCATCGGCGGATGGTGCGCGGGGAACCCGCACGAGCGCGGGTCGTCCGCGAGGTTCGCCAGGCGCACCGGGGTCGGGTCGTGGATGAGCGCGCCGAGCAGTCCGCGGTGCCCGTCGGGAAGGTGCCCGATGAGCGCGGCGGTCGCCTCGTCGACGCCGTAGTAGACGAAGTCCGAGAGCCCGTCGCCGTCCTCGGCGACCACACCGATCGCGGCGTACTCGGCGTCCGCCAGCTCGGCCGCGGTCTCGCAGATCCGGTCGAGCGTGGAGTGCAGCTCCAGGCCGGTGCCGACGGACCGCATCGCTTCCAGGAGCTGCGGCACCCGCGCCGTCAGCTCCGTGGACAGCCCTTGGAGGCTGCGC
>NZ_JAMOLN010000137.1 GCF_024448165.1 Streptomyces longispororuber
GCGCCGTACGTCCTTGTTCGCTTCACCCGCGGATGTGCGCTGCTCTCCCACAACGATCCCGTCGGCCTCGTCGGCCTGCTCGGCTGGGCTACTGACCTGGCTGGTCACTGAACTGGACCTCCCTCGGGGCGGCTGTTCGGGCAGGCTCGTCCCACCGGCCTTCCCAAGGCCCACCCTACGTCTGTAAGGGTCCCCTTCCTCCGAGCATTCGCATGATGGACGCCGAAATGAGACGGCTTGTCGCCCTGGTTTGTCATGGTTCGCTCGATCCCCCCGACCCTTCCTTGAGACGCGCTCCAGTCATCCTTTGGTTCTAGGTCCAGATCGGCGCCCCGACGTGCCCGATGCAGATATCTGACAGAGTGTCAGGTACTCAGGAGTTCAGGTAGGTCAGGACGGCCAGAACGCGACGGTGATCCCCGTCACTGGGCGACAGGCCCAGCTTCAGGAAGATGTTGCTCACGTGCTTCTCGACCGCACCGTCGCTCACCACGAGCTGCCGGGCGATCGCCGAGTTCGTGCGCCCCTCCGCCATCAGGCCGAGAACCTCGCGCTCGCGGGGCGTGAGATTCGCGAGCACGTCCTGCTTGCGGCTGCGCCCGAGCAACTGCGCGACCACCTCCGGGTCGAGCGCCGTACCGCCTTCCGCGACGCGTACCACCGCGTCCACGAACTCACGCACCTCGGCGACCCGGTCCTTGAGGAGGTAGCCGACGCCGTGGCTCGAACCGGCCAGCAGTTCGGTGGCGTACTGCTCCTCCACGTACTGCGAAAGGACCAGGACCCCGAGCCCGGGGAACTTCCCCCGCAAGTGGACCGCCGCGCGCACCCCCTCGTCCGTGTGGGTGGGCGGCATCCGTACGTCCGCCACGACGACGTCCGGGAGCTGGTCCTGCGCCCCCAGGTCGACGATGGTCTTGACCAGCGCGTCCCCGTCGCCGACACCGGCGACGACCTCGAGCCCGCGGTCGGTCAGCAGCCGGGTCAGCCCCTCCCTGAGCAGCACTGAATCCTCGGCGATGACCACCCGCACCCTGTCCTCCACGTTTCTCGTCCCCCCAGCGCCCCCGTGAACCTGTTCACCGGGGCTGTTTCTGACAGGTCCAGCATTCCAGCATCCGCACGCCCGTGCCCCTAAGCGGCGGAAATAGGGGGCGCATGCAGACAGCGCAGCGGTCGGGCGGCACCGAAACGGTGCCGCCCGACCACTGCGCTCACTTCCGTCGCGTACGTCTTCCTGTCATGCCCGGCGCCACGGCAGCTCCGCCGTCACCCGGGTCGGCCCGGCCGGCGGCGAGTCGACGAGGAGGATGCCGTCGACCGCGTCGAGCCGCTCGGCCAGACCGGCCAGGCCCGAACCGCCGTCGGCGCTCGCCCCGCCCACCCCGTTGTCGTGGACCTGGAGCATCAGCCGGTCCCGGGTGCGCCACACGTCGACGGTCGCCCGGGTCGCCCGGCTGTGCTTGCTGACGTTCTGCAGCAGCTCCGACACGGTGAAGTAGGCGATGCCCTCGATGGCGGGGGCGGGCCGCTCCGTCAGGACCGAGCTGTCCACCTCCACCGTCACCGGCACCGTGCAGCGCGAGGCCACCGAGGACAGGGCCGCGTCCAGGCCGCGGTCGGTGAGGACCGCCGGGTGGATGCCGCGGGCCAGGTCGCGCAGCTCCTGCAGCGCCGTCTTCACCTCGCCGTGCGCCTCGCCCACCATGCGCGCCGCTTCCGCCGGGTCCTCGGTCAGCTTCTCCTTGGCGAGGCCCAGGTCCATGGCCAGGTTGACCAGGCGGGCCTGCGCGCCGTCGTGCAGATCGCGCTCGATGCGGCGCAGGTCGGCGGCCGCCGTGTCGACCACGACACCCCGGTCCGACTCCAGCTCCACCACGCGGGAGGCGAGCCGCGACGGGCCGAGCAGACCCGCGACCATCAGCCGGTCCACGGTGGTGAGCGCCCGGACCACCCACGGCGTCGCGAGCACGAAGAGCAGACCGACCAGCGAGGTCAGACCGATCTCGAAGGGGTTGTTCAGGTACACCGAGTGCTGGTCGTCCCCGTAGAGCTGGAGGCCGGCCTGACCGGCGTACATCGGGAACACCCACTGCCACAGCGGGTAGGTGAACAGCGTCCAGCCCGTCGTCCAGAACGCCACCGCCACGGAGAACGCGAACGTCGCCCACGGGAAGTGCAGCACCCCGTACAGCAGGTGCCGCCAGGAGACACCGCTCTTGAGCATCGCGCCCATCCACGCGAACGGCCCGCCGCCCCGCGGCCGCAGCGGCTCGGGGGTGCCGACCTCCAGGCCGAGCAGACCGCGCGCCCGCACCCGCTCCAGGGCCCCGAACCCGCGCGCCCCGGCCAGCGCCGCCGCCAGCACCGGCACGCCGATGAACGTGACGAGCAGGCCCGCGCCCAGCGACACCATCGTCACCGTCCACACGAAGAAGACGATGCTGAGGGGGAAGCTCAGCAGCACGTACCCGAGCTCGCGCCAGGCCCGCCCCTCGATCGGCGCCCGCAGTCCGGCCGGCAGCCGGCCGAGGCCGCGCCGGGGGCGGGGCGCGCCGCCCGGGTGGCCGATGTCGCCGATGTCGCCGATGTCGTCGTACGAGTACTCACCGCGGCGCTCACTGCGGTGTTCACTGCGGTATCCGTACTGGTGCGTGGCCATCGGTGTCGTCCGTTTCTGCTCGGGTCTCTGCTCGGGTCCGCTGCTCTGGTTCCAGGGTCCTCGCCGACGCGGGGCCCGGCCATGCGGCGGGTCGGCGTCTTCGACCGGGGGTTTTCCCTACCCCCGTGGGCCCGCCGGGCCTACTGCTGGTGCCGGTCGCGCCACGGCAGTTCGGCCGTGACCGTCGTTCCGGTGCCCTCCGGCGAGTCCACGACGAACAGGCCGTCGACCGCGCCGAGCCGCTCCGCGAGTCCGGCCATGCCGGTGCCCTTGTCGAGGCTCGCCCCGCCCCGTCCGTCGTCCCGCACCTGGATGAGCAGCCGGTCGTCCGACCGCCACACGTCGACCGACGCGGAGCGGGCACCGCTGTGCTTGCTGACGTTCTGCAGTAGCTCGGAGACGGTGAAGTAGGCGATGCCCTCGATCGCCTCCGCGGGCCTGGCCGGCAGGTCCGCCGTCACCTTCACCGGCACCGTGCAGCGCGAGGCCACCGAGGACAGGGCCGCGTCCAGGCCGCGGTCGGTGAGGACCGCCGGGTGGATGCCGCGGGCCAGGTCGCGCAGCTCCTGCAGCGCGAGCTTCACCTCGCCGTGCGCCTCGTCGACCATCGCGGCCACGTGCTCGTCGGCCTGCCCCTCCAGGAGCTTCTCCTTGGCGAGACCGAGCCCCATGGCCAGGTTGACCAGGCGGGCCTGCGCGCCGTCGTGCAGGTCCCGCTCGATGCGGCGCAGGTCGGCGGCCGCCGTGTCGACCACGACTCCCCGGTCCGACTCCAGCTCGGCGATCCGCTGCTCCAACTCGTCGGACGGCGACAGGAGTCCGCGGACCATCGCCCGGTCCGCGTTGGTCAGCCCGCGCGCCACGAACGGCAGCACGGGCCACAGCACGAAGAGCCCGGTCAGCGTCACCGCGAACGTGATGATGCCCCACGGCAGCCGGATCACCTCGTACAGCACCGCGCGCCAGCCCACCGGGTCCTTCAGGCCGGTCCACAGCCATCCGAAGAAGCCGCCGGCCCGCCGCACCGGCAGCGGACTCGGCTCCTCCACGTGCACCCCGAGCAGCTTGCGGGCCCTGGCCCGCTCCGCCCTGCCGAGCATCCGTGCGCCGCGCAGTCCCGCGGCGATCAGCGGCAGGCCGATCACCGTGACCGTCAGCCCGACGCCGAGTGCCAGCATCGTCACCGCGTACACGAAGCCGACCAGGGCCAGCGGGAAGCTGCTCAGGAGATACGCGATCTCCTTCCAGGTGTGTCTGTCGTAGGCGAAACGCGGCGACGGCAGCACCGGGCGGTCATCGCCCGGAGCGTCGGCGGCGTGCAGTGGGTCCGTCATAAGCGAAAGGGTGCCCTGCGCGCGCGGGGCGGCGCCATGAGGCGGGCTGCCGGGGACGAACGGGGGATAACCCCACCTCGCCGGTGCACCCCTTCGCACCGGGCTGCTTACCGTCCCTTTAACAGGCCCTAGACTCCCGTGCGTACAGATCGTCGAACACAACGCATCACTACGAACACCCAACGAACACACGAGGGGCGACAGACGTGACGGGACCGACCGTGACCGTCATCGCGGCGGACTACTTCCACTCGTACTCGGTGGTCGGGCTGCTCGCCGTCGTCGGTGTGCTGTTCGTCGCCGTGGCCTTCGGCGCGGGCCGCCTGCTGCGGCCGGTGGTGCCCACCCCGGAGAAACTCCTCACGTACGAGTGCGGTGTCGACCCCGTCGGCGAGGGCTGGGCGCACACCCAGGTCCGCTACTACGTGTACGCGTTCCTCTACGTGATCTTCGCGGTCGACTCGATCTTCCTCTTCCCCTGGGCCACGGTCTTCGCCGCGCCGGGATACGGCGCGACGACCCTGGTCGAGATGTTCATCTTCCTCGGCTTCCTCGCCGTGGGCCTGCTGTACGCATACAAGAAGGGCGTCCTTACGTGGACGTGAGTGACGTGAGTGACGTAAGCGACGTGACCCCCTCGGAGCCGGTCTTCCTGCCCGAGCCGAAGAAGCTGGGCGTGCTCTCGCGGCTCGCCCCCGAGCCGATGAAGGTGGTCCTCAACTGGGGCCGCCGCTACAGCCTGTGGGTCTTCAACTTCGGACTCGCCTGCTGCGCCATCGAGTTCATCGCGGCGTCGATGGCCCGCCACGACTTCATCCGGCTCGGCGTCATCCCGTTCGCCCCGGGCCCGCGCCAGGCGGACCTGATGATCGTCTCGGGGACCGTGACGGACAAGATGGCGCCGGCCGTGAAGCGGCTGTACGAGCAGATGCCCGAGCCGAAGTACGTCATCTCGTTCGGCGCCTGCTCCAACTGCGGCGGCCCGTACTGGGACTCCTACTCGGTGACCAAGGGCGTCGACCAGATCATCCCGGTCGACGTCTACGTGCCCGGCTGCCCGCCCCGTCCGGAAGCGCTGCTCCAGGGCATCCTCAAGCTCCAGGAGAAGATCGCCCGGGAGTCGCTCGGCGAGCGGTACGCGTCCGCCGACGCGGCGGCGGGACGGCCCTCGGCCGCCGCGCTGAGCAGCGGCCTGGTGCAGCCGCCCGCCCCTGCCGGGGGTGAGCGATGAGCTGGCTGCCGAACCCCGTCGAGGAACTGTTCGGCGCCGGGGCCACGGCCGAGGAGGCGTACGACCTGCTGACCGTCGACGTACCCGCCGCCGAGTGGACCTCCGCCCTGGAGACGGCCCGTACGACGCTGGGGTGCACCTACTTCGACTGGCTGAGCGCGGTCGACGAGCCGGAGGCGGGCTTCCGCGTCTGCGCCCACGTCGCGGCCGTCGCCCCCGGGTCCGTACGCCGGCTGCTGCTGCGCACGACCGTGCCGCACACGGCACCGGTGCTCGCCTCCGCGGTCGGCGTGTACGCGGGCGCGGCCTGGCACGAGCGCGAGACGCACGAGATGTTCGGCGTGGACTTCACCGACCACCCGGGCCTCGACCCGCTGCTCCTCCCCGAGGGCTTCGAGGGCCATCCGCTGCGCAAGGACTTCGTGCTCGCGGCTCGCGTCGCCAAGGCATGGCCGGGCGCCAAGGAGCCGGGGGAGTCCGAGCACGGTGGGCCCAAGCGGCGTCAGATGCTGCCGCCCGGGGTGCCCGACCCGAACGAATGGGGTCCGCTGAAGGGCCAGTTGCCGCCTGCTCCGGCGCGGCCCGCGCGCGGTGCGGGGCGTGCTGCGGGGGCCGGTGCGGCGGGTCGTACCGCGGGTGCCGGTGCCGGTGCGGGTGCCGGTGCGGGTGCCGAGGGGCGGGCCGTGGGGGAGCGGCCGGCGCGGCGCACGCGGTCGGCGAGCGACGGTTCGGCGAGCCAGAGCCAGAGCCAGAGCCAGAGCCCGGCTCCGGCCGCAGCCGAGGCCCAGGCGCCCGAGACCCCGGAGAGGGCTGCCCGTCCGGCGCGGCGCTCGCGGAGCGTGTCGGACGGCTCGGCCTCGCAGCGCACGACGCCCGCGACGTCTCCGCCCCCGGCGGCGGACCCGGCTGCGGCCCCGGAGCCCGCGCCCAAGCCCCGGACGAGCGACGCGCCCTGGCACCACGCCAAACCGGCCTTCGACGAGGAGACCCGCCCACCGGCGGCTCCCACGCCCGAGTCCGGGCCCGAGCCCGAGCCGGGCGCCGCGGCCGAATCCGAGCCTGCACCGACTCCCGCGGCCGAATCCGAGCCCGCACCCGCTTCCGCGCCCGCGCCTGAGCCGGACCCCGCACCCGAATCTGACGACACGACCGACGGAGGCTCGCAGTGAACGACGCTCTCGACGTCGCCCTGCGCCTCGTCGTCGTCTTCGTCGCCTTCCTGGTGCTGCCCCTGGTCGTCGGCCAGACCGAGCACAAGGTCATGGCCCACATGCAGGGCCGCCTCGGCCCGATGTACGCGGGCGGCTTCCACGGCTGGGCCCAACTCGTCGCCGACGGCGTCAAGTTCGCGCAGAAGGAGGACGTGGTCCCGGCCGACGCCGACCGCCGCGTCTTCCAGCTCGCACCCGCCGTCGCCCTGCTGCCGTACCTCCTCGTGCTCCTCGCGATCCCGGTCGGCCCCGGCGACGGCGCGGTCGGCGCGGTCGTCGACGCCGGCATCTTCTTCGTGCTCGCGGTGATGGGCGTCGGCGTGCTCGGCTCGCTGATGGCGGGCTGGGCGAGCGCCAACAAGTTCTCGCTGCTCGGCGGTCTGCGCACCGCCGCCCAGCTGCTGGCGTACGAACTCCCCATGCTGCTGGCCGCTGCCTCGGTCGCCATGGCGGCGGGCACGGTGTCGCTGCCCGGCATCGTCGACGCCTTCGAGTGGTGGTGGCTGCCCTGGCAGATCGTCGGCGCGCTCGTCTTCTTCGTGGCGGGTCTCGCGGAGCTGCAGCGCCCGCCGTTCGACATGCCGGTCGCCGACTCCGAGATCATCTTCGGTGCGTACACCGAGTACACGGGCCTGCGCTTCGCGCTCTTCCTGCTCGCCGAGTACGCGGGCATCGTCGTGCTGTGCGGCCTGACCACGGTCCTGTTCCTGGGCGGCTGGCACGGGCCCTGGGGCGCCGACGGCCTCGGCTGGGTCTGGACGCTCCTGAAGACGGCCGTGCTGGCCTTCGTCGTGATCTGGCTGCGCGTCTCGTACCCCCGGCTCCGCGAGGACCAGCTCCAGAAGTTCTCCTGGATCCTCCTCGTCCCGCTCGCCCTCGCGCAGATCGCGCTCACCGGCATCGTGAAGGTGGCGATCAACTGATGTCCGCGAAGTTCCCCGGGTCCGGCCTGGCCAAGGGCCTCGCCGTCACCCTCCGCACGATGACGAAGAAGACCGTCACCGCGCAGTACCCCGACGTCCAGCCCGAACTCCCGCCCCGCACGCGCGGCGTGATCGGCCTGTTCGAGGAGAACTGCACGGTCTGCATGCTGTGCGCCCGCGAGTGCCCCGACTGGTGCATCTACATCGACTCCCACAAGGAGACGGTGCCCCCGGCCGCCCCGGGCGGCCGCGAGCGCAGCCGCAACGTCCTCGACCGCTTCGCCATCGACTTCTCCCTCTGCATGTACTGCGGCATCTGCATCGAGGTGTGCCCCTTCGACGCACTGTTCTGGTCCCCGGAGTTCGAGTACGCCGAGACCGACGTCCGCGAACTCACTCACGAGCGCGACAAGCTCCGTGAGTGGATGTGGACGGTCCCGGCCCCGCCCGCCCTCGACCCGGCGGCCGAGGAACCCAAGGAACTGGCGGCGGCCCGCAAGGCGGCGGACAAGCTGGCGGCGGCGCAGGCGGCGCAGGCGGCGCAGGCGGCACCGACGGAAGCCCCGGCCGCCCCGGCAACCGCGCCCGAGCCCGGGTCCCGCCCCGGCGGCCCCGGAGAGGAGCCGACCGCATGACCCTCGCCGTCCCGACGGCATCGGCAGCCGTCACCACGGCCGCCGGGAGCCACGGGTTCCTCTCCCCGACGGGCGTCGAGATCGCCTTCCTGCTCGTCGGCATCGTCACCTTCGGCGCGGCGATCGTCACCGTCACCACGAAGCAACTGGTGCACGCCGCCCTGTGGCTGGTCGTCGCCCTCGGCGGCCTCGCCGTCGAGTACCTCCTGCTCACCGCCGAGTTCATCGCGTGGGTGCAGGTACTGATCTACGTGGGTTCCGTCGTGGTCCTCCTCCTCTTCGGACTGATGCTGACGCGGGCGCCCATCGGCCGCTCACCGGACGCGGACAGCCCCAACCGCTGGGCCGCCCTGGCCGTGGCCGTCGCCTCCGCCGCCGCCCTGGTCTGGGTCGTCGTCGACGCCTTCCGCACGACCTGGATCGACCTCGACCGCGCGGCCGACTCGGCCGGTGCCGGCGGGGGCAGCACGGCCGTGACCGGCTCGATCCTCTTCCGGCACTGGGTGCTGCCCTTCGAGGCGCTCTCGGTGCTGCTCCTCGCGGCCCTGGTCGGCGCGATCGTCCTGTCCCGCAAGAAGAACGCCGAGCCGTCGGCCCCGGCCGGTGTCAGTGCCGGTGCCGGTGCCGGTGCCGGAGCGCAGGAGGGCACCCGCTGATGCATCTCGCCTATCCCGCCGTCCTCGCCTCCCTCCTCTTCTGCACGGGCCTGTACGGAGTCCTGGCCCGCCGCAACGCGATCCTGGTCCTCATGTCGGTCGAGCTGATGCTCAACGCCGTCAATCTCAACCTCGTCGCCTTCGACGTCTGGCTGCGCGACGCCCTCCACTCCGGCCAGGCCCTGACCCTGTTCACCATCGCCATCGCCGCCGCCGAGATCGGCATCGGCCTGGCGATCGTGCTCGCCGTCTACCGCAACCGCGGCACGTCGGACATCGACAAGCTCCGCGACTCCGCCGAACCGCACGACCCGGACGACGACCCGCACGACCCGTCCGACGCCACCGCGACAGCCGCCACCCCGGCCACCGCGGCGGACGAGAAGGCCGAGGCCACCGCGTGACCACCACGACCCTCGCCGTACTCGTCCCCCTCCTGCCGTTCCTCGGCGCCGTCGCCGGCCTGCTGCTCGGCCGCACCGCACCCGGCTTCGTCCGCCCGCTGGCCGTGCTGCCGACCCTGGCCGCGCTCGTCCTGGCCGTGACCGTCGCCGTCCAGCAGGGCGGTGGCGGCGGCAACCGCACCGCTGCCCTCGACGCGCACACCGAGCTCACCCCGACCGGCTCCGTGCCGATCGAACTGGCCCTGCACATCGACGGCTTCGCCGCCCTCGTCGCGATCCTGGTCGGCCTCGTCGCGACCTGCGTCCAGCTCTACTCGACGGGCTATCTGCGCGACGACCCGCGCTACCCGTCGTACGCCGCACTCGTCTCGCTCTTCACCTCCGCGATGCTCCTGGTCGTCTACTCCGGCGACCTGATGGTGCTGCTGGTCGGCTGGGAAGTCATGGGCATCTGCTCGTACTTCCTCGTCGGCCACTACTGGGAGACCCCCGAGGCGCGGGCCGCGTCCCTCAAGGCGTTCCTGGTCACGAAGCTCGGTGACGTCCCCTTCCTGATCGGCCTGTTCGCGCTCGCCACGGACGCCGGCTCGTTCCGCATCACGACGATCCTGGGCAAGGTCGCGAGCGAGGGCGGCCTGGACCACCCGACCCTGATCGCGCTCCTGCTCCTCGCCGGTGTGGCGGGCAAGTCCGCGCAGTTCCCGCTGCACACCTGGCTGCCCGACGCGATGGCCGGCCCCACGCCCGTCTCCGCGCTGATCCACGCCGCGACGATGGTCGCCGCCGGTGTCTACTTCGTCGCTCGTCTCCTCCCGGTCTTCACCGCCTCGCAGGCGGCGCTGATCGTGCTCGCCGTCATGGCCGCCGTGACCATGGCCGGCTCGGCGCTCGCCGCGCTCGCCCAGGACGACATCAAGCGCGTCCTCGCGTACTCGACGATCGGCCAGCTCGGCTACATGACCGGTGCCCTCGCCGTCGGCGACCGCGGTGCCGCCGTGTTCCACCTCCTGTCCCACGGCGCCTTCAAGGCCGTGCTGTTCCTCGCGGCGGGCGTGATCATCCACGCCGCCGGCACCAATTCGCTCGCCGCGATGTCCCGCATGGACAACCTGCGGGCCCGCGTGCCCGACGCCTTCTGGACGATGACCGTGGCGCTGCTCGCGCTCGCCGCGATCCCGCCCTTCAGCGGCTTCTTCTCCAAAGAGGCCGTCCTCGGCGCCGCCGAGCACACCGCGACCGGTCACGAGGCCGGCGGCGTGGCGATCCCGGTCGCGTCCGGCTGGATCGTCCTCGTCGCGGGCCTGGTCACGGCCCTGCTCACCGCCGCCTACGCGACCCGCCTGTGGCTGCTCGCGTTCAACGGGCGGGGTGCGCAGGCACCCGACCACGGCAGGCAGCCGCTCGTGATGAACGTCGTCCTGTGGGTCCTGGCGATCCCCTCCCTCACCTTCGGTCTGGTCACGGTCGTGCTGCCCGACTGGTTCGACGGGCGCTCGCTCACCCCGACCCTCACCACCTCCGTCCTGGGCACGGGCTTCGCGCTCGTCGGCGGCCTGGTCACCTACGCGGCCTGGCGCCACACCACCGCGATGGCGGCCCGCGCCGCCGTCCCGATCGGCGCCGTCGCGATCGACAGCGAGCAGGGCGACGGCGGTCTGGTCGAGGCCGAGGCCATCGCGACGCACACCCCGGCCTATGGCGACATCGCGAGCGCCCCCGACCCGGCCGACCCCGGCCGGCTGCTGCTCGGCCCGCTGCACCGCCACGCGGCCGTCGGCTTCCACCTCGACGCCCTCTACGCGACGCTCTTCGTCCGCCCCGTCCGAGCCGCGGCCGCCCTGGTCGGCTTCCTGGACCGCGCGGTCGTCGAGACGTACGTGCGCGGAGCGGCCGAGGCCCCCAAGGCGCTCGGCTGGGCGGTCCGCCGCGCCCAGACCGGAAACGTGCAGACCTACCTCAGCGCACTGCTCGCAGGCACCGTCGTCCTGGTGGTCGCCGTCGTCCTCGTCGCCACCGCCGGAGCGTGAGCAGCCGTGATCGATATCAGCGAATCCGTGATGCAGTTCCTTCTCGCACTGATCGTCGTCGGCCCGCTCATCGGCGCCGTCCTCGCCCTTCTCCCGGCCCCGCCCGGGCTGAAGGGGAACTCCCCGGACCAGGCCGTGCTCCGCCACGGCGTGACCGTGACCGGCGTGATCCTCGTCGCCGCGATCGTCCTCGCGCTCGGCTTCGACCACGACCATCCGTCCACGATGCAGGCCACGACCGACATCAGCTGGATCCCGGCGCTCGACGTCCGTATCCACCTCGGCATCGACGGCATCTCCCTCCCCCTCCTGGTGCTCACCGCACTGCTCACGTTCCTGTGCGCGCTGTACTCCTACTTCAAGATGCCGAGCGGGCCGTCGCCGAAGGCCTTCGTCGCCCTGATCCTGGTCCTGGAATCGGGCACCCTCGCCACCTTCGCCGTCCTCGACCTCGTCCTGTTCTTCCTCGCGTTCGAGATGGTCCTCATCCCGATGTACTTCCTCATCGCCCGCTGGGGCGGTGCCGAACGGGCCGCGGCCGCCTGGAAGTTCATCCTCTTCACGCTGCTCGGCTCGGTCGTGATGCTGCTCGGGATCCTCCTTATCGGCGTTAAGTCGGGCACGTTCGACATGATGGCACTCGCCACTGACAACGGCCGGGGCCTGAGTACGTCCGTGCAGGTCATCGCCGTTCTGGCGATCGGGATCGGGCTCGCGGTGAAGACCCCGATGTGGCCGCTGCACAGCTGGCTGCCGGACGCCCACACCGCCGCCCCGACCGTCGGCTCGGTCCTCCTCGCCGGCGTGCTGCTGAAGATGGGCACGTACGGCTTCGTCCGGATCCTGCTGCCCGTCGCCCCCGACGGCTTCCGCACCTTCGCCCCGTACCTGGCCGCGTTCGCCGTCGTCGGGATCGTCTACGGATCACTGGCCTGCCTGAACCTGGCGAAGCAGGGCGCGAAGGGCGACCTCAAGCGGCTCATCGCCTACTCCTCCGTCGGGCACATGGGCTTCGTGCTCCTCGGCATCGCGACGATGACGCCGACCGGCGTGAACGGCGCGCTGTTCGCGAACATCGCCCACGGCCTCATCACCGGCCTCCTCTTCTTCCTGGTCGGCGCGCTCAAGGACCGCACCGGCACCAGCGACCTCGACACCCTCGCCGAGCAGGGCGGCATGGCCCTGTACGGCAAGGCCCCGCGCCTCGGCGGCCTGCTCGCGTTCGCCGCCGTCGCCTCGCTCGGGCTGCCCGGACTCGCCGGGTTCTGGGGCGAGATGCTCGCCCTGTTCGGCGCCTTCGACCCCGCGGACGACCTCAGCCGCCCGGCCTTCCTCGTGTTCATGTCGATCGCCGCGTTCGGCACCCTGCTCACCGCCGCGTACATGCTGATCGTGGTCCGCCGCGTCTGCATGGGCCCGCGCCCCCAGGCGGACCCGGGAACTCCCGTCCTCGCCGACGTGCAGGGGTACGAGTTCGCCGCCTGGACCCCGCTCGTCGCCCTCACCGTCCTCGCGGGCCTGTGGCCCGCAGCGCTGCTCGGCCTCACGAACCCGGCCGTGCAGAAGCTCCTCGCAGGAGGCATCCAGTGACCGCCGTCGCCGCGCCCTCCGTGGCCTCCCTCGTCCAGTCCGTCGACTGGGTCGCGATCGCGCCGCCCACGATCGCGGCGGTCGTCGCCCTCGGCGTCCTGGTCGCCGACCTGTTCGTGGGCGAGCACCGCAAGGCGGTCCTCGGCTGGATCTCCGTCGCGGGCCTGGCCGCCGCCGGACTCGCCCTGATCCCGCTGATCGGCGACGAACGCTCCACCTTCTGCCTCACGGGCACCTCGTACGACGCCTGCAGCTACACGGCGGACCGCTTCACGCTCGTCATCCAGTTCCTGGTCCTGGCGGGCGCGCTGCTCACGGCACTGCTCTCGATCAGCTCCCTGAAGGACGCCAAGAACGCGAACAAGCCGCTTCCCGAAGGGGAGTTCTGGTTCCTGCTCCTGTCGTCGGCCGCGGGCGCCGCGCTGCTGCCCGCCTCCCGCGACCTGGCCACGCTCGTCGTCGCCCTGGAGGTGGCCTCACTGCCCGCCTTCGCCCTCGTGGGCCTCAAGCGCGACGACAAGCGGTCGTCGGACGCGGCCCTGAAGTTCTTCCTGTCGTCGGTCACCGCGACCGCCGTCACCCTGCTCGGCGTGAGCTTCGTCTACGCGACCACCGGCAGCCTGCACCTCACCAGGATCGCCTCCCAGCTCACCCACGTGGACGGCCAGTTCCACACCCTCGCCCAGGCCGGCGTGGCGCTCACCCTCGTGGGCTTCGCCTTCAAGACGGCCGCCGTACCGTTCCACTTCTGGGTACCCGACACCTACGTAGGCGCACCGCTGCCGATCGCCGCCTACTTGTCGGTCATCGGCAAGGCGGTCGGCTTCTCCGGCATCATCCTCGTCACGGTCGTCGCCTTCCCGTCGTACGCCGACGTCTGGGGCCCGGCCCTCGCCGCACTCGCCGCCCTGACGATGACCGTCGGCAACGTCGCGGCGCTGCGCCAGCAGGCCACGCGCGCGTACAGCGCCGTCCGCCTGCTCGCCTGGTCCTCCGTCGGACAGGCCGGCTACCTCCTGGTGCCGATCGCCGCGGCCGCCTACTCCGACGACCCGCAGAAGTCGATCGGCTCCACGCTCGCGTACGCCCTCATGTACGCCGCCGTGAACCTCGGCGCCTTCGCCGTGGCCGCCCTCGTCGCCCGGACGAAGCCGCTCAACCGCCTCGTCGACTACCGCGGCCTGTACGCCTCGCGCCCGCTCGCCGCGCTCGTCCTGGGCTTCTTCCTGCTCTGCCTGGCGGGCCTGCCGCCGGGCATCATCGGCCTGTTCGCGAAGGTCACCGTCTTCTCCGCCGCCGTCGACGCCGGCCTTGGCTGGCTGGCCGTCGTCATGGCCGTGAACGTCGTGATCGCGCTCTACTACTACCTTCAGTGGACCGCGACCCTCTTCCGGGCCCCCGAGGGCGAGCCGGTGGCGTACCGCACCTCCGTGCCGCTCACCGCGGCCATCGCCGTGACGGCCGTCATCGGCGTGGCCCTGTCCGGCGCGCCGCAACTGGTCCTGCGTTTTGCCTCGACGGGCCTCTTCTAGGCACCCTCGTACGGCACCAGGAAACGCCCCACCTTCAAGGAGACAGACGCCGTGCTGAGCGGGTTCAAGGACTTCATACTCCGCGGGAACATCGTGACGATGGCCATCGGCCTCGCCGTCGGTTCCGCCTTCACCGCGGTGGTCACCGGTTTCAGTACGGCGTTCATCGCCCCGCTGATCGGCCTCGCGACCCGCTCGACCGGTGACTTCAGCAAGGCGCACTTCACGGTCGAGGGCACCGACTTCCCGTACGGCAAGTTCGTGAGCGCGGCCATCGCCTTCGTGATCACCGCGGCGGTGCTCTACTTCGTGGTCGTCGTCCCGATGATGAAGCTCCAGACGCGCATGGACCGCGGCAAGCCGGTCGACATCAAGGCCGCCCTGCGCGACTGCCCCCGCTGCTACAGCCAGATCCCCGGCATCGCCACGCGCTGCCCGAACTGCACCAGTGAGATCAAGGCCGACCCGGTCGCCCTGGAACTCGCGGGCATGGTGCCAGAGCAGCGCTGACCCGTACGGCCTACAGCGGCGCACCGCCCGCCGGGCGCGCACAAGGGAACTAGTCCTGCTCGTCTGGCGTTGACCAGTACGGGAGGGTCCACTGGACATGGAGGCGCGCACCGCCGCGCACCCCAGTGGAACAGCAAGACAGCAAGCAGTGGGTTCCCCTGCGCACCATCAGGAGGGCGTACCGTGCACCGCCGGCACAATGGGCTGAAGACCGCCGTACTCCTCGGGGGACTTTCCGCCCTCATCATCGTCATCGGCAGTTTCTTCGGCCGAATGGGGCTGGTCATCGGCCTCGTCATCGCGATCGGGACGAACGCGTACGCGTACTGGAACAGCGACAAGCTGGCCCTGCGCGCGATGCGCGCCCGCCCCGTCAGTGAGTTCGAGGCGCCCGCGCTCTACCGCATGGTGCGCGAGCTCTCCACGCAGGCCCGCCAGCCCATGCCGCGCCTGTACATCTCCCCGACGGAGGCGCCGAACGCGTTCGCGACGGGCCGCAACCCGCGCAATGCCGCCGTGTGCTGCACCGAGGGAATCCTGCGCATCCTGGACGAGCGCGAGCTGAGAGGCGTCATCGGGCACGAGCTCAGCCATGTCTACAACCGCGACATCCTGATCTCGTCGGTCGCCGGCGCCCTCGCCTCCGTGATCATGTTCCTGGTCAACTTCGCGTGGCTGATCCCGGTCGGCCGCTCGAACGACGACGACGGCCCCGGCCTCTTCGGGATGCTCCTGATCATGATCCTGGGCCCGCTCGCCGCCTCCCTCATCCAGCTCGCCATCAGCCGCTCCCGGGAGTACGAGGCGGACGCCTCCGGCGCCCAGCTGACCGGGGACCCGCTGGCCCTGGCCAGCGCCCTGCGCAAGCTCGACGCCGGAGTGAAGCAGCTGCCGCTGCCGCCCGAGCCGCGCATCGAGACGGCGAGCCACATGATGATCGCCAACCCCTTCCGTCCCGGTCAGGGAATGTCGAAGATGTTCTCCACGCACCCGCCGATGGCGGAGCGGATCGCCCGGCTCGAGCAGATGGCAGGTCGACAGCAGTGAAGACAATCCTGAACGTCATCTGGCTGGTCCTCAGCGGCTTCTGGCTGTTCCTCGGCTACCTGCTCGCGGGCCTGCTGCTGTGCATCACGATCATCGGCATCCCCTTCGGGATCGCCGCCTTCAGGATCGGCATCTACGCCCTGTGGCCCTTCGGGTACACGACGGTCGAGCGCAGGGACGCGGGCGCGCCGTCCTGCATCGGCAACGTGCTGTGGCTGATCCTCGCGGGCTGGTGGCTGGCCCTGGCGCACATCTTCACGGGCATCGCGCTGTGCGTGACGATCATCGGCATCCCGTTCGGCATCGCCAACTTCAAGTTGATCCCGGTGTCGCTGATGCCGCTCGGCCGCGACATCGTGCGCACGGACCAGTCGTTCGCGACGCGCTAGAAGGCCCTGTGCGGCAGGTGGCCCCTGCATGCCAGTAGGCAGGGCTACGCGACTCGCTTGCGTACCCCGTAGGCGAGCACCCCCACGGCGAGCACGCCGGCGCCCGCCACCACCGACGTCACCGGCAGCGCGCAGGCGAGCGCCACGCATCCCACGGCCCCGAGCGCGGGCAGTGCGCGCGCCCGCGGGGCCGGACTCAGCGTCCACGCCGAGGCGTTGGCGATCGCGTAGTAGACCAGCACGCCGAACGACGAGAACCCGATCGCGCCGCGCACATCCCCGACAGCGGCCATCACGGCCACCACCGCACCCACGGCGAGCTCCGCCCGCACGGGCACCCGGAAGCGGGGGTGCACGGCCGCCAGCGCGCCGGGCAGGTGCCCGTCCCGCGCCATCGCGAGCGTCGTCCGCGAGACGCCCAGGACCAGCGCGAGCAGCGACCCGAGCGCCGCCACCGCCGCCCCCGCCCGCACCACCGGCACCAGCCCCTCGACGCCCGCCGCCCGCACGGCGTCCGCCAGCGGAGCCGCGGCTGCCGCCAGCCCGTCCACCCCGAGCGCGGCGACGGCCGCCGCGGCCACGGCGGCGTACACGACCAGCGCGATCCCCAGCGCCACCGGGATCGCCCGCGGAATGGTCCGCGCCGGGTCGCGCACCTCCTCGCCGAGCGTCGCCACGCGCGCGTACCCGGCGAACGCGAAGAACAGCAGCCCCGCCCCGCTCAGCACGCCGCTCACGCCCTCGGAGAGCCCCGGTGCGAGCCGCCCGCCCTCCGCGTCTCCCGAGCCCGCACAGGCCACCACGACGGCCGCCAGCACCCCGAGCACGACGGCGACCGCCATCCGCGTCAGCCGCGCCGACCTCTCAACCCCCAGGCAGTTCACGGCAGTCAGCGCCACCACGGCCGCGACCGCCACCGCGTGCGCCTGCCCCGGCCACACGTACGTGCCCACGGTCAGCGCCATCGCCGCGCACGACGCCGTCTTGCCGACGACGAACGCCCAGCCCGCCAAGTACCCCCAGAACGGCCCCAGTCGCTCCCGCCCGTACACGTACGTGCCCCCGGACACGGGGTAGCGGGCGGCGAGCCGCGCCGACGCCATCGCATTGCAGTACGCCACCACGGCCGCCACCGCGAGCGCGAGGAACAGGCCCGAACCGGCCGCGCGCGCCGCGGGACCGAGCGCCGCGAAGACGCCGGCGCCGACCATCGAACCGAGGCCGATCACCACCGCGTCCCGTACGCCCAACGCCCTGCGCAGCGAAGCCCCAGAAGCTCCCGGCTGTGTCATGGCCCGCACCCTAGAAGGCTGTGAGAAAGCTGTCGCAACCAGGTCACGCCTACTTGTCGTCTTTCAGGGCAACAGTGGATCAAGGCAGCGCCACTGCACGGCAACGCCGCACAACAGAAGGGCAGTACACGGCATGGGCATCATCAGCTGGATCATCCTGGGCCTGCTCGCCGGTGCCGTCGCCAAGTTCCTGCTACCGGGGCGGGACCCGGGCGGCCTGATCGGCACCACCCTGATCGGCGTGGCGGGAGCCTTCATCGGCGGATGGATATCGGCGGAGTGGCTCGACCGGCCGATCTCCAAGGACTTCTACGACGGCGCCACCTGGGTCGCCTCGATCGGCGGCGCCCTGGTGCTCCTGATCGTCTACCGGATCTTCTTCGGCGACTCCCGAAGCCGCCGCTGAGGCGTGGCCTGACCAGGACCGGCAGCGAGACCGGTAACGAAACCGGCGACAAGGAGGGGCGGTACCCGGCCGGGTACCGCCCCTCCTTGTCGCCTTCCGTCCTTCCGTCTTCCGTGCGACGGGCAGGCGGAGACCTACCGGTAGTTCACGAACTGCAGCGCGAAGTCGAAGTCCTTGCCCTTGAGCAGCGCGATCACGGTCTGCAGGTCGTCGCGGCTCTTGGAGCTGACGCGCAGCTCCTCACCCTGCACCTGCGCCTTGATGCCCTTCGGGCCCTCGTCGCGGATGATCTTCGCCACCTTCTTGGCGTTGTCCTGGGAGATGCCCTCCTCGATGGAGGCGAAGATCTTGTACTCCTTGCCGGACAGCTGCGGCTCACCGGCCTCCAGCGACTTCAGCGAGATGCCGCGCTTGATCAGCTTGGACTGGAAGACGTCGAGGATGGCCTTGACCCGCTCCTCGGAGTTGGCCTCCATCAGGATCTTCTCGCCGGACCAGGAGATGGAGGCGCCGACGTTCTTGAAGTCGTAGCGCTGGGCGATTTCCTTGGCGGCCTGGTTGAGGGCGTTGTCGACCTCCTGCCGCTCGACCTTCGAGACGATGTCGAAACTGGAGTCGGCCATGTCCTGTGGCTCCTTGTATCGGGGTTGTATCGGTGATGGGCCGGGAACCCGATCGGGTGCACATCGGGTTCAGGCCGGGTGCGCACCGGGGCTCCGCACCATGGGCAAAGCCTAGCCACCGCCCGGGGCCCGGCCGTCGATCAATCGGGTGGCGAAGCACCCCTGTCCATCGGGTATTGTTTACGTCGTTGCCACCGAGCACCGCCCAGAGCGGGTCTCACGGCAGCAAACCCAAGGCGGTGTGCCCGAGCGGCCAAAGGGAGCAGACTGTAAATCTGCCGGCTCAGCCTTCCCAGGTTCGAATCCTGGCGCCGCCACACTTGGGGGAAGCCCCCTCCGGATTCCGGAGGGGGCTTCGTCGTGTCCGGAGGTCTGCCGGGGCGTGGCGCGGGGAGCCAGGGGCGTCCCCGCGCGGTCCGGTCGGTCCGGTCGGTCCGGTCAGGCCGGTCCGGTCGGTCCGGTCGGTCCGGTCAGGCCGGTCGGTTCCGGCCGGCCCGTTCAGTCCACAGGCCGCAGATCGCTCCAGGTGCGCCCGCCACCCGCGGCCCACGCGTCGAGCAGCCGTCCGGCCTCCTCCTGGGGCGCGGCGAGCCAGATCTCCTGGGAGCCGCCGTGGGCCGGCCTGCTGGCCTCGTCCCAGTCGACCGTGCCCTCGCTGCAGCAGGCGCAGAGCACGTGGAAGCTGCTGGCCGCCTCGGCGCCGAAGTCCTGGTCGAAGAACGACGAGACCAGGGCCTCCACGTCGGACGCCTCCGGCGCGTTGACGGTGACATGCAGCGTCGGCAGCGGGGAGGGCTCGAAGAGCAGCAGCTCGTCGAAGACCGCGACCCGCTGCCCTTCGAAGGTCCGCTCGCCCGTCGGCTCCCCGTCGTGCACGACGATCTCGCCGAACCGCCGGCCCTTGGACGCCGGCACGTTCATCACGCGCCCGCGCGTGGGACAGAGCCGCTGGATCCAGACGACCTCCCGCTCGCCGTCCGTGTGCAGCCGCACGCACGCCGGACCGAACGCGCCGTTGATCTCGCCCTCGCCCTCCGGCACGGGGATGCCGAAGCCCTCCCAGGCATCGCGCGCGGTGGCCCAGTCGCGCTGGATGGTGGCCGCGACCCCCAGGTTCCAGAACGCCGGGTCCTGCTCGCCGCGGGGCGCGCGGGCGGCGGCCTCCCGGCCCAGCTCGTGGGCCTTCGGCCAGTCGCGCAGGAACTTGTACGCCAGGGCGGCGTCGTACCACCAGTCCGCGCTGGGCTTCTCGTCCGGGTAGTGCGCGAGAACCTGCTCGTACAGCTGGGCGGAGCGCAGCCACTCCTCCGCGTCCCACGCCTCTCTGGCCTGCCCCAGCAGCCTCTTCGCCTCGGACTTCTCCACGTGCCCCGCCCCTCCGGTAGTCAGGCCAGGAGTGTCGCACGCGGACCGGACGGCACATCACCCCCCCTCAAACCCTCTGACCAGGAGTGATGCCGGTGGTTCGGGCGGTCAGCGGGCCTGTACGTAGCCTTCGCGCAGCGGGCCCCCGACCAGAGCGAGCACCTTCTTCACCGCAGCGGCCAGCGGTGCCGTCCCGGCCCGCTCCGCGACCGCCCGGTGGCCGGCGAGGAGGGCCTCGCCGCGTTCCGGGTCGGCGGCGAGGAGCCGGCGCGGCAGCCAGCGGCCGATGCCGGTCCAGGCGCCGTGGTGGGCGGTGAGCAGGTGCGCCGCCTCGCGGAGCACGAAGTCGGCCGTCGCGAGCTGCTCGTAGCGCTCGGTCGGCGGGGTGTCGAGGAGGTCGTCGAGGAAGCAGGTCAGGACGTAGCGGCTGCGCTCGCGCTCGGCCCCGGTCAGCGGGGCAGGACCGGCCGCGAGGAGGGCGCGGGCCCGGTCCCGTACCCGGGCCAGGTCGCCCTCGCGGTCGAGCAACGGGATGCCCTGGTCGTAGATGAAGAGGATCGTGCCGCGGCGCAGCAGCCGGTCGCGCTCGAAGAAGCCCGGGACGTCGGCGCGGGTGTGCAGGAACAGTTCCGCGGGACGGCCCTCGTGGCGGATCACCTCGCGCCGGCTGGTGCCCGTGTCGGGCAGCAGGACCGCCAGGTCCAGGTCGCTGGTCGCGCGCGCCGTGCCCCGGGAGGCGGAGCCGCCGAGGACGGCGCCCAGGGCGTCCGGGAAGCGCCCCTCGATCAGGCGGAGGGCCTGAGCGGCCAGCAGGGCGGAGGCGGAGGCTGCCGGGGTGGAAGTGGCCGGGACGGAGGCGGCGTCGGCCGGGGTGGCGGTGGCGTCGGCCGGGGTGGCGGTGGCGTCGGGCTGCGGCAAGGCTTGATCACTCATGCCGTACGGGTCTACTTGGGGGTCTGCGACCGCGTCCAGTGCTTTCCTGGCGCCCGTCACCCGTCACCCGTCACCCGTCACCCGTCACCCGTCACCCGTCGCCCGTGGGTGCTGGGGCCCGCACAGTCTTGTGTGACGCATGGGGCGCCCATAGGGTGAATCGCCTTATGGCATACGGGTGTTCGATCTCTGAGGGTCGGGATCGGCACTCCTTCGACAGTCCGAGGGTCCGAGGGGGCGGCATGGAGATCAAGAAGACCGTGATCCGTGAGGAAGAGCGCACCAACCGCAGGCCGGCCGTGATGGAGAAGCGGCCGACCCGCTGAGCGGCCACGGAGGGGGCGGTATGCGCGTTCAGTTGGTGACCATGCCCTGGCACCCGATCGATCTGCCCTCCCTCCAGGTGGGCCTGCTGCATCAACTCCTGCGGCAGGTCCGCCCGGACGACGAGGTGCGCGAGTTCCACGGTTCGCTGCGCTGGGCGGAGTTCCTCCTCGAACGCTCCGGCGGACGGCTGCGGCCCGGCGACTACGAGGCGATCGGCAGCGACTCGATCTTCCACGGGCTCGGCGACTGGGTCTTCTCCGGCGTGCTGTACGAGGACGACGACTGGGGCGTCGCCCGGCTCCAGGACTACGCCCGTAGTCGCGAACTGTGCGGCGACACGATCGACACCGTCACCGAGATGCGGGTCCATGCCGCCGAGTACGTCCGGCGCTGCGCGAGCGACGTGCTCGCCCATGATCCCGACGTCGTCGGGTTCACCAGCACCTTCATGCAGAACGTTCCCTCGCTCGCCCTCGCCCGTGAACTCAAGCGCCACCGCCCGGAGTTGACGATCGTCTTCGGCGGCAGCAACTGCGACGGCGTCATGGGCCATGCCCTGCACCGCAACCACCCCTACGTCGACCACGTCGTGCGCGGCGAGGGGGAGTACGCGTTCCCCGCCCTCCTCGCCCACCTCGACGCGGGCACACCGCCCGCCGACGTGCCGGGCCTGTGCTGGTGGGACGACCGGGGCGGCCGGGGTCGCGGGCGGGGCGGCCACGAGGGCGACGGCCCGGACGGGTCGGTCGACGGGCAGCGAGTGTCTCGCGCCAACACCGAATCGCATCGGACCGTGGCTCCCGCAGACATCCCCTCGCCCGACTACGACCAATGGCAGGCGGAGATCGAGGCGTCCCCCGTCATCGAGTACGTCTATCCGAAACTGGTCGTCGAGGGCGCGCGCGGCTGCTGGTGGGGCGAGAAGCACCACTGCACCTTCTGCGGCCTCAACGGCACCGCCATGGCCTTCCGGGCCAAGCCCGGCGAGCGGCTGTGGAGCGAGATCGACCGGCTCGTGCGCCGCCACCGCATCCTCGACGTGGTGACCGTCGACAACATCATCGACATGGCGTACTTCAAGGACTTCCTGCCGCGCGCCGCCGACAGCGGCTGGGACCTGCGGATGCACTACGAGGTGAAGTCCAACCTCAACCGGGAGCAGATCGCCCAGCTGAGCGCCGCGGGCGCCGTCCTGTTGCAGCCCGGCATCGAGAGCCTCAGCAGCCGCGTCCTGGACCTCATGGACAAGGGCGTCAGCGGCGCCCGCAACATCCGTACGCTGCGCGAGTTCGACAACCACGCGATCACCTGCACCTGGAACTACCTGTACGGCTTCCCGGGCGAGACGACGGAGGACTACGCGCGCGTGCTCGACCAGTTGCCCGCGCTCGTCCACCTCCAGCCCCCGGGCGGCGCCCACCGCATCCAACTGGAGCGGTTCAGCCCGCACTTCACCGACCCCGGCCTCGGTTTCGGCAAGCGCCGCCCCGCGGCGATGTACCAGCACGTCTACGAGCTGCCCGAGGACGAGCTGGCCGATCTGGTCTACCTGTTCGACACCGAGGACGCGGGCATCGGCGGCGCGACCGAGGCCGCGCTGCTGCGGGCCGTCGCGCAGTGGCGGGCCGGGCACGGCGACTCGACGCTGGTCATGGAGACGGCCGGCGAGGACGAGGGCACGCTGCTCGTCCACGACCAGCGCCAGGGCTGGCCGCAGCGCACCTACTGGTTCACCGGCTGGCAGGCGGCCGCCCTGCGCCACCTGGAGGACGGCCGCACGGCCCCCGCCCTGCACCGCAGACTCACGGGCGACGAACACGACGTCTCCCTGGAGGAGTTGGGGGAGTGGCTCACCGAGGCGGTCGGCCTCGGCCTGCTCTTCCGGGACGGCGACGGCCGCACGCACGTGGCCCTGCCCACCCGCTCCGTCCCGGTCCGCGTCGACCGCGAGGCGGTGGCCGGATGACCGCGCTGCCCACCACCGTCCCGCACCGGGTCACGGGCACCGACGTCCACGTCACCGATCCGCTGCCGCTGCACGGGGACGGCCGCGCCGTCACGCAGGCCGTCCAGTTCCTGCGCGAGTGCCTGAGCCTCGGGCTGCGTGTCACGTATGACGTCGCACGGCCCGCGTCCGACCTCTTGCGGCCCGCGTCCGACGGCAGCAGTGATGCGGACGGCAGCAGTGATACGTATGACGCCACAAGTGGTACGTATGACCCGGCCGCGCTGCGCGCCCTGCGCCATCTGCCGCCGCCCGCCCAACACCCGGACGAACCGGCCGGGTTGACGTCCTGGCGGGACGGGCACGCCTACGGAATGCTCTACCACCGCCGCGGCCCGGACTTCGTGACCGTCATGGACCGCAGGGAGCGCCCCGCCTCCGCCCGGTTCACCCTCGACCACCCCGACCTGCTCGCCGCCTTCGACGCGCTCCACGAGGCCACGCCGCTCGACGCGCTCGACGCCGTCCACCAGGAGGCCGCGGGGCTGCTCGCCGAGGAGCGGCTCGCGCTCGTCGTCGACGGGTGGGCGGTGGCGCTGCCCCCACGACTGCGCCGCTGGCCCGTGCCCTGCACGGGGATCTGACGGGTGACCACCGCCCCTGGCAAGGGCACCGGAACGACAACGGAAGCGGGCACCGTCCCACTGTGGCGGCACCGCCCCTTCGTGCTGCTGTGCGGCGAGCAGATCGCCAGCTCGCTGGGGCGGCAGATCACCGCGCTCGCGCTGGCGCTGCTGGCCGTGACGGGGCTCGGCGCCGGACCGTTCGGGGCGGCCGCGCTGCTCGCGCTGACCTATCTGCCCGGCGCGCTCCTGAGTCCGCTGGCCGGGGTGCTCGTCGACCGCGTCCCGCTGCGCGGTCTGCTCGTCGTGGTGACGGCGGCGCAGGCCCTCGTCGTCGGCTCGGTGCCGCTCGCGGACGCGGCGGGCCAGCTCACCCGGCCGCATCTGTACGGCGTCGCCGTCGTCTCCGGCGCCCTCACCTTCACGCTCTCGGTCGGGCTCCAGGCCGCGCTGCCCCGCGTCGTCGGCCCCGACGGGCTTCTGGGCGCCAACTCGGCGCTGACCGCGGCCCGGACGAGCGGACAGATCGGCGGGCCCGCGCTCGGCGGCGTACTGGTCGGGCTCGTCGGACCGGCCCCCGCGCTGTTCGCGGGCGCCGCCGCGTACGCCGTGGAGGCGCTGTTCGTGCTCGCCCTGCCGGCCGCCCTGAACGTACGGCTGAAGGCCGCCGCGATGTCCCCGCTGGAGTCGCTGCGCTCCGGCCTCGCCGTCGTCCGCGCCGCACCGCGCCTGCGCCGCATGGTCCTCTCGGGCACGGGCCTGAACCTCGGCAGCGGCGCCGCCACCGCGCTCTACGTCTTCTACGCCACCCGTGAACTGGATCTCCCCGCCTGGCAGCTGGGCGCCACGTACGCCGTGTACAGCGCCGCCACGGTCGCCGGGGCGCTGCTCGCCGGACGCTTCGCGCGCACGGCGGGGCTGTGGCGGGCCACGCAGGTGTGCGGCCTCGCGGCGGGTGCGGCGGTGTTCCTGATCCCGGCCGCCTCGCTGGGCGCGGGCTTCGCGCTGCTGCTCGCCCACCAGGTGGCGTACGGGCTGACCGGCACCGTGTGGATGGTCTCCATGACGACCACCCAGCAACTGGTCACCCCGAAGGACATGCAGGGACGCGTCGCGGGCCTCGTCCAGGCGGTTCTCCTGACGACCGTCCCGCTCGGCGCCCTCGCGGGCGGCGCGCTGGCGGCGTGGCTCGGCAACGTCCCCGTGCTCCTGGGCGCCGCCGCGATCGCGCTCCTCTCGGCGGCGACGCTCTGGGCGCCCACCGTCGCCGACGAACCACCCGCCCGGTAGCCGGTGACCGGCCGACCGGCCACGCCTGCGTCAACCGCGCCCGGAGCCCGTCCACCGACGCCTGCCGCTGCGCGCGATCATCGCGGCCAGACCCCGGCCAAGCCCTTGGCGACCCCCGCCCGGTCCCGCCCCAGGGAAACCCCCTCAGGAACGCTCCTGAGGGGGTTTCACCGTGTGCCCGCGCCGATCACCGCGCAGACTGAACCCATGCCGACCACATCCCGCCGCCGAAACTGCCCCGAGTGCCGCCGCGAGATCGCCGTCGTCGGGGGCCGCTTCGCCCGCCACGACCCGCCCGGGGCCCGCGCCGCGGGCGAGCTCGTCTCCTGCCCCGGCTCCCGCCGCCAGGCCCAGCTCGGCGCGGTCCAGGACGCGCTCGACGGCTACGTCGTGCCGCACGTGCCCGGCCAGATGCCGCTGTTCTGAGGGCGCCGCTGCTCTGAGGACGCCGCTGTCCCGAGGCCCTCCCGGCAGTGTCGTGGCGCGCCGCCGGGACCGTACGGGATCAGTTGCCGGCGACCGACTTCACCGCGACCGACACAGGGGCGGAGCCCGAGACGAGTTCCAGGGTGAGCCCGGCCGTGGCCGGCGTGTCCACCAGCTCCGCCAGGACCGCGGCCACGTCGTCGCGCGGCACGGGCCCGCGCCCGGTGGAGGCCTCCAGACGGACGAGCCCCTTGCCGGCGTCGTTCGTCAGCTGCCCGGGCCGCAGGACCGTCCAGTCCAGGCCGGCACGCGCGCGTACGTTGTCGTCCGCCGCGCCCTTGGCCCGCAGATAGACGTCGAAGACGTCGTCGCCCTGGTGCGCGGCGTCCGCGCCCATCGACGACACCACGACGTACCGCCGCACCCCGGCCCGCTCCGCCGCGTCCGCGAACAGCACGGCGGCGTCCCGGTCCACGGTGTCCTTGCGGTCGACGCTGCTGCCCGGACCGGCGCCCGCCGCGAAGACGGCCGCGTCCGCGCCCTGCAGATGCGCCGCGACCTCCTCCACGGACGCCGACTCCAGGTCGCACAGGACCGGCTCCGCACCGGCGGCCCGCAGGTCGTCACCCTGCTCGGGCCTGCGGATGATCCCTGCGACCTCGTCCCCGCGCGCGGAGAGCAGCCGCTCCAGCCGCAGCGCGATCTGACCATGACCCCCAGCAATGACAATGCGCATGTCTCCGACCGTACGCCCGACGCGAACAGTTCACCGCGCAACCATGTGGGCGGCTCGCGGGTCACATGGGTACCGCGGCTCCATCCCGGCCGCGGTGGAACACGGGAGCCGGACATCAACGTCATACGTACCACCACCCTCACCGCGGCGGGCTGCACCGTCCTGCTGCTCGCGACGACCGCGGCCTGCGGCACCGTCGAGAACCTCACCGCGGCCCAGAAGATCGACCGCGCCGCGGACAAGCTGGGCGAACGCACCTCGCTGTCCCTGGAGTTGGGCCTCGACGCCACGCCCGCGGCCCTCACGAAGCTCGCGCAGTCCGACGAGGAGCCGCTGCCGCCGCAGATGGCCAAGGCGTTCACACAGTCCCGCATCAGCTTCTCCGTGCGCTCCAAGAAGCCGCTGGCCGACTCGGGCGAGAAGGACATCGTCGGCGCGGGCCTGAAGGTGACGGGCCCGGACGGCATGCTCGCGGAGTACCGCCTCGTCGGCGACTTCACGTACTACCGCATGAACCTGGACGCCTTCTCGAAGCTCGCGGGCTTCCCGGCACCCACCGCCGACGAGCTCCCCAAGGGCGAGGAGGGCGAGGCCCTGCGGAACGTCGTCGAGGGCAAGTGGGTCAAGTTCAGGACCGACGACCTCACCGAGGGCCTCAAGGAGAGCGGCGCCGCCGGGAGCGGCAAGAACGGCGAGAGCGGCAAGAACGACAAGAAGGCGTCGTCCGACTCCCTGGACTCCGCGACCCAGAAGAAGATCATGAAGGCCGTACGCGGTGCCCTCACGCGCAACGTGACCTTCACCGACAAGGGCACCAAGAACGGCACCGACCACGTCACCGCCAAGGCGTCCTTCCGCGCGCTCCTGACCGACGTCTTCGACCGGCTGCGCCCGCTCGCCGACGAGCTGCCCGAAGGCGCCGAACTCCCCACCGCCAAGGACCTCAAGGACGCGCCGAACAAGAAGGTGGCCGTCGACTTCGCCATCAAGGACGGCGCCCTGACCCGCGTCTCCCTGGACGTCGCGACCCTGGCGGACGACTCCCGGGGCGCGAAGGTGCCGCTCTACATGAAGTTCGGCGAGGCCGGCTCCGACGTCCTGAAGGCCCCGTCGGGCGCCACCGAAGTCTCCCCTGACGGGCTCATGCTGGGCGGCCCGTTCGGAGCCGGCGCCGGCGGCTCGGACTCCTTCGACCCGCTGGACGACGACTTCTGACGGCCCATCAAGTCAGTACGTGCGCGCGCGTGTTCGCCCACGGGTGAGCACGCGCGCGCACGCGAAGGAACGCGGGAGGCGGCTACGCGGGCCCGCCGCCCCCGTGCTTGGCCGCCCGCCCCTGCCGCGGCAGGTCGAGCGCGACCGCGGCGGCCGAGTCGCAGTACTCCCGCACCGCGCTGGTCCGTGCCACGACCCGCCCCCGGTGCACGACGATCCGGCTGTACGCGAGCGACAGCGCCCCCGCCAGCCGGTCGCCCCGCACCGCGAGCAGCTCCGCGGGGAACCCCGCCTCCACCCGCACCTCCGGCAGCCCGAGCGCCGCCCGCGCCGCCGAACTCACCGCGTCGTACGCGTCCTCGGCCCGCATCCCGTACCGCGAGGCCAGCAAGTACGCGGCCTCCAGCGGATCGCCCCGGCCCACCGGATTCGCGACACCGGCCACTCGGAGAGGGGGCGGGC
>NZ_JAMOLN010000138.1 GCF_024448165.1 Streptomyces longispororuber
TCCCGCATCCCGGAACTGCTGCTCGGTCTCGCCACCGTGCGGCCGGTCTTCATCTGGGGCGCGCCCGGCATCGGCAAGTCGTCGCTGGTGCGTGCCTTCGCCGACTCGCTGGGTCTGGAGTGCGTGAGCCTGCTCGGCACGCAGCTGGCGCCGGAGGACCTCATCGGGGTGCCGCAGATCCGCGACGGGCGGTCCGTGTTCTGCCCGCCCGAGGCCATCGCGCGCGACGAACCGTACTGCCTGTTCCTGGACGAGCTGAACGCGGCGACGCCCGACGTGCAGAAGGCCTTCTACTCGCTGATCCTGGACCGCCGGATCGGGAACTACGAGCTGCCCGAGGGCTCGATCGTGATCGGCGCGGGCAACCGCGCCACCGACAACGCGCTGGCCCGCCCCATCGCCTCCGCCCTGGTCAACCGGCTCACCCACGTGCACCTCCAGGTGTCCGCCACGGACTGGCTGGCCTGGGCGGCCGGCGCCGGCATCCACCCGTGGATCCGCGACCACCTCACCGACCGCCCCGACCACCTGTGGTCGAAGCCGCCGAAGACCGAGGAGCCGTTCTCCACGCCCCGTTCCTGGCACATGCTCTCCGACGCGCTGCACAGCTTCGGCCCGACGCTCGACGAGGACACGCTGCGGATCCTCGCGCACGGCACGCTCACCCCCGCCCACGCGGTGGCGTTCTGCGGCTACGCGAAGATCGTCCGCAGCCGGTTCGGCCTCGACTCGATCCTCAGGGGCGACGCCCGCTGGCCGCACCGCGTCGAGGACCGCGACCTGCTGTACTACCTCGCCGACTCGTTCCGCGGCCGCCTCGCCAAGGACCTCCCGGCGTCCAAGGAGCACGCCTCGCCCGCGGTCCGCCAGACGGCCTTCCGCGCCAAGTCGCTGCTCGTGCAGCTCGCCGAGATCTCCGTCGAGGTCGCCCAGACCGTCATCGCCGACGACGCCGACGGCCATCCGCTGCTGCCCGCCTGGTTCCTCGTGGAGGCGGCCCGCGACATGCCCCGCCTGGTGGAGGCCCGCCGGTGAGCCGGACCCGGAAGAAGACCGCGCAGGACCGCCCCGACCCGGCAACCGAGGCCTACCTCAAGGGACGTGCGACGGTCCGGGCCAATCCGGCGCTCGGCTCGCTCGACGCCGAGTTCTGCCGGGCCGGCTGCCGGGCGGCCCCGCCGAACGGCTGGGCGCACGTCGACTCGAACGGCCGCGTGCACGTCCACCCCACCCGCCGGGCCGAACCCGCCGAGTGGGCCTGGGCGCTCGCGCACTGCCTGCTGCACCTCGGCTTCGGGCACGTGCCGGCCGCCGGGGGCAGGCGCGTGCAGCCCGACGCGTACGAACTGGCGGCGCGCTGCGTCGTCGTGCACCGCTTCCAGCAGACGTTCCCGGTGGGCCGCCCGCCCGACGAGCTGCCCACGGTGTTCCCCGGCGGCGACGAGGAGCAGCTCGCCGCGCGCTGGCGCCGCGACGGCATCCCGCCCGAGTACGCCCACTGCGGCGCGGGCGGCCCCGACCACGCCGACCAGGTGCTCGCGCCGTGGCCCGCCTGGCACGGGCCGGCCAAGGACTGGCAGGAGGTCTTCGCGCACGCCCTGACCCGCACGGTGTCGGCGGCCATGGACGTCGCCGGGGGCCGGCGCGACGAGCTCGGCGGGGCGCGGGTGCCGCTGCGGCCCTGGGAGCGCGCCCTGAGCTGGTTCGTCTCCTCGTACCCGCTGCTCGGCGGGATCGCGGCGGGCATGACCCTCGTCGCCGACGCGGAGCTGGCCCGGGCGCACGACATCGCGATCGCCGCCGTCGCCCCCGACCTCGGCGAGATCTACGTCAACCCGCTCAAGCGGTACTCCGACGAGGAGTGGCGGTTCGTCCTCGGCCACGAGATGCTGCACGCCGCGCTGCGCCACGGCGACCGGTGCGGGGCCCGCGACCCGTATCTGTTCAACGTGGCCGCGGACTACGTCATCAACGGCTGGCTGCGCGAGATGCGGATCGGCGAGATGCCGGAAGGGCTGTTGTACGACCCGGAGTTGAGCGGTCTGTCGGCCGAGGAGGTGTACGACCGGATCGCCACGGACCTGCGGACCCGGCGCCGCCTCGCGACGCCGCGCGGCAAGGGGCGCGGCGACGTCCTCGGCGAACCCCTGGGCCCCGTGAGGGACTTCGTGGACCTCGACGAGTTCTACCGGCGCGGCCTCGTCCAGGGCTTCGAGCTGCATCACGCGCAGGAGCGCGGCCTCCTGCCGTCCGGGCTGGTCGAGGAGATCCGGGCCCTGTCCCATCCGCCGGTGCCGTGGGACGCCCGGCTGGCGCGCTGGTTCGACGAGTTCGTGCCCCGGCCCGAGCCCCTGCGGTCCTACTCCCGTCCGGCGCGCCGCCAGGCCTCCACCCCGGGCATCCCGCGCGCGGGCCGCTACTTCCCGCCCGAGGAGGTCGCCCGCTGCACCTTCGGCGTCGTCCTGGACACCTCCGGGTCGATGAGCCGCGCCCTGCTCGGCAAAGCGCTGGGCGCCATCGCCTCGTACGCGCAGTCCCGCGACGTACCCGCCGCCCGGGTCGTCTTCTGCGACGCCACCGCGTACGACGCCGGCTACCTCCCGGCGACGGAGATCGCGGGCCGGGTCCGGGTGAAGGGGCGCGGCGGCACCGTCCTGCAGCCGGGCATCGACCTGCTGCGCCGCGCCGACGACTTCCCGCCCGCCGCGCCGGTGCTGATCATCACGGACGGCGCGTGCGACGTGCTGCGGGTCGCGCGCGAGCACGCGTATCTGCTGCCGCCGGGCGCCCGGCTGCCGTTCACCGCCCGGGGGCCGGTGTTCCAGGTGCGCTGACGCGGGGTTCCGGGGCCGGTTGGCGCGCTTCACGGCGCCGTTTGTGATCGGATGGTGGGCACAGACACACACATCCGGAAAGGAACCACCGTGGCAACCACGCGCTCCGCCCACACGGTCTGGGAAGGCAACCTGCTCGAGGGCAGCGGCACCGTCACCTTCGACTCGTCCGGCATCGGCCAGCAGCCGGTGTCCTGGCCGTCCCGCGCCGAGCAGGCGAACGGCAAGACGAGCCCCGAGGAACTGATCGCGGCCGCGCACTCGTCCTGCTTCTCCATGGCCCTGTCGCACGGCCTGGCCGGTGCGGGCACCCCGCCCACCAAGCTGGTCACCTCCGCGGACGTCACGTTCCAGCCGGGCGAGGGCATCACCGGCATCCACCTGATCGTCGAGGGCACCGTGCCCGGCCTGGACGACCAGGGCTTCCAGGCGGCCGCCGAGGACGCCAAGAAGAACTGCCCGGTCAGCCAGGCGCTCACCGGCACGACGATCACGCTGACGGCCAAGCTGGCCTGACCCAGGCCCCCTTGACATAGGCCCGCTCAAGTTTTGTGCTGGATACCAGGACAACGTGAGCGGGCCTACTCATGGGACAGGAGGCACGTCATGGGGCGTGCGGTCGGTATCGATCTCGGCACGACGAACTCGGTGGTGGCCGTACTGGAGGGCGGTGAGCCCACCGTCATCGCCAACGCGGAGGGCGCGCGCACCACCCCCTCCGTGGTGGCTTTCGCGAAGAACAAGGAAGTGCTGGTCGGCGAGGTCGCCAAGCGGCAGGCCGTCACCAACGTGGAGCGCACCGCACGCTCCGTCAAACGCCACATGGGCGAAGGGAGTTGGCACTTCCCGGACAGCGGGACCATCGACGGCGCCCGCTACGGCGCCCAGGAGCTGTCCGCCCGCGTCCTGCAGAAGCTCAAGCGCGACGCCGAGGCGTACCTCGGCGAGGACGTCACCGATGCCGTCATCACCGTCCCCGCCTACTTCGACGACGCCCAGCGGCAGGCGACGAAGGAGGCCGGCGAGATCGCCGGTCTCAAGGTGCTGCGCATCATCAACGAGCCGACCGCGGCCGCCCTCGCGTACGGGCTCGACAAGGGCGACGAGCAGACCGTCCTCGTCTTCGACCTGGGCGGCGGCACCTTCGACGTCTCGCTCCTGGAGATGGGCGAGGGCGTCATCGAGGTCAAGGCCACCAACGGCGACACCCAGTTGGGCGGCGACGACTGGGACCAGCGCGTCGTCGACCATCTCGTCCGGCAGTTCAAGAACGCCCACGGCATCGATCTCGCCGCCGACAAGATGGCCGTGCAACGGCTGCGCGAGGGCGCCGAGAAGGCCAAGATCGAGCTGTCGTCGTCGAGCGAGACGAACGTGAACCTGCCCTACATCACGGCGTCCGCGCAGGGCCCGCTGCACCTCGACGAGAAGCTGACCCGCGCCCAGTTCCAGGAGCTCACCGCCGACCTGCTCGACCGGTGCAAGAAGCCGTTCCACCAGGCGGTGAAGGACGCGGGCGTCGAGCTGAAGGCCGTCGACCACGTGATCCTCGTCGGCGGCTCGACCCGGATGCCCGCCGTCACCGATCTCGTCCGGGAACTGACCGGCAAGGACCCGCACAAGGGCGTCAATCCGGACGAGGTCGTCGCCGTGGGCGCCACCCTCCAGGCCGGCGTCATCCGCGGCGACGTCAAGGACGTCCTGCTGCTCGACGTCACCCCGCTGTCCCTCGGGATCGAGACCAAGGGCGGCGTCATGACCAAGCTCATCGAGCGCAACACGACGATCCCGACGCGCCGTTCGGAGATCTTCACCACCGCCACCGACAACCAGCCGTCCGTCGGCATCCAGGTCTTCCAGGGCGAGCGGGAGATCGCCGCCTACAACAAGAAGCTGGGCGTCTTCGACCTGACCGGACTGCCGCCCGCCCCGCGCGGCGTCCCGCAGATCGAGGTCACCTTCGACATCGACGCCAACGGCATCATGCACGTCTCCGCGAAGGACCTCGCCACCGGACGCGAGCAGAAGATGACGGTGACCGGCGGCTCGGCGCTGCCCAAGGACGACATCGACCGGATGATGCGGGAGGCCGAGGCGCACGCCGAGGAGGACCGGGGGCGCCGGGAGGCCGCGGAGGCGCGCAACGAGGCGGAGCAGCTCGTGTACCAGACGGAGCGGTTCCTGCGGGAGAACGAGGAGCGGGTTCCTCCGGAGATCCGGGGTGAAGTGGAGGCGGCCGTCGCCGAGTTGAAGGAGACGCTGGCCGTGGAGCCGCCCGACACGAACGCCCTGCGGGACGGGTTCCGGAAGCTTGCCACGGTCAGTCAGAAGGTGGGGACGGCGATGTATCAGCGGGGTGGGGAGGAGGCTTCGCCGGGCGGGGACGAGGTCAAGGACGATGTCGTCGACGCGGAGATCGTGGACGAGGAGAAGGGGGGTGCCGCGTAGGGGTGCGCCGCGCCGCGCCCACGACTCGGGGCGCCGCCCCGGACCCCGCTCCTCAATCGCCGGAGGGGCTTGATGCGGCTCAGCTCAGCTGTGTGCGCCACTTCTGGAGGATCTCCAGCGTGCGTTCCGCGCCCGCCGCCTGTGCCACCAAGTGGTCCAGCACCTCCAGGTGCGCGCCCACCTCGTCCCGCGCGTCCAGATAGAGCGCCCCGGTGACGTACTCGCTGTACACCATGTCCGGCAGCTCCCGCACGGGGAACCGGAACAGGGTGAACGGGCCGAACGTCCCGGGGTGCGGGCCCGACGCGAACTCCGCTATCTGGAGCGTCACGTGGGGGAGCCGGGCCGCCTCCATCAGCCGGTCGAGCTGGCCGCGCAGCACCGCGGGGCCGCCCGGCGGGCGGAGCAGCACCGTCTCGTCCATCACGACCCACAGGTGCGGCGCGTCCTCGCGGTGCAGCAGCGACTGGCGCGCCATGCGCAGCGACACGTGCCGCTCGATCTCGTCCGGGTGCGAGCGGCCCACCGTGCCCGCGTCGAAGACGGCCCGCGCGTACTCCTCGGTCTGCAACAGGCCCGGCACGAAGTGCGGTTCGTAGGCGCGGATCAGCTCGGCCGCGCCCTCCAGACTCACGTACAGGCTGAACCAGTCGGGCAGCACGTCGTGGAACCGCTGCCACCAGCCCGGCAGGTTCGCCTCCTCGGCGAGCGCGACGAACGCCTCTATCTCCCGCTCGGGAACCTCGTACAGCTCCAACAGCATCTGGACATAGGGGATCTTGAGGGCGACCTCGGCGGTCTCCATCCTGCGGATCGTCGCCCCGGTCACCCGCAGTGCGCGGGCCGCCTCGTCCCGCTTGAGGCCGGCGGCCTCCCGCAGATCACGCAGGCGTCTGCCGAGGACGACCTGGCCCACGGTGGGGGCGGGCCGTCGTTCACTCACGTCACGTCTCCCCACGTGCCGGTTGACGACGAGCAGCGGCTAGGTGCCGGTGCGCTCCCACCCCCGTCGCTCCGGCCGCGGGCCGAGGCGCCGCTGGTCGCGGCTGCGGTAGACCACGTACGGTCGGAACAGGTACTGCACCGGCGCGCTGAACATATGCACGAGCCGGGTGAACGGTACCAGCGCGATGAGTAGCATGCCCACTACTGCATGAATCTGATAGAGCACGGGCACTCCGTCCATGCGGTACGTGTCCGGGCTCAGCGTGAAGAGGCTGCGGGCCCACGGGGCGATCGACTCGCGGTAGTTGTAGCCGTCGCCCGAGGCGTGCGTCAGCTTGGCCGTCATGCCCAGCACGATCGCCGCGAGCAGCACCACGTACATGAGCTTGTCGTTGCGCGTGGTCGCCTTGAAGACGGGCGCCTTGGTGCGGCGCCGGTAGAGCAGCATGAAGATGCCGCAGACCGTGAGGACCCCGGCGAACGTGCCGCCGATCAGCGAGAACATGTGGTACGTGTGCTCGCTGACGCCCACCTTCTCCGTCCACGAGTCCGGGATGAACAGCCCGACGAGGTGGCCGGCGAGGACGAAGAGGATGCCGTAGTGGAAGACCGGCGACGCGACGTTGAGGAGCTTCGACTCGTAGACCTGTGAGGAGCGGGTCGTCCAGCCGAACTTGTCGTAGCGGAACCGCCAGATCGTGCCCGCGACCAGCAGGACGACGGCGACGTAGGGCAGGACGCCCCAGATGAGCGTGGTCACGGGGCGTGCTCCTTCACCAGGAGAGGCAGTTCCTCGTGGACGCCGAAACCGAAGGGTTCCAGGCCGACCTCTTCGCGCGGCGGTCCGGAGCGGGCCAGGGCGAGGGCCGCGGCACGGTCCTTGGGGGAGGGGCCCGGCAGCGTCCGGCACACCGCGTCGAGCACCGTCGCGTACGGCGTGCCGTGCTCGGTCAGCGCGAGCCGCAGCAGCTCCAGGCCGCTGCGGTGCTCCTCCAGGAGGAACGGTCCGGCCTGCGCGGAGAACTCCAGGACCGCGGGCAGGAAGTCGGGCAGCTCCTCGCCGGTGAACTCCAGACCGTGCTCCCGGTACGCCTGCTTCATGCGCACCAGGGACATGCCGCGCCGCCGCGTGTCGCCGTCGCGCCACCACGTCAGGTACAGGCTGTGCCGGTTCTTGAAGTCGAAGACCTGGACGTAGTGGGCCGCCAGGTCCTGCGGGGGAGTCGCCTCGGCGTGGTCGACGAAGGCGCTCAGGGCCGGTGCGGCGGCCCGCACCAGCGGGAGGCGCTCGTACAGCTCCTCGTCCGGGTACGTGAGGCAGAGCGCGGCGGCCTGATGCACCAGCGCGGTGGGGCCGGTCATGGGCTCTCCTTCGGGTCGTCGGCGGTCTGGCGGCGCTTGGTGAGGTGGAAGGTCTCCACGGAGACGACGGGCAGCAGCTTGCGGCCGCCCGTGGTGGTGTTGCCCGAGTCGCCGCCGAAGGGGCCCTCGCCGCCCATGCCCGGGCCGTCCTCGTAGTCGAGCGAGCACGAGTCCGGCAGCGCCGACTCCTCGAGGCGCTGCGCGTCACCGACCGCGGCCGTCGGGATCACGTACCGGTCCTCGTACTTGGCGATGGCGAGCAGCCGGTACATCTCCTCGATCTCGACGGCCGACATGCCGACCGACTCGGAGATCGACGCGTCCGGCCGGTCACCGAGGTTGACGGCCCGCATGTGCGAGCGCATCGCCGCGAGCTTCTCCAGCGACGACCGGACCGGGCCGACGTCGCCCGCCGTGAAGATCTCCGCCAGGTACTCCAGCGGGATGCGGAGCGTGTCGATCGCGCCGAACAGGTTCGCGTGGTCCTCGCCGTCGTGACCCGTCTCGGTGAGCGCGTCGACGACGGGGGAGAGCGGCGGGATGTACCAGACCATCGGCATCGTCCGGTACTCCGGGTGCAGCGGCAGCGCCACCTTGTACTTGCTGATGAGCGCGTGCACGGGGGAGCGGCGCGCCGCCTCCATCCAGTCGAACGGGATCCCGGCCTCCTCGGCCGCCCGCTGCACCCCGGGGTCGTCCGGATCGAGGAAGACACCCAACTGCGCCTCGTACAGGCCGTGTTCGTCCTCGGTCTGGGCCGCCTCCGTCACCTTGTCGGCGTCGTAGAGGATCACGCCGAGATAGCGCAGCCGGCCCACGCACGTCTCCGAGCAGACCGTCGGCAGGCCCACCTCGACACGCGGGTAGCACATCGTGCACTTCTCGGCCTTGCCGGTGCGGTGGTTGAAGTACACCTTCTTGTACGGGCAGCCGGTCACGCACATCCGCCAGCCGCGGCAGTGGTCCTGGTCGACCAGGACGATGCCGTCCTCCTCGCGCTTGTACATCGCCCCCGACGGGCACGACGCCACGCACGACGGGTTCAGACAGTGCTCGCAGATCCGCGGCAGATAGAACATGAAGGTCTGCTCGAACGCGAACTGCACCTTGTCCGCGGCCTGTTGGCGGGTCTTCTCCACCATCGGGTCGAGATCGCCGTACTGGGTCGCGCCGCCCAGGTTGTCGTCCCAGTTCGACGACCACTCGATCTTCATCGGCTTGCCGGTGATCTGGGAGCGGGGCTGCGCCACCGGGTAGTCGTCGCCGAGCGGGGCGTCGGTCAGGTTCTTGTAGTCGTACGTCCAGGGCTCGTAGTAGTCCTTGATCTCCGGCAGCTTGGGGTTGGAGAAGATCCCGGCGAGCTTCTTGAACCGGCCGCCGCCCTTCAGCCTCAGGGCGCCCTTCTTGTTCAGCTCCCAGCCGCCGCGCCACTTCTCCTGGTCCTCGTAGCGGCGCGGATAACCCTGCCCCGGGCGGGTCTCGACGTTGTTGAACCAGACGTACTCCATGCCGTTGCGGTTGGTCCACGCCTGCTTGCAGGTGACCGAGCAGGTGTGGCAGCCGATGCACTTGTCGAGGTTCATGACCATCGCGATCTGAGCCATGATGCGCATCAGTACTGGACCTCCTGGGAGCGGCGGCGGATGACCGTGACCTCGTCGCGCTGGTTGCCCGTCGGGCCGAGGTAGTTGAACGCCCAGCTCAACTGGGCGTAGCCGCCGATGAGATGGGACGGCTTGAGGATCAGGCGGGTCAGCGAGTTGTGGATGCCGCCGCGCTTGCCGGTGGTCTCCGCCTTGGGGACGTTGACCGTGCGTTCCTGCGCGTGGTGCATGTAGACCGTGCCGGCCGGCATCCGGTGCGAGACGATCGCGCGGGCCACCACGACGCCGTTGCGGTTCACCGCCTCGATCCAGTCGTTGTCCTTCACCCCGATGGCGTCGGCGTCCTGCGGCGCCATCCAGATGGACTGGCCGCCGCGGGAGAGCGCCAGCATGAAGAGGTTGTCCTGGTACTCGGAGTGGATGGACCACTTGTTGTGCGGGGTGAGGTATCGGACCGTCACCTCCCGTTCGCCGTCCGGGCCGAGCCGTGGTTCGCCGAAGAGCCGGTTCATGTCCAGCGGTGGCCGGTAGACGGGCAGCGCCTCGCCCAGCTCGTGCATCCAGTCGTGGTCGATGAAGAACTGCTGGCGTCCGGTGAGCGTGTGCCACGGCTTCAGGTGCTCGGTGTTGAGCGTGAACGCCGTGTAGCGGCGGCCGCCCGCCTCGCTGCCCGACCACTCCGGGGACGTGATCACCGGGACGGGCGCGGCCTGTGTGTCCGCGTACGTGATCCGCTTGCCCTCGTGCTCGGCTGCCAGGTGCGCCATCTCCTGGCCGGTACGGGCCTCAAGCGTGTGGAAGCCCTGGGTGGCGAGGCGGCCGTTGGTGGTGCCGGACAGGGCGAGGATCGTGTTCGCCGCCTTCACCGCCGTGTCGAGCTGCGGGCGGCCGTCGGCCGGCCCGCCGCGCACCGTGCCGTTGCGCTCGCGCAGCTCCTCGACCTCCTGGTCCGGCTTGAGCACAATGCCCTTGGCGGGCAGGCCCAGCTGCTCCACCAGCGGGCCGAGCGCGGTGAACTTCGCGCCGATCGCCGTGTAGTCCCGCTCGACGACGACCAGGTTCGGCATCGTCCTGCCGGGCACCGGCTCGCACTCGCCCTTGCGCCAGTCGAGGACGACGCCGCCGGGCTGCGCGATCTCGCCCGGGGTGTCGTGCTGCAGCGGCGCCGCGACCAGGTCCTTGCGCGTGCCGAGGTGGGCGACGGACAGCTCGCTCAGCTTCTCCGCGAGCGCCTTGAACGTGTCGAAGTCGGTGCGGGCCTGCCACGGCGGGTCGACGGCCGGCGTGAACGAGTGCACGTAGGGGTGCATGTCCGTGGACGACAGGTCGTGCTTCTCGTACCAGGTCGCGGCGGGCAGCACGACGTCGGACAGGAGCGTGGACGACGTCTGCCGGAAGTCGAGCGAGAGGAGGAGGTCGAGCTTCCCCTCCGGGGCCTCGTCCCGCCAGGTGACCGTCGTGGGCCGCTCGTCGGGGGAGGCCTCCTCGGCGCGCAGCGACGAGTGCGTGCCCAGCAGGTGCTTGGTGAAGTACTCGGCGCCCTTCGCGGACGAGCCCAGCAGGTTGGCCCGCCACAGGGTGAGGACGCGCGGCCAGTTCTCCGGCGCGTCCGGGTCCTCGCAGGCGAACTTCAGCGTGCCCGCCTTGAGTTCGGCGACGGCGTCGCCCACCGGGTCGTCGGACGCGCCGAGGTCCAGCGGGCTCCGGTCGAAGGTCGGATACGACGGCATCCACCCCGAACGGGCGGACAGGGCCAGGCAGTCGGCGCCCGTCATGCCCTCGAAGGCGCCCTTGCCGAGCGGCGAGGCGAGCACGTCCGCGCCGAACCGGTCGTAGCGCCACTGGTCGGTGTTGAGGAACCAGTACGCCGCGCCGATCATCTGCCGCGGCGGCCGCGACCAGTCGTTGGCGGAGGCGAGGGACGCCCAGCCGGTGACCGGGCGGCACTTCTCCTGGCCGACGTAGTGCGCCCACCCGCCGCCGTTCCTGCCCTGGCAGCCGGTCAGCTGGAGCAGCGAGAGGAACCCGCGGTAGATGGTCTCCGAGTGGAACCAGTGGTTCGTGCCGGCGCCCATCAGGATCATGCAGCGCCCGCGCGACTTCTCGGCGGTCCGCGCGAACTCCCGGGCGATCTTCACGCACTTGGCGGCGGGCACCGACGTCAGCCCCTCCTGCCAGCCGGGGGTGCCGGGCGCGTCCCCGTCCTCGTAGGAGGAGGGCCACTGCCCCGGCAGTCCGTCGCGGCCCACGCCGTACTGGGCCAGCAGCAGATCGAAGACCGTCGTCACCAGCGGGCCGTCCTGCCCGCCGAGCCGGGTCGCGGGCACCCCGCGCCGCACGACCTCGCCGCGGCCCTGCCCGTGCGTGCCGCCGTCGGTGTCGAAGCGGGGCAGCAGCACCTCGACCCCACTGGCGACATCACTGCCGTGAAGGCTCAACTTCGGCTGGATGTTGCCCAGTTCGAGGTTCCACTTGCCCTTGCCCGACTCGGTCCAGCGGAAGCCGAGCGAACCGTTCGGCACGGCGGGCTGCCCGGTGTTCTCGTCGAGGACCGCCGTCTTCCACTCCGCGCCCTCGCCGCCCTGCCCGAGATCGGCGGCGCGCAGGAACTTCGCCGGGACGTACGCCCCGTCACGCTCCTCCAGCGTCACCAGGAACGGCAGGTCCGTGTACTTCTTCACGTAGTCGGTGAAGAAGGGAGTCTCCTGGTCGACGAAGAACTCCTTGAGGATGACGTGCCCCATGGCGAGCGCGAGGGCGCCGTCGGTGCCCGGGTGCGGGTGCAGCCACTCGTCGGCGAACTTGGCGTTGTCCGCGTAGTCCGGCGCCACGACCACGACCTTCTGGCCGCGGTAGCGGGCCTCGGCCATCCAGTGCGCGTCGGGCGTCCGGGTCACCGGGACGTTCGAGCCCCACATCATCAGGTACGCGGCGTCCCACCAGTCACCCGACTCCGGCACGTCGGTCTGGTCGCCGAACACCTGCGGCGACGCGACGGGCAGGTCGGCGTACCAGTCGTAGAACGACAGCATCGGTGCGCCGATCAGCGACATGAACCGGGCCCCGGCCGCGTGCGACACCATCGACATGGCGGGGATCGGCGAGAAGCCGGCGACGCGGTCGGGCCCGTACGTCTTGATCGTGTGCACGTGCGCGGCGGCCACGATCTCCACCGCCTCGTCCCACGTCGCGCGCACCAACCCGCCCTTGCCGCGCGCGAGTTGGTACCGCCGGCGCCGCTCGGGATCGCCCTGGACGTCGGCCCACGCGAGCACCGGGTCCTTGAGCCGGGCCTTCGCCTCCCGGTACATCTCCAGGAGCACCCCGCGGATGTACGGGTAGCGGACCCGGGTGGGGGAGTACGTGTACCAGGAGAAGGCCGCGCCCCGGGGGCAGCCGCGCGGCTCGTACTCGGGCCGGTCGGGACCCACGCTCGGGTAGTCCGTCTGCTGCGTCTCCCACGTGATGATGCCGTCCTTGACGTACACCTTCCACCGGCACGAACCGGTGCAGTTCACGCCGTGCGTCGAGTTCACGACCTTGTCGTGGCTCCACCGGTCCCGGTAGAAGACGTCCGCGTCCCGGCCGCCCTCGATCCGCACGCTGTGCAGGTCGGCCGCGGCCGTGCCCTTCCGGAAGAACCGCCCCGCCCGCAGCAGAGCCGCGTCCGGCTCGGTCGGGATGCCCGTCGTGTCCGTCACCGTGTGCTCCCTCGCTCATCCGTCCCTCGCACGGTAGGGGCGGGGCGGCGGGCGCACACCCGGTCGCGGCCGTACGGGTGGTCCCCCGGCCATCCGCTCCGGACGTCAGCGGCGGGCGCACTCCAGCAGCACCGGCAGCGCCTTCTCCAGGACCTTCCTGCCGTGCGCGACCGGCAGCCGTATCCGGTCCCGGAACCCGTCCACCGCCGAGAATGCGGAGCCCGGGATCACCGCCACGCCACGGCGTCTGGCCTGCTGGGCCAGGGACTCGGTGTCCGCGCCGGGGATCCGGACCCACAGGGCGGGGCCGCCCGCGGGACGGTCCCACTCCCAGCCGGGGGCCCGCTCGCGCAGCACCTCCTCGGCCGTGGCCAGCCCGTCGCGCAGGGCGGCGCGGCGCTCGGCCCTGGCCTCGGGGAGCCGGGCCAGGAGCCGGACCGCCACCAGTTGTTCGAGGACCGGGCAGGCCAGGTCCACCGCCTTCTTGAGGCCGGCGAGGCGGGCCACCGCGGGCGCCGAGGCCCGGATCCAGCCGATGCGCAGCCCGCCCCAGAACAGCTTCGAGAACGTGCCGATCGTGAAGTCGGAGGACGGCAGCGGGCCTGGCGGGGCGCCGTCCGACAGGGTCAGCTCGGCGCAGGAACTGTCCTCGACCGACGTCAGCCCGTGGTCCGCGAGCACCGACGTCCACGCGCCGCGGGCCGCGCTGTCGAGGGTGCGGCCCGTCGGATTGTGCACGGACGGCTGGAGGTAGACGAGCCGGGGACGCACGCTCGTGCCCAGCAGTGCGCGCAGGGCCGCCACGTCCGCACCGGCCCGGCCCGCGCCGGGACGGTCGCCGCCCACCGGCACGATCCGTGCGCCGCGCGCCCGCAGCGCCTCCAGGGCGCCCCGGTACGTCGGGTTCTCCACGACGACCGTGTCACCGGGGTCGACGAGGGCCTGCGCGATCAGCCAGACCGCCTGCTGCGAGCCCGTCGTGACCAGGATCTGCTCGGCCCGGGTGGGCAGCCCCGCCGCCCGGTAGTACGCGGCGATGCCCTCGCGCAGCTCCGGCAGCCCGTGCGGGTGGTAGCCGTCGGTGCGCAGCGGGCCCGCCAGGTCGGCGGGGCCGAGCTCGCCGAACGCCTCGGTCACCACCCGAAGCCCCGGCAGCGCGCCGCTCGACAGGTCGACCGCCGCGGTCCGGGTGTCGAAGCTCGCCAGCCGGCCCTCGCCGACGTGCCGGTCGAGCGCGCCCGCACCGCGCAGCCGCGACCCGGAACCCCGCCGGCTCTCCAGCCGCCCGTCGGACTCCAGGAGCGCGTACGCCGCCGTCACCGTGGACCGGCTCACCCCGAGCACGGCCGCCAGCTCCCGCTGCGAGGGCAGCACCGTCCCCGCCGGCACGTCGCCGCGCTCGGCGAGGTCCGCGAGCGCCGCCGCGAGCCGGGCCGGCAGGGCGCCGCCGCCGTCCGCCGCCCACCCCGTGAGGAGACGGGACAGACGAGGTGCGGCGATTCGGCTCATACCGAACATCTTCACTCACCCGCGCCGTCCGCGGCACCGCAGGCCAATCCCGCCCCACTGGTCGTTGTCGCACGGCGGGGACGGGCGCAGGATCGGCGCAGTGGCGAACGAGAACGCCGGACACGAACCGGACACGAAGGGGTGTGAGCGGGCGATGGCGACCGTGGTGCTCGTCGGGACGCTGGACACGAAGGGCGCGGAGTACGGATGGCTGCGCGAGCGGCTGCGGGAACAGGGCTGCGACGTGCTGCTCGTCGACGTCGGGGTGCACGCGCCACCCGGTGACGCGCCCGCCGCCGACGTGCCGGCCGACGCCGTGGCCCGGGCGGCCGGCCACGATCCGGCCGCGCTGCGGACGGCCGGGGACCGGGGGGCCGCCGTCGCCGCGATGGCCGAGGGCGCGGCCCTGACCGTCGCCGCACTGCACCGGGAGGGGCGGCTGCACGCCGTGCTCGCGGCCGCCGGCAGCGGCGGTTCGGCGATCGCCGCGCAGGCCATGCGGGCGCTGCCGATCGGTGTGCCGAAGGTCCTGGTCAGCACGATGGCGGGCGGTGACGTCGCCCCGTACGTGGGGAGCAGCGACGTCACCCTCATGTACAGCGTCGTCGACATCGCCGGCATCAACGCCGTCTCCCGGCTCGTCCTCGGCAACGCGGCCGCCGCCGCGGCGGGGATGGCCGCGCGGTTCGAGAAGGCCGACGCGGGCGGCACCGGGCGCAGGGTCGTCGCCGCGACCATGTTCGGCGTGACCACTCCGGCGGTCGACGCGGCGCGGGCCCGGCTCGCCGAACTCGGTTACGAGGTCCTCGTGTTCCACGCCACCGGCGCCGGCGGCCGGGCCGTGGAGAAACTCGCCGCCGACGGCATGCTCGACGGCGTCCTCGACCTGACGACGACCGAACTCGCCGACGAACGCGTGGGCGGGGTGCTCAGCGCGGGGCCCGACCGGCTCACCGCGGCCGGGGCCGCGGGCGTCCCGCAGGTCGTCGCGCCGGGCGCACTCGACATGGTCAACTTCGGGCCCGAGTCCACCGTCCCGGCCCGGTTCGCCGATCGCCGTCTCCTCGTGCACAACCCGACCGTCACCCTGATGCGCACCACCCCCGCCGAAATGCGCGAACTGGGCGCCGAACTGGGCCGCAAGACGGCCGCCGCGACCGGACCCGCCGAGGTGTTCTGGCCGCTGCGCGGCGTCTCCGCGGTGGACGTGGCGGACGGCCCGTTCGAGGACGCGGAGGCCGACGCCGCCGCGCTGGAAGCCGTACGGCGCACCGGAGTCCGCCTCCACGAGATCGACGCCCACATCAACGACCCGGCGTTCGCCGTCGCCATGGCCGACCGGCTGCACGCACTGATCACCGCCACCCAGGGAGCCACGTCATGAACCGCAAGGAAGCCCTCGCCCGGCTGCACGCCCAGGTCGCCGCCGGCCGCCCCGTCGTGGGCGCGGGCGCGGGCACCGGACTCTCCGCCAAGTGCGCCGAGGCGGGCGGCGTCGACCTGCTCATCATCTACAACTCCGGCCGCTACCGGATGGCCGGCCGCGGCTCGCTCGCCGGACTCCTCCCGTACGGCGACGCCAACGCCATCGTCGTCGACATGGCCCGCGAGGTGCTGCCCGTCGTCCGGGACACCCCGGTGCTCGCCGGGGTCTGCGGCACCGACCCGTTCCGCCGCATGGACCTCTTCCTCGACCAGCTCAAGGCGATGGGCTTCGCGGGCGTGCAGAACTTCCCGACGGTCGGCCTCTACGACGGCACGTTCCGCGTCAACCTGGAGGAGACCGGCATGGGGTACGGCCTGGAGGTCGACATGGTGCGCGCCGCCCACGAACGCGATCTGCTCACCGCGCCCTACGTCTTCGACCCCGGGCAGGCCGCCGACATGGCGCGCGCGGGCGCCGACGTCCTCGTCCCGCATGTCGGACTGACCACGAAGGGCGCGATCGGCGCGGGCACCGCCCTGACGCTCGATCAGGCGGCGGCCGCCGTCCAGGAGATGCACGACGCGGCGAAGCGCGTCAACCCGGACGTGCTCGTCCTCTGCCACGGCGGCCCCATCGCCGAACCCGAGGACGCCCAGTACGTCCTCGACCGCACCACCGGCGTCGTCGGCTTCTTCGGCGCCTCGTCCGTGGAGCGGCTGCCCACGGAACGGGCGATCGTCGCGCAGACCGAGGCGTTCAAGGGGATGACGCTCGGCTGACCATTACCTCCGGCGTAATCGACCGGCCGGGCGGCCCCGGGCAGGGTGGTGGCAACAGCACGACGCAGATCCTCAAGGGTCCGCACCGAGCCGACGGAGGGTGATCCACATGTCCGCCACCACGACCTCGACCACCATGCTGGGCACGGCAGTTCAGGGCCGGACGTGGCTGCGCCGCTTCCTCGCCCTCGACTCCGTCGTCACCACGGGCAACGGCCTCGCGTACGTCGCCGCGTCCGGCCCGCTCGGCCGCTTCCTCGGCATCGACGCGGGCCTGCTGCTCGGGCTCGGCGTGGGCCTCGTCGCGTACGGAGTCGCCGTCGGGGCCCTGGCCGCGCGCACCCGGCCGCCGGTCCTCGCCGTGCGCACGGTCATCGAGGTGAACCTCACCTGGACGGCGCTCAGCCTGATCGCCCTGTTCGCCTGGCTGGAGCCGAGCACCGCGGGCGCCGTGTGGGTGCCGCTGCAGGCCGTGACCGTGGCCGGCTTCGCCGCGCTCCAGCACACCGCGCTGCGCGCGAGCCGCACTCAACCCATCGCGGACTGAAGGTACTTGACCGTCGCCGGGTCGGCCGGGAGGAGCGTCTCGACGGCCAGCTCGGCGACGGTCACGTCCATCGGCGTGTTGAACGTGGAGATGGACGACACGAACGACAGCACGTGCCCGTCGTGCTCCACGACCATCGGCAGCGCGAAGTACGGGACCGGCTCGGCCGGCTCCTCCCCGCTGTCCTCCGGCACGGGATACGCGGCCACCTCGTCGTACACCGCCCGCAGCGCGTCCGAACGGGCCAGCGCGATCTGCCGCTCCATCTGGGCCAGCAGGTGGCCGCGCCACTCGCGCAGGTTCCGGATCCGCGGGGCCAGGCCCTCCGGGTGCAGGGTCAGCCGCATCGCGTTCAGCGGCGGCGCCAGCAGGTGCTCGGGCAGCGACTCCATCAGCATCGCGATGCCCCGGTTCGCGGCGATCACGTTGTACGTGGCGTCGACGATCAGCGCCGGATACGGCTCGTAGCCGCGCAGCAGCCGCTCAAGGCCCTCGCGCAGCGCGCCCAGCGAGGGATCGTCGAGCGGCGTCTCCGCGTACCGCGGCGCGTACCCCGCGGCCAGCAGCAGGGCGTTGCGCTCCCGCATCGGCACGTCCAGATGGTCCGCGAGCCGCAGGATCAGCTCCTCGCTGGGGCGCGAGCGGCCCGTCTCCACGAAGCTGATGTGCCGCGCCGACGAGTCCGCGCGCAGCGCCAGGTCCAGCTGGCTGACCCGCCGCTGCTCCCGCCAGCCGCGCAGCAGACGGCCCACTTCCGACGTGTTCTTGCGCGCCGCAGTTGTCATGAGGAGACCGTAACCCGGTCGTGGTGGCACGCTGGAGGCATGCCTACAGAACCGCTCTCCCAGAAGGAGATCGAGGACCGCCTCGCCGAACTGCCGGGCTGGTCACTCGACGGCGACCGGATCACCCGCAGCTACCGCCTCGACAACCACTTCGCGGCGACCGCCCTGGTCGTGCACGTCGCGCAGACCCAGGAAGCCCTCAACCACCACTCGGACCTCACGCTCGGCTACAACACCGTCGCCCTGGCGGTGAACACGCACGACGCGGGCGGCGCCGTGACCGAGAAGGACTTCGAACTCGCCCGCAGGGTGGAGGAGTTGGCCGCCGGCCACGGCGCCGTCTGAGCCGGACCCGCCTGCTACCGTCCGGCCGTGCTCGACTACGACCAGGAAGCCGCACGCTACGACGAGACCCGCGGCGGGGAACCCCGTGCGCGGGCCGCCGCCGACGCGATCCTCGGCCTGCTGCTAGCCGGCCCCCGCACCCTCCTCGACCTGGCCTGCGGCACCGGCATCGTCACCCGCCGCCTGACCCGCCCCGGCCTGCGCCCCTTCGGCGTCGACCTGGCCGACGGCATGCTCCGCGCGGCCGCGCCCCGCCTCGACGGCGCGGTGGCCCGCGCCGACACCCGTCAACTCCCCTTCGCCGACGGCACGTTCGACGCGGTGACGGCCATCTGGCTGCTGCACCTCCTCGACGACGCGGCGCCCGTCGTCGCCGAGGCCGCCCGGGTCCTGCGCCCCGGCGGCGTCTTCGTGACCACGGTCGACAAGGCCGCCGCCCACCACGTCGGCAGCGACCTCTGCGCGCTGGTGGCCCGGCACCGCGGCTGCCGCCCCGCGGACGCGTCCGGCCTCGTCACGTCCCTCGCCGCCGCCCACGGCCTGCGCGCGTGCGGCGAGGCCGCGTTCGTGGGGCACGGCCAGGGGCGGACGCCGCGCCGGGTGGCGGCGGACGTACGGGCGGGACGGCTGTACGCGACGGGCGGCGAGGCGCTGGCGCGCGCCCTGGAGGCGCTGCCCGAACCGCGGGCCCCGCGCCCCGACCCGACGTACCGGATCCTCGCCTTTTCCGCCGACCGCCGGTGAGCGCCGCCCCCCTTCACCTAGGGTCGGAGCAGTCCGCGGAAGGGGAGAGTGGGGAGGGCGGCGACCATCGTGCTCGACCGAACGACCGCACCCTCCGAGGACGGACCGCACCCGCCGCAGGACCGGCGCTACGCCGTGCTCGCCCTGGGGGTGTCCCTCACCCCGGACGAGGACGGCATGTCCCCCCGCGTCGACCTCGACCTGCTGGACGAGGCGCCCCGGTACGCCCAGCACGTGGCCGACGCCTTCACCGGCTTCCGCTACACGCCGTTGCGGCCGAAGGCCCTGCTCGACCCGGTGGACCACCGCGCCGCGATCGAGGAGGCGGTGACCGCCCGCGACATCGACGTTCTCGTCGTCCACATCGTCGGCCACGGTGAACTCGCCGGGAGCAGCAGCGGCAAGCTGTACGTCCTGGACCCGCGGGGCGAGCGGCTCACCGTCCCCGTCACCCACTGGATCGAGCTGATCGAGGACCACCCCGGCCGGCACCGGCCGCACACCCTGTTCATCCTCGACGTCTGTTACGCGGGCCAGGTCGCGGTGGAGTCCTGGCACACGCGCCAGGAGGTGGCCGGGCGCCGGGCCTGGGTGCTGGCCGCCACCGGCGCGCGGCAGCAGGCGTTCGGCTACCGGCTGAGCCAGGCCGCCGCGCAGGTGCTGCACCGCTACCGGGACGGCGAGCTGCGCATCGACCGCTCCCTGCCGTACATCCCCGCGAAGACCGTCTACCAGGAGATCGAGCGGGTGGTGAGCCGCCTCGTCGACCTCGACCGCGGGCCCGTGCAGCACATCCTCACCAGCCTCGTCCCCAGTCACGTCGACCTCGACCTGCCGTTCTTCCCCAACCCCTCCTACGGCGAGCACCCGGACCTGGGCCCGCCGGTCGCCCTCCCCGACGACGTGCCGCCCGAGATCGCCCGGCTCACGGAATGGGCCGGCGACCCCGAGCACTTCCGGCGCCGCGCGTCGGGCGGCCACCCGGTCGCCAGGGAAGGGGAGTACGGCTACTTCTCCGGGCGCGAGGCCGAGGTCGAGGAGCTGGCGGACTGGCTGGACGGCGGCGCCCCCGCGCTGTGCGTGGTCACCGGCAAGCCGGGGGTGGGGAAGTCGGCGCTGCTCGGCGTCCTGGTGTGCGCCGCGCACCCCGCGCTGCGCAAGGCGACCCGAGGCATCTGGAGCCATCTGCGCCGCCGCCCCGGCGAGAACGACCGGCTGGTCGTGGTGCACGCCCGCCGTCTCACCCTCGACCAGATGGTCCGCTCCCTGGAACAGCAGGTCCGCGCGGTCTGCCCGGACGCCGCCCCGCCCGACGCGGCCGCGCCCGCCCCGGGCCCCGCCGCCCGCCTCGTCGGCCTGCTCGGCGCCCAGGGAGACGCGGCGCCCGTCACGGTGGTGGTCGACGCGCTCGACGAGGCCGAGGAACCGCAGGACATCGCCTCCGCCCTGCTCGTGCCCCTGGCCCGCACCGCGGTGGCGGAGCCGGGCCTGCTGCGTCTCGTGGTCGGCGCCAGGGAGGAGGACGGGCTGCGCGAACTGTTCCGGCTCGCCGCCCTGCGCGGCCGGGTCACCGACCTCGACGCGGTGCCCGCCCCCCAGGTCAGGCACGGCGTGCGCGACTACGTCCAGAACCTCCTCGAACACGACACCCCGTACGCGGGCAGCGCCCTGGGCGCCGTGCGGCGCGCGCTCGCCGACGGCATGGCGGACCGGCTGGTCGGCGACGGAGGCGAGGGAGGGGAAGGAGGCGAAGGACCGGAGAGCGGCGACGGCGGCCTGGAGTGGGGCGAGTTCCTGACCGCGGGACTGTATGTGCACTACCTGCTGGTCACCGGCTCCCTGAAGGCCACGGACCGGGACGCCCGGGCCGCCCGCGACCTCGGCGGACAGGCGCCGCGCGGCCTGCTCGAACTGCTCCGCCTCGACCTGCGGCGCCACGCGGGCCAGCGCCATCTGCTGCCCGTGCTCACCGCGCTCGCCTACGCGCAGGGACGCGGCATGCCCGAGCGCGTCCTGGCGCACGCGGCGCGGGCGTTCACCCCGGACCCGGACCCGGACCCGGACACCGACCCCGACACCGGGGCGGCCGTGCCCGCCCACGAACTGCACGCGCTGCTCGACGGCGCGGCACGCTTCTACCTCCGGCGGGACGTCGACGTCGACGGCAGCACCCTGTACCGCCTGTTCCACGAAGGGCTCGCCGACCAACTGCGCGCGCTGCACACGGGGGTGCCGTCGTGACGACGGCGGACCGCGGCGTGGCCGACCGGCTGTACCGGCAGCTGCGGCACGCCCTGCCCCAGGACGCGGCGGGCCGTCCGCTCTGGCACCTCGCCGACCCCTACCTGCTGCGGCACCTGGCCCGGCACGCCGTCGACGCGGGCGCGTTCGACGCGCTCCTCGCCGAGGCCGGATTCCTGCTGTACGCCGCCCCCGAGGCGATCGGCGCGGTCCTGCACGAGGCCCGCTCCGAGCAGGCCCGCCTGAGCGCGGCGGTCTACCGGCACTCGGCCACGCTGCGGGGCGCGCCGGACGGGCGGGAGCGCGGCCAGCTGCTGGCGCTGGCGGCCGAGCGGCTCGGCCATCGCAGGCTCCGCGGCGAACTGCCCGACGACCAGGACTGGTCCGTGCGCTGGGCGACCGGCCAGCAGGTCTCCACCGCCTTGATCCGTTCCGTACCCCTCGGCCGGCAGCGCGTGCGCACGGTGGCGGCGCTGACCGGCCAGGACGGCCGGCCCGTCGCCGTCGTGCTCGGCGCGGACCGCTCGGTGACCGTGTGGGACCTGTCGACCGGCGCCCCGCTGCGGGAACGCCCCGGCCGCAACGACGACGCCACCGCCCTGGCCGCGGCCGACCCGGCGGACGGGAGCCACGCGGTGATCGGCACCGCGGACGGCGGGCTGTGGCGGTGGGACGTCCGCCGGGGCGGGCGGCCGGTGCGGCTCCCGGGACACCGGAGCGAGGTCACCCACATCGCCGCGGTCCCCTGGGGGGACACCGGCCACATCGTCTCCGCGGGCGCCGACGGCACCGTCCTCGTCCACCCGCTCACCGGCGGCACCGGGGGCCGCCAACTCCCGGGCAGGGCACACCGGTTGGCCGGCCTCGCGCTGATCCGCCGCGACGACCTGGCCCGGGTGATGACGTGCACGATCGACGGCGCGCTGACGGTCAGGGACCTGGCGAGCGGCGACATCCTGCACGTGACGAACAGCGGGCTCAGCACGCTCCGCACGGTCGCTACGGTGTCCACCGGCGCCCGGTCCCTCGCCGTCCTCGGCTCGGCCGACGGATCGGTGGCGCTCTGGGCCCCGTTCGAACGGCGCCGGCTGCGTGATCTGCCGGGGACCGACGGCGGCGCCCCGGTGCTGTCCGTCACGACGGTGCGCGACCGGGCGCTGGCCACCGTGGGGTCCGCGGACGGCCAGGTGCGGGTCTGGGACCTGACGTCCGGCGCGGTCACGAACGTGCTGACCGGCCACACCGCCGCGGTCCGCAGCAGCGCCACGCTCCGGGTGAACGGCAGGGAGCACCTGGTCACCGGCGGCGACGGCCGCGCGCTGCGGCTGTGGGACCTGGAGACGCCGGGGCCCGGTACGGCGCCCGACGGACACACCGGCCGGGTCCGGGCGGTGGCGGCGGACCCCGGCGGGGGCCGCGCGGTGACCGGCGGCGAGGACCGCACGGTGCGGGTGTGGGACCTCGCCACCGGAGCGCTGACGGCGTGCCTGGAGGGCCACACCGACTGGATCCGCACGACAGCGGTGACGCGGTTCGCCGGACGGCCCGTCGGAGTCAGCGGTGGCGACGACGGCGCGCTGCGGGTCTGGGACCTGGACAGCGGCGCGCTCGTCCGGGTGCTCGCGGAGGCCACCGGGGGCGTGCGCCGGATCGTCGCCACCGGTTCGCCGGGGCGGCCGAGCGTCGTCGCCGGCTGCGCGGACGGCACCGTACGGGTCTGGGACCTCGACGCCGACGCCTCGCGGCTCACCCTGGAGCCGGGCGCGGGCGCCGTCTGGGACCTGGCCGTGCTCGACCGCGGCGCCCGCACCGTCGCCGTCAGCGCGCACCTCGACGGCTCGGTGCGGGTGTATCCGCTGGCCGCGGGGGCCACCGACCCCGAGCGCCGGTTCCCCGTCCGCGGCTGGCCCCGCTCGCTCGCCGCCCTCACCCGGCAGGGCCGTTCGCTGGTGGCCGTCGGCGCCGGGGACGGCACGCTCCAGGTGTGGGACGTGGACTCCGGCCACCAGGTGCACCACCTGCCAGGACACGGTGCGCGGGTGCGCGCCCTGTCCGTCGCGGGCCCGGTGGAGCGGCCGCTGCTCGTGTCCAGCGGTGACGACCGGTCGCTGAAGGTGTGGGACACGGACGACGGGGCCCTGCTCACCACGTACGTGCTGCCGGACACGGCGCGGGCGCTCGACGTCCGCCCGGACGGAACGGTTCTGGTCGGGATGGGGCGCGAGGTCGCCGCCCTCGACCTGTCCCCCCTGCTACGGAGGCTCTGATGACCGACGGCTCCACCCCGCCCCCCGCCCTGTCCGTGCTGGCGGTGCACGGCGTCGGCAACAGCTTCGGCCGGGGCGTCCTCGGTGAACGCCTGGAGGAGCGCCGCCGGCTGCAGGCCGCCGCCTGGGCCCGCCACCTGGCCGGGGGCCTGGGTATCGCCCCGGAGCGCCTGGACCTCGACTTCGCCTACTACGCGGACAAGCTCGCCACCCACGCCGGACCCCCGCCCCAGGGCGAGGACGACGGGGGACCGCTCACCGATCCGCTGGCCCAGGAGCTGATGGAGGAGTGGGCCGCGACGCTGGGCATGAACCGGCTGCCGGCCCAGGGCCATCTGACGCTCCCCGTACGGCAGTTGGCGGCCTGGCTGGCCCGGCGCTTCGACCTCGACGAGGGGCGGCTGCGCGTCTTCGTCCGCCTCTTGTTCACGGAAGTGACCACCTACCTGCGCGCGGTGGACGCCGAGGAGCGCATCGCGGCCCGGGCCGAGGTGGCGGCGCGGATCGCCCGGCACCGGCCGCGCGTGGTCGTGGCGCACTCGCTCGGCTCGGTCGTCGCCTACGAGGCGCTGCACCTGGCTCCGGACGCGGGCGTCGAGCTGTTCCTGACGCTGGGGTCGCCGCTCGCCCTGCCCAAGGTGGTGTTCGACCGGCTCGACCCCGCCCCGGCCGGCGCGCCCGCCCCGACGCGGGGGGTCCGCCCGCCCGGCGCCGCGCGCTGGGTGAACATCGCGGACCCCGGTGACCCGGTGGCGGTCCCGCCCGGTCTCGCCGCGGCCTTCGACGGACTCGACCTCGACCTCACCGACACGGTGCACCCGCTGTTCGGCTTCCACCACGCCAAGAACTACCTCGGCTGCGCGGGGACCGCGGCCACCCTCGCGCCGTTCCTGACGGGTTCCTGAAGAAGGACCTAGACGGCGTCGAGCCGCGCCCGCTCGTCCGCCGTCAGCTCCAGTTCCACGGCGCCCAGGCTCTCCTCGATCTGTGCCACGGACGACGCCCCCACCAGCGGGATCGCCGGGATGTCCGCGCCCATCATCCAGGCGAGGACGACCTGGTTGACCGTCCCCCCGGACGACTTCGCGACCTCCCGCAGCGCCGCGAGCCGCGCGTCCCTGCTGCCGTGGTCGTGCCCCGCGCCCAGCGGCTTGTCGTCCCGCACGTACCCCCCGCTCAGCAGCGGCGAGTACGCGACGAGCGCGAGGCCGGGCTCGGCCCGCACCATGCTGAGCAGATTGCCGTCGGCCGTGCCGAGCTCGCCGTCCGGCGACAACTGGCTGGGCAGATCGGTGCGGTGGCGCAGATAGCTGTGCTGGTACTGGAGCACCTCGTACCCGGCGAGACCCTCGGCCCGGGCGATGGCGCGGGCCCGCTCCACCTGCCACGCCCAGTGGTTGGAGACCCCGAGCAGACCGACCTGCCCCTCCCGCACGAGCGCTCCGAACTCCCGCACGGTCTCGGCGAGTTCGACCTTCGGGTCGGGGATGTGCGCGTACAGGACGTCGAGCCGCTCGACGCCGAGCCGCGCCTTGCTGCCCTCGATCGCGGAGCGGATCGCCGCCGCGGACAGCCCCTCCGCGTTGTCCACGTACCCGGTCCCGGGCGCCAGCGGCGCCGCGCCCAGCTTCGTGGCGACGACGACCTCGTCGCCGATGCCGCGGCTGCGCCGCCAGTTGCCGAGCACCGTCTCGCTCTCGCCGCCGACGCTGCCGGTGAACCAGTACGCGTAGTTGTCCGACGTGTCGACGAACGTGCCGCCGGCCTCCACGTACCGGTCGAGGATCGCGAACGCGGTCTTCTCGTCGGTGGCCGTGCCGAACAGCATGGCGCCCAGGCTCAGCACGCTCACCTCGCGGCGCGTCGCCGGATCGCCGCCGATGGTGCGGTACTTCATGCGGGTCATACGGGTCCCCCTCGCCGGGCCCGGCCGCCGTGTGCGCGCCGGGCTTCGGATCAGGAGTCAACGCGTTGAAGTGCACGCGAAGTCAAGGACGTTCGCTCCGGTCCGCGGCGCGCCGGGTGAACGCCATCGACCAGTTCGTCAGCCAGGTGTTCCCGCCGTCGAGCGAGAACGCCTGCTCCCAGTGCGCGGTCGTCGCGCTGATCCCGGACCAGACGAACCGCACCCGCACGTCCTTGCCGTCGTGCGTGTCGTCGCCGTGGAACACGCCGCGCCCGTCAGGACCGAACGCCCCGATCGTCGGCGGGAAGAGCCGTCCCGTGCGCTCGGTCGCCCAGTTCAGCGACCACTGCCGGGTCTCCGGTTCGAACAGGCGCAGTGTCAGCGCGGTCCAGCCCTGCACGGGCACGTGCAGCTCGTCGATGTTCGCGGCCCCGCCGAACAGGCTCCAGCAGTGGCTCGTCGCCCCGAACTCCTCCCAGCCGCTCGCCGGATCGAGGAAGTCGAGCCGGCGGCGGTGGGCCACGTCCCAGTCGCCGAGGAAGAAGTCGAAGTCGCGTGCGGTGCTCATGCCTGTCCTCCGGTGGTGCCCGCGGGCAGCGTGTCGTGGATGTACGCGTCGAGGTCGGACCGCTCGGCCGCCAGCATGTGCCGGACCCAGGCGTCGCGTTCGTGCAGGATCGGCGGCAGCTCCCACACGCAGCCGATCCACGGCTTGTCCGGCAGGACGAAGCGGGTGGGGTCGGTGTCCGGGCAGCCGAGCGCCGGCTGTCCCGCCGCGGCGCCCCGGAAGTGCAGCACGTTGTCCCACACCCAGCTGTACGCGTTCAGGTACGCGCCGCTGTCGCCGCCCCGGTGCAGCACGACGAACGTGGCGGGCGGGGTGCCGTCCGGCTCCGGCAGCAGTTCGGGCAGGACCGCGTACGCCGCCTCGGCCACGTCCGGTGCGATGCCCGCCGGGTCGGAGGTCACGTGGTAGCGCTTGATGCGGCGGCCCGCCACCTCCAGGGGCGGCGGCACCGTCAGCAGTTTCTCTTCGAAGGCCATGGCGGGACAGTAGGACCGCTTCACTGACATCCTGTGTCAGTGAAGCTGCCGAGGATGTTCCCGTGAAGTCCAGCCGACTGCTCTCGATCCTGCTCCTGCTGCAGACCGGGGGCCCGATGACCGCCGCCCGGCTCGCCGCCGAGCTGGAGGTGTCGGTACGGACCGTCTACCGCGACGTCGAGGCGCTGCAGGCCGCCGGCGTCCCGCTGTACGGCGACGCGGGGCACGCCGGCGGGTACCGGCTCCTCGACGGCTACCGCACCCGGCTGACCGGACTGACCCGCGACGAGGCCGAGGCCCTCTTCCTCGCGGGCGCCCCGGGACCGGCCGCCGACCTGGGGCTCGGCCCGGTGCTCGCGGCGGCGCAGCTGAAGGTGCGGGCCGCGCTGCCCGCCGAGCTGCGCGCGCACGCCGACCGGATCAGCTCCCGCTTCCACCTCGACGCGCCGGGCTGGTACGCGGACGAGGACCGGGCCGATCACCTGCCGGCCGTCGCGGCCGCCGTGTGGGACCGCCGCGCGGTCCGGGTCACGTACCGGCGCTGGCGCGAACCGACCGACGTGGAGCGGCGGCTGGAGCCGTACGGACTCGTGCTCAAGGCGGGCCGCTGGTACGTCGTGGCATCCGCCGGCACCGGCGGCCCGCGCGCCTACCGCGTCGACCAGATCCTCGAACTCCGTCCCACCGACGAGGAGTTCACAGTCCCCGAGGGTTTCGGCCTGGCCGCCTACTGGACGGCGTACCAGGAGGACTTCCACCGGCGGCTGCACACCGGCGAGGCCCTCGTCCGCCTCGCGCCGGGCGCCGCCGACCGCCTCGACGCGGCCGCCGCCCGCGCCGCACGGGACACCGGTCGCGCGGAACCCGACGGCTGGACCCGCGCCCGCGTCCCGATCGAGTCGGTCGGGCATGCGCACGACGCGTTCCTCCGGCTCGGCGCGGACATCGAGGTCCTCGAACCGGCGGAGCTGCGGGACCGGATCACGGCGACGGCGACAGCGCTCGCAAAGCTGTACGCGGACGGCAACGCATC
>NZ_JAMOLN010000139.1 GCF_024448165.1 Streptomyces longispororuber
GCCACGGCTCCCGCGGCCGGCGGGGCCGACCCGCACGCCGTGCTGCTGGCCGCCGCGCAGGCCGGGCGGCACGGCGAGGCCGCGAGCATCGCCGCGACGTGGGAGAGCGAGGCGCTGCGCACCCACGGCGCCGGATCCCCGCAGGCCATCCACTGGCTTGAGGTGCGGGCCGACCTGGCGCGGCTCGCCCAGGACCCCGGCCGCAGCTGCGAGTTGTGGAGCGCGGTGGCCCAGGCCCGGCTGGCCCGCGGCGAGGCGCCCACCGACGAGGACGTCGAGGCCGCCGTCGACCGCGCCCACCACCAGTGGGAGCAGGTCGACGACCCGGCCAGGGCCAGGAGCCACGCCAGGGCCCTCACCGCGCTGCGCGCCCAGGTGCCGGGCCGCCGGCCGGGCGCCGCGGAGGCGATCCGGCGGCGCCTCGACGTGCTGCGCACGGTGACGCCGTCGGCCTGAGGCGCACGCCGCGCCTCAGCACCCGCGCCGCACGTACCCCTTCGTCCCCGCGGGCCGCACGTCCACGTCGCGCAGCACGATCGACAGCCGCTCGCCCCACGCGCGGCAGGCCCGCGCGAAGTCGGCCGCGCGGTACTCGATGACGAAGACCCGGTCGTCGTAGGCCGACGCGTACTCCCCGCACTCGTCGTAGCGGGCGCACTCCTCGGAGACCGCGAAGTCGAAGCCGACGGACGCGTGCTTCGGGAGGAGTTCGGCGGTGTTCTTCTGGCCCACGGCGAGCCCGGCCGCGTGGGACCGGTCGGCGAGCAGTTTCGCGAAGGCGACGGCGTCGGCCGCGGCGAGGAGGCCCTTCGAGCGTGTGTAGGAGTCGAGGTTGTCCGGCTCGACCGCCTGGTAGCCGTCGGCCGCGCAGCCGTCGATCCAGCGGCCGACGATCCGCGCGAGGCGGGCCCGTTTGTCGGCGGCCGAGATGTCGAGGAGGGCCTCGTCCCAGTCCTCGTCGATCACGAGCCGTCCCCCTGCGTCGCGCAGCAGCAGGTCGGGGTGGTGCTGCCGCCACCAGTGCAGCGCGTCCGGCTGGGCCTGGAAGGCGTTGACGTAGCAGACGTTGTAGAGCCCGCGGGCGGGCGCCGCGGTGCGGTCGCGGGCGACGGCCCGCACTCCGGAGGGCGGCCCGTACGGGCCGCCGATCTGGTAGTCGAACCCGACGTCGGCCGTCGGCCGCACGACCCGTGGCGCGTCGTCGCCGGAACCGGACGACGCACAGCCGGACACCAGCAGCGCGGCGCCGACGAGACAGGAGACGGACGACAACCGGCGGGACGGCCGTGGAGACGGGCGGCGACGCGGCCGGCGGGACGGTCGGCGGGACAGTGGCGCGAAGATCACCACCGCACCCTACGGTGCCCCGGGCCGGCCCAGCGGACGCCGGAAGCACACCCGGTCCTGCCCCGGTCCGTCGTAGTCGGAGCGCACCGCGACCCCGCCCACCTCCCGGTCGCCCGCCTCCACCTCGAACCCCAGCGCCCGGTGGAACGCGATCGACCCGGCGTTGCCCGGCGACGTGATCGCCCGCACGTCGTGGCGTCCGGCGCTCGCGGCCCGCCGGAAGAACTCCTCGTACAGCCGCCGCCCCACGCCCGCTCCGCGCAGGGCCGGGTCGACGCCGACGAAGTGGATGTACGCGGACGTGGTGTCGTCGGCGGAGTGGAGGCCGACCAGGAACGCGCGGATCCCGGAGCCGTCCGCAAGCACCAGGCTCGTTCCCGCGAAGAACTGCAGGAAGAGCCGGGGCAGCAGCAGGGACAGTTCGCGGGCCTCCTGCGGGGTGCGGGAGTCGCCCCACCACTCCTGGACGCGTCGCACGATCTCGGGATGGTCGCTCTCGCGGGCCGGGCGCAGGTGCGGTGACTCGGGCATGAACGGTCCTTTCCGGGCAGGTGGACAGGAGTCGGCACAGTCCGTGACGTACCTCACGTCGCGTCGCGGCACCGTCGGGAACAAGCCTGCCCCGTCGCCCGTTGAACCCACCGTGGACACGGATGGAACAGTGTCCCCGGGCCTCACCTATTGCCCGCAGGGAAGATCGTTCGGCTGAAGCCCTGCGGAGCCCCCCGCCGAGAGGCGACCGCCATCCGTGCCCACCTTCGAGCCGCCCCGGCCGTGATCCCCCGTCGCGGTCGGGGCTTTCCTCTGCCCCCGCCATGGCTGAATCCGCGACTAAAGTGCGGGGCATGGCGCGTAATCAGGAGACCAAGCACCGGCTCGTCACCACGTTCCAGCGCAGGATCGGCAATCCGCTGACCAAGCGCCTGCCCGGTCAGGTCCTCCTGGAGACCACCGGCCGCACCTCGGGTCTGCCGCGGCAGACCCCGGTCGGCGGCCGACGCATCGGGGACACTTTCTGGCTCGTCTCGGAATTCGGCCTGAAGTCGCACTACGTCCGCAACATCCGGGCCGACCCCAAGGTGCGCGTCCGCATCCGGGGCCGCTGGTACGACGGCACGGCCCACCTCCTCCCGGACGACGACGCCCGCGCCCGCCTGCGGACGCTGCCCCTGCTCAACAGCACGGCCGTACGCGCCGTGGGCACCCAACTCCTCACGGTCCGTGTCGACTTGGCGTGACGGCGGGGGAGCGGTGGCGGCCCCCAGGGGTGGGCGTGGACACGTCAGCGGTCTTCGGCCGGGTCCGCGGCCTGGCATGATCGGGGCATGGCAGAACGTGTGATCGCCGCGTGTGACGGCGCCTCGAAGGGAAACCCCGGACCCGCCGGCTGGGCCTGGGTCGTCGCCGACAGCGACGAGAAGCCCGTCCAGTGGGAAGCCGGGGCGCTCGGCACCGCGACGAACAACGTCGCCGAACTCACCGCCCTCGAGCGGCTGTTGAGCACCGTCGGCCCGGACGTCCCGCTGGAGGTCCGGATGGACTCCCAGTACGCGATGAAGGCGGTCACCACCTGGCTGCCCGGCTGGAAGCGCAAGGGCTGGAAGACCGCGGCCGGCAAGCCCGTCGCCAACCAGGAACTCGTCGCCCGGATCGACGCGCTCCTCGAAGGCCGCAAGGTCGAGTTCAAGTACGTCCCCGCCCACCAGGTCGACGGCGACCCGCTGAACGACTTCGCGGACCGCGCCGCCAGCCAGGCGGCCGTCGCCCAGCAGGACGCCGGCAGCGCGCTCGGCTCCCCGGAGCCGCCGCCGTCGTCGCCGTCCGCGGCGTCGGGCGGCCGCCCCAAGGCCGCGGCCAAGAAGAAGTCCGCCTCCGCCTCGGGCTCCGGATCCTCCTCGCGCACCCTGAAGGCGAAGTTCCCCGGCCGCTGCCGCTGCGGCCGCTCGTACGCCGCGGGTGAGGACATCGCCAAGAACCCCGACGGCTGGGGCCACCCGGAGTGCCGCGTCCAGGCCTGACCACCGCGCCCCGGGCTCCGCTCAACCCGCCCTGTCACAGGGGCGACTGAGTAGGGTCCGGGTATGCGACTCACGGTTCTCGGCGGCTGCGGCGCCTGGCCGACGGCCCGGCAGGCCTGCAGCGGCTACCTCGTCGAGCGCGACGGCTTCCGGCTCCTGGTCGACCCCGGCTACGCGACATTCCCGCGCCTCCTGGACCACGGGACGCCGGACGGGGTGGACGCCGTCCTGGTCAGCCACGGACACCCCGACCACTGCGCCGACCTCAATCCGCTGCTGCGCGCCCGCGGTCTGAGCGAAAGACCGCCGCCCGCGCTGCCCCTGTACGCCCCGCACGGCGCACTCGACGCCGTGCTCGCCCTGGACAAGCCGGCCATGCTGGCCGCCGCGTACACGCTGCACGGATTCCGGCCGGGGGACCGGCTGCGGATCGGGCCCTTCGCCGTCGAGACCTGGCTGCTGCCGCACTTCGTGCCGAACGCCGGTCTGCGGCTGACCGCGGGCGGCACCGTCCTCGCGTACACCGGTGACACGGGCCCGAGCCCCGACATCGCCCGGCTCGCCGACGGCGCCGACCTGTTCCTGTCCGAGGCCACCTGTCTCCACCGGGTGCCGGACCCGGGCGACGCCCCGTACCTGCTGACGGCGCACGGGGCCGGGCAGTACGCGACGCAGGCAGGGGCGGGGCGCCTGCTGCTCACCCATCTGTGGCCCGGCACCGACGAGGGCGCCGCCCGCAAGGCGGGCGGCGAGACGTACGACGGGCCGGTGGCCGTCGCGACCACCGGCCTCGTCCTGGACCTGTGACCGGCCGCTAGCTGCTGACCCGCACGTAGTCGACGACCAGCTGCTGCGGGAACTGCGTGCTGCCGTCCGGGTCGCCCGGCCAGTACCCGCCCACGGCCAGGTTCAGTATCAGGAAGAACGGGTGCTCGAACACCCACTGGTTGCCACCGACGTCGGCGGGCGTGCGGGTCTGGTAGACCGTGCCGTCCACCGACCACTTGATGGAGTTCGGCGACCAGTCCACGGCGAACGTGTGGAAGTCGTCCGCGAACGCCTGCCCGCCGGGCAGCGAGTAGCCCGCGCCGATGCCGCCCGAACCGGAGTAGCCGGGCCCGTGGATCGTGCCGTGCACCGTGGACGGCTCGAAGCCCACGTTCTCCATCACGTCGATCTCGCCCGAGTTCGGCCAGCCGACCGAGCCGATGTCGTCGCCGAGCATCCAGAACGCCGGCCACATGCCCTGCCCGCGCGGCACCTTCATCCGCGCCTCGACGCGGCCGTGCGTCGTCGTGAACTTGCCCGAGGTGTTCAGCCGGGCCGACGTGTACTCGCACGTCCCGTACCAGCACTGGTAGTTGCCGGGGTTCTCCTTGCGCGCGGTGATGACCAGGTGGCCCTGGCCGTCGAGCGCGGCGTTGTTCGAGCCGGACGTGTAGTACTGCCGCTCGTGGTTGTTGACGTTGTCGCCGGTCTCGATCTGCCACTTCGACCCGTCGACGGCCGAGCCCGCGGCCCCGTCGAAGTCGTCGGAGAAGGTGACGGCGGCGGCCGAGGCGTCGGAGCCGACGTCGGCGGCGTTCGCGGTGGGGACGAGCGCCGCGCCGACACACAGGAGCGCGGCCGCGCCCAGTGGGAGCCTGCGGCGGAGGGACTTGCGCATGGAGCATCACGTCACTTCGGGTAGGGGGATCGTGCCTGTCTCGGACACGCCGGAAAGTGAGGACAGAGGTGAAGACGGTGGTGCGGACAGAAAGTGAAGACAGAAGCGGTGCGCGTGGGGCGCTAACTTCAGAAGTTGATTTAAGGGGCGCCCGGAAGTGACGTCAAGGGATTCGTCCGTACCAACTCCCTTACCGGCCAAGCTGCTTCACGCACAGCAGGGCCCCGGACGTCACCGCCGTCCGGGGCCCTAGTGCTCGTGCAGTGCCTTGATCAGCTCGCCCTTGTGCATCTGCGAGCGTCCCGTCCCGCGGGCGGGTTCCGGTGGCGCGTCAGACGGACTGCGGAGTGAGTGCGGCCGGCGCGGTCGCGACCTTGCGGGTCTCGCGCAGGATCGACAGGCCGGTGGCCGCCATCGCGGTCGCGGTCAGGGCGTGCACGCCGAGCGCGGTGGCCACGGAGCCGTGGTGGGCCAGCACGGTGGTCATGTCGCCGTAGGCGGCGAAGGCCTCCACCAGCAGCGCCCAGCCCAGCGCCCTGCGGTGGCCCGTCAGGAGCAGGACGCCCAGGACCAGGGCCAGGACGACGTCGCGGATTCCCTTGACGACCAGGAATCCGCCGCCGTCGCCGGACGGGTAGTTCGGCAGGCCGAAGGTCGGCGCCGTGGTCTCGGGGACGAGGATGAACTCCGTTCCGAACCAGAGGATGAAGAGGACGAAGGCGGCGGCCAGCACGGTGTTGATCTTCTTCAGCGTCATTGTTCTTCTCCTTGCGAGTCGCTGTGGACGTACGGAATCCGATCGGGTCGCCCGGGGGCTCAGGCGAGGGCGGTGACGAGCAGGGTGAAGGCGGCGACGATGACCGCGACGCGCAGGTAGTGCCAGCGCTCCCAGCGGTTGAGCTGCTGCTTCCAGTCGGCGGGCCGGTTCTCCGGGGTCCACGCCTTGTTCCGGTTGTTGATCGGGACGAGCAGCAGGATCGACATGATCACGCTGAGGATGAGCAGGGCGCCGCCGGTGATGACGAGTCCGGTGCCGGGCTCGTGCCAGGCGGCCGCGGCCCAGACGGCGGCCAGGGCGACCGAGCCGATGTACCAGAACGGCATCAGCGCGCCGAGCATCCGCCCGCCGTGGGCGTGCCCGAGCTGGCCGCTGTCCTCGGGCAGCGCGTTCAGGATGCGGCTCATGATGAAGGCGACGGAGAACTCCACCCCCACCATCACCCCGACGACCACGGTGGTGACGACCTCAAGTGCGTCGAGCATGACGACCTCTCCAGATATCTAGCATCGCTAGCTGATGAGGCAACGCTAGTACTACTGCCGCTCGATTGTCTAGCGGTGCTAGAATCCGGATCATGTCGGTACAAGAACGCAAGCAACGCGAACGCGCGGACCGCGAACGCCTCATCGTGGCCACCGCCCGCGAACTCGCCGAACAACAGGGCTGGGACGCCGTCACCACCCGCCGCCTCGCCGAACGCATCGAGTACAGCCAGCCCGTCCTCTACAGCCACTTCCGCGGCAAACGCGAAATCATCGGCGCCGTCGCCCTGCAGGGCGCCACCGAACTCGCCACCGCCGTCCGCACCGCCACCACCACCGCCACCAACCCCCGCGCCCGGGTCACCGCCCTGGCCCGCACCTACCTCGACTTCGCCGCCACCCACCCGGCCGTCTACGACGCCATCTTCCAACTCGACGGCGGCCTGCCCTACGCCCAGGACAACACCCCCGAACCCCTCAAAGACGCCTTCGCCGCCCTCCAGGAAACCCTCACCACCGTCGCCGGCCACAACACCCACCCCGGCCTGTTCACCGAAGTCTTCTGGGCCGCCCTGCACGGCATCGCCACCCTCACCCGCGAAGGCCGCCTCCCACCCGAAGACACCCAACAACGACTCGACCTGATCGTCGACCGACTCGCCGTGCTCTGACCCACCGGCCGACATCCGCGCAAGGAAAACGGTTTGGCTCGGCACGGCACCCCCTGCTACGTTTCCGGCGGCCGTGCGAGAGATCCAGGAGGTGGTACCCGTGAACGCAGAATCGACATGGGTGCTCCCCTCCGGGGTCACGGTCGGGCGATAGGTCGTCGTCCGGGAGCGCCACTCTGAGCACTCCCGAAAGGCACGACCATGCACTTCACTTCTGAACAGCGTCTCGACAGCGACGTCCGCGAGCGCCGGTTCACCCTCGGCGAGATCCCCGGCATCCTGTGGACGCCGGCGTCCGCGTCCCCTTCCGCACCGGTGCCGCTGATCCTCCTCGGCCACCCGCCGCTCGGGCTCCACAAGATGTACGCCCGGCTGGTGGGCCGCGCCCTGCACAGTGCGGCGGAGGGATTCGCCACGGCCACCATCGAACTCCCCGGCAGCGGCGACCGGCCCCGGCTGCCCGCCCTCGACCAGGCCCGCGCCGACCTGCGCCGGGTACTGACGGCCGGTGAACCGGTCAGCGACGAGATCATCGACGCGGTCGTCCTGCCGCTCGTCGACCAGGCGGTCCCGGAGTGGCAGGCCACTCTGGACGCCCTCCTCGCCCTGCCCGGGATCGGCGGCCCGGTCGGCTTCTCGGGCGGAGTGATCTCCATCGGGGTCCGGCTGGCGGCGGTGGACCCGCGCATCGCGGCCGCGGGTCTGTTCGCAGGGAGCTTCGTCCCCCGCTCCACCTACGAGGAGGCCCGTCGGGTCACCGTCCCGCTGCACGTCCTGCTGCAGTGGGACGACGAGGGCAACGACCGTCAGGCGGCCCTCGACCTGTTCGACGCCTTCGGGTCCAAGGAGAAGTCCCTGTACGCCAACATGGGCGGGCACACCGGGGTCCCCCAGCATGCGGGAGACGCCGCGGCCCAGTTCTTCACCCGGCACCTGAAGTAACGCCGGACCACCGGGTCACCAGGAGAAGGTGAGCCGGCCCGGGCCCCCGCCGAGTGACTCGGCGGGGGCCCGGGCTCAGGGCGCGCCCGTCAGCTCAGGCGACGGTGCCCGCCACCCCGGTGCGGCCGTCGGGCACACCGACGACGGTCACGATGACCTGCTTGCGGATGTCCTCACCCAGCACGTCCACCAGTGCATCGGTGGTGGCCGTGACCAGACGGGCGGGAGCGTCCGGGACCTCGGGAACGTGGTACGCGGCCTCCCGCATGCTGAGGGTGACGAGAGGGGCGTCAAGATCCGTCGGGACGCCGCCGATGCCCCGGCGGTGCTGCGGGATTCCGATCAGGTCGACCCCGACGAGGCGGCGGAAGTCCGGGCCGTAGACCGCTCCGACCGCGTCGGCCAGGGCGCTGATCAGCTTCGGTTCGACCGTTCCGTCGAGGGCTTCCTCGCGGATGTGCACGTTGAAGTGCGGCATGGGGCGACTCCGTTTCACACCGGTGCGTACGATGAGGGCACACTTGCTTTGCCTTCAAAGCTAATTACCTTTGAAGGCAAAGGTAAACGTGCGGAGGTGTGCAGTGTCAAGGCCCTCTGTGCGGACGCGGGAGGAGACGCAACGCCGGACCAACTCCCGGCACGCCGGCCGACGTTCACCTAGCCGCGTAGACCGCGACCTCCTGGAGGTGCAGCGTGTACGCGTTCACCGTGTTGCCGAAACCGGTCACCCGCACATACCGATGGCTGCCCGTCACGGCGTACAGGTCGCCCACGTCCGTCTGCGCCCGGTGACTCGACTTCTCGGCCAGTACGGTCCAGTTCTGCCCGTCCGCGCTGCCCTCCACCCGGTAGAGGTACGACCGGCCGTCGGCGTAGTACGGCGTGACGCGCACAGCAGTCAGCTCGTGCGCCGCTCCGAGGTCCACCTGCCAGTGCGCGGACTGACCGGCGCAGTGCTTGGGGTCGCAGAACCAGCCGGTGGTCAGGTCACCGTCGTTCGCCTTGGCCGGGTCCCGGTTCGTCTCCCAACTGGAGGCGCTCGTCGGCTTGTTGTCGCTGAGCAGGATCGGCGGTGCGGACGTGCACGCGAGCGCGGGAACCCCGAACGACACCGCGTCGAAGAAGCGGTTGGCATCGAACTGGTGGACCTGGATACGCAATTGGCGCACGCCGGTGATGTCGACGTCGAGCCGGATCGCATCCGCTCCGGTGTCGGCGAGGCCGCTGCGCAGCACGGGCGACTCGTACAGGAGCTTGCCGTCGCCGTACACCCGGACGAGCACGTCGCCGTCGGCCGTGTGGTTCATGGCGTCGTCGATCCCGACGACGGAGGTGAGTCGGTGGCAGCTGCCGCCGGTCTCGATGCGCACGTCGGCGTTCGCGTTCGTGCCGAGTCCCTTGGCGTACGCCGTCCCGTCGAGTCGCAGGGGCCGTCCGTTGCCCGCTGGGGTGCCCGGCGTGACGGTGTCGCGGGCCACCGGGTAGACGCCGTCGTGGTTGCGCGCGGAGGTGAACGGGAGGTCGCTCAGCTGGAACCGGCCTTCCGCGGCCACGGGCAGGACGGCAGTCGTCCGCCGTGTGACGTGCCGGCCGGCCTGTTCGAAGCCGACCGAGATCTTCAGTTCGACCTCGGTCGTGTCCGCGGGGAGGGTGCCGCGGCGCACGGACCAGGACCGCTCCAGCGTGCCACCGGGGTCGACGCTGTCGTCCTGCGGTCCGGTCGGCTCGACCTCGGCGCCGGCGGGGGCGGTGACGTCGAAGGTCACACCGGTCACGGAAGCGAAGTAGTTGGTGTTGGTGACGGTGGCGGCCAGAGTGCCGGAGGCGGTGTCGGCGACCACCCCCTGCGGCTGTGCGGACAGCGGCAGGTCGTAGGTGTCCTCGCTGAGCCGCTTCAGCATCCGGGTGGCCTGGGTGTAGGTGTCGCCGGCCGGCTCGGTCGCGTATCGGGTGCGGCCCTTGGACCAGTCCTCGGCCAGGCCGTACCAGTCGACCTCCGCCGGGCTGTCGCCGGTTTCCAGGGCGGTTCGCAGGCTGTCGAACAGCCGGTTCCAGCGCGGCGCGTAGTAGTCGCGCAGCAGTCCGGACCACTCGCGATAGGCGTAGTCGTGCAGGTCGGTGGTGCGCACACCCCACGAGGTGATCAGTTTGCGGGACTCGTACTCCAACTGCCGTGATTCGTCCGGGGTTTCACCGGCGTCGCGCGCCTGTTCCAGCCACGGACCCACGAGGTACTGCCGGTTGGTGCCGGTCAGGTCGTCGAGGGCGTCGATGTAGTCGGTCCACGTCCCGGCCAGTCGCGTGAACTCGCCGACGTCCTTGGCGCGGTAGGCCGCCAGGATCTGCGGCAGGAGGGTTCTCGACCGGTTCGCGGCCGCTTGGCGGGCCACCTCCAGCAGGTCGTAGCGGTAGGTGTCGCTGGCGCGCAACGACTTGTCGACGGCGAGGAGTTGGGGCAGTGCCGGGGCGAATGCCGCCGGGTCGTAGGCGAAGGCGGCCTGCGCCCAGCTGTGCGGCTGGGTGGCGGTCAGGCTCGGGGTGGCGGTGAACAGTCCGCCGTGGCCCGAGGACCGGCCCCCGCTCGGTGGCACCGCGTAGGCGGTGTTCGCCAGCACCTTCCACGCGGCACGGGCGTGCGGGTCGGCTCCGCCGTAGCGTGCGTCCGCGTACTCCGAGAACCACTTCTCGACGTCGACGGGCCCTTCGTGCCAGGGCAGTTCGGCGAGGAACTCGAAGGCGGCCGGGTTGTTGTAGCCGGCCTCCGGCATGATCGCGATGCCGTCGAGTGCGCTGTCCGGTCTGGCCAGCCAGTCCCAGAAGCGGTCGTTCCAGGCCTGGACGGACGCGCCCATGGTGGAGTTGCCGCCGAAGTTCCAGATCGACCCGAAGGCGTACGGCGTGCCGAGCCAGTCCGCGTCGCGATCGGGGCCCAGGGCACGGTCGGAGAGGCCGTCGACGACCAGCATCCGGCTCCGGTCGATGGCCTCGACCGTCTCGCGCCGCGGATTGTTCTGCCAGCCGAGGATGACCCAGATCGCGCCGGGGTGGGCCCGGTCGAGGGCCGCCTGCACCGCGGCCGACGCCTTGCCGACCGGGATGTCGCCGGCCCGGCCGCCCTCGTGCAGCAGGTCCATCTTGTACATCGTCGACGTGCCGATGAGCCGGTCCTGGACCGCGTAGAACTTCTCGGCCACCTGGTCGAAGACGGGGTTCACCGGCGCCAGCCAGTCGGGCCGGGTGAATCCCATCCAGGTGCCCTGCGGCACGGTCACCGCGGTGGGGTTCCGGGTCTCGAAATCGGTCGGCACGGTGCCGAAGCAGCCCGGCAGGACCGGTGTGATGCCCAGCGCCCGCATCCGGTCGGCGATCCGGTGCCCCAGCTTCGCCCGCGACTCGATCAGGTCCTCGCTGATGGGCGCGGTGAAGTTGGAGGTGTTCTGCAGCAGCCACCACGGCTGGTAGCCGGGGCTCGGGATCCACGCGCGCAGCTCGTCGGCGGAGTATCCGAACGACTGCAGCGTCTCGTAGTAGACGGCCTCCGCGCCGACGGGCATGAACATCTCGTTGACGCCGTGCAGCGCCATCACGTCGATCAGCCGCTCCCAGTCCCGGAACGTGCGGTACGGCCCCGAGTAGCCGTCCTCGGTGTCGTTGCCGGTGAACCGGTGCTGCACCGCGGACGACCTCTCGATCGGCCGGCCCGGGAGCGGGAGCCGGTGCGGGAGGTCGAGCTGGTCGCCGTTCCACGAGACGTCGGTCCTGGTGACGTGCTTGAGGTACCAGTTGAATCCCATCAGCAGGGCCGGACCGCTGCTGCCCGCGATGACCAGTCGGCCCGGGCCGCTCCCGACCCGGAACGTGTCCCGGCCCGCGGCGGCGGGCATCGGTTGCAGCTTGACCTGGGCGGCGCGGCCGGGGCCGATCAGACGCTGGATCACGTCGTGGGCGGGGCCGGTGTCGAAGGAGGGACGACCGCCGGATGCCACGGGGGCGGGTGACTTCGGCGCGGCGGCGGCCGCCCCGGGCAGGGCGACGGTGAGCACCAGCAGACTCAGCAGCGTGGTGAGCGAAGCGAGCCATCGTCTCCAGGTGTCGCCCGGTCTGCCCACGCCGCATCCCCCGGTTCAATTGAAGTGCGGCGCACGCTATTCAGCGCGTGATCGCACTGTCAAGGTTCCTGACAGCAGGACGGACGGCAGGAGATCCGCACCAGAATTGCCCGGTGCCGGCATGGTCGGACGCCGCGGGATCCGTCGAGAATGCCGGCAGGCGTCTTCGGGCCGGTCCCGACGATCGCGACTTCCTGGAGCGAGAGCGGAGCGGCACCATGGCGTGGGTGGTCGGAACCGGCGCGCTCCTCGGAATCCTGGCGATCACCTCGGGAATCGTCACGCTCCGGACGGGGTGGGTCCTGCCCACGGCTCGCGGCCATGTCACCAGGCCCCAACTCCACGGCATCGGAACCCTGTTCATCGGCAGCAACCTCGTCCTGCAGGGTCTCGCCCCCTTCGGGGCCCTGCCGGACGTCTCCTGGGAGGTCCGCTTCTTCGGCGGGAACGCCCTGCTGTTCGGCGGGTTCCTCCTGATCGCCCTCAGTCAGTTGCTGCCGCTCCGCCGCGGTCGCGGTCGCGGTCGCGGTCGCGGTCGCGTGGACCCGTCCGGCTCCTGACCGCGCCGCTCAGGAGCGCGGGCCGGCGCCGTGCAGCAGGGTGTCGACGATGCGGGCCGCGAGCGTGTCGGTGTCGACGTCGGCATCGTCCGCGCTGCCGTGCAGGGACTCGCCGAGCAGCGCGTAGTAGACCCGGCGCACCCACTCGAGGTCGGCGGCCTCGTCGATCAACTTGTCCGCACGCGCCCGCTCCAGCACCGTGATGCAGCGCCGGCCCAGGTCCTCGTGCAGTGCGGCCGCTTCGCTGCCGGGCTCGGCGGGCAGTCCCAGGGCGAAGGCCCAGGCGCCCTTCACCTCCAGCACGTTGACCGTGATCCGGTGCAGCGCCACCTGGGCAGGGGCCGTGTCCGGCCGTCCGTCGTCCACGGCTCGGGCGAGTTGACGGGCCGCGTCCAGGGCCAGCGTCTCGATCAGCGCCTGCCTGCTGGCGAACCGCCGGTGGATCGTCGTCCGCGCCACGCCCGCGGCGGCGGCGATCTGCTCCATGGAGGCGCCGGGGTCCACGGAGAGGACGCGCTCCGCCCCCTCCAGGATCGCGCGCATGCTGCGCTCCGCGTCTGCCCGCAACGGCCGCGCTGCTGTCTCGTCCATGGCGCCTCTCGCTCCTCCGCTCGACTCCGCAAACGATACCCCGGTGCACCACTTCAGATAGATCTGCGTCAATGCTGTTGCAGCTATGGCATCAACAGATACTCTCTCGTTCCATCAGATAGCCGAACGAACGAAGGAGCCTCCCATGCGCAATGCAGCCCTCACAGCCCTCGTCACCGGCGCCTCGTCCGGACTCGGCGCGGAGTTCGCCGCACAACTCGCTTCCCGCGGGCACGACTTGGTGCTGGTCGCACGGTCCGGTGACAGGCTCACCGCTCTCGCCGAGAACCTGACGGCGGCGCACGGCATCCGAGCGCAGGTCCTGGTCCAGGACCTCGCCGAGCCCGACGCCGCACGCCACATCGCCGACGAACTGACCGCCCGCGGCCTGAGCGTCGACCTCCTGGTCAACAACGCCGGCTTCGGGACGTGCGGCCGCTTCGAGGAGATCGCCGCGGACCGCGACCACGACCAGCTGATGGTCAACGTCGTCGCGCTCGTCGACCTCACGCACGCCCTGCTCCCCGGCATGCTCGACCGCGGCACGGGCGCGGTCCTCAACGTCGCGTCCACCGCGGGCTTCCAGCCCGCCCCGTACTTCGCCGTCTACGGCGCAGCCAAAGCGTTCGTCCTGAACTTCGGCCTCGCCCTGCGCGAGGAGTACCGAAAACGCGGCATCCGCGTGCTCACCCTCTGCCCCGGCCCGGTCGACACGCCCTTCTTCGACGCGATCGGCACGCGCAAGGCGGCCGTCAACGGCTCGATGACCACACCGGAACCGGTCGTGCGCGCCGCACTGCGCGCACTCGACCGCGACCGCGGTTACGTCACCCCCGGCTTCGGCAACGCCCTCGCCGCGCATCTGCTGCCCCGCCGCCCGCGCACCCTGGTCGCCGCCGTCTCCGAGCGCGTCACCCGCAAGGTCCTCAGCCCGTCGGTCGGGACATCGGACAGGACATCGGTCAGGACATCGGTCAGGACATCGGCGCCGGTCGCGCCCCGGCAGCCGTAGCCCACGCCTGTACCTCCCCGTACGAGAGCGACGCGGGATCGGACGGCCGGCCGTCGCGGATGTCGGTCGCGGCGGCCACGGCGGCGGCGAGGGCCCTGCGGTAGAGCAGCGAGCCGAGGCTGATCCTCCGCACACCGAGGGCGGCCAGGTCGGCGAGCGAGGGGCCGGCCGGCGCGTACAGGACGTTCAGCGGGACGAGGAGGGTCGCCGTCAGCGCGGCGATCCCGTCGGGATCCGACAGTCCTGGCACGAACACCCCGTCTGCGCCCGCCTGTTCATAGATGGCGAGGCGCTCCGCCGTCTCTTCCTTCTGGCATCCGAGCCAATGGGTGTCGGTGCGGGCGTTCACGAAGAGGGCGGGTGCGGCGGACTTCACTGCGGCGATCTTCGCGGCGTGCAACGCGGCGGGGACGAGGGTGCCGTCGGGGCGGCCGTCCTCGATGTTGATTCCGGCCGCGCCCGCTTCGTGCAGCTTCCTGGCCAGCTCGGCCACGTCCTCCGGGTCGTCGCTGAAGCCCCCTTCAGCGTCCACGGTGAACAGGAAGGCGCTGCGCCCCAGCCGACCGGCCAACGCCAAGGTCGCCTCGGCAGTGGCGGCCGACCCGTCCGGCACGCCGACGGCCGCGGCGACGCCCAGGCTCGTCGTGCCGATCGCCCGGAAGCCCTTCGCCACCAGCGCGGCAGCGGAGGCGTGGTCCCAGGCATTGGGCAGGAGCAGCGGGGCCGCCTCCTGGTGCAGTCGGGCGAAGGCGGTCTGCGGGCGGTGGAGCAGGCCCTCGGCCAGGGCGAGGGCGTGGGCCCGCCCCGGGCAGACCCGCAGAGGCGCGCCGAAGGTGAGCGGTACAGGGTTCCCGCCTTGCGCGGTCGCCAGATCCAGCACCACGACATCGCCTTCGGCGATCTCCCGGCCCGCCACTCGGGTGGCCCGGGCGGCGACCCGGCGCATGGCCCGTACGGGCGGAACGTCCCGCAGCACCCGCGCCATCGGCAGCTCACTGCCGGCCGCGGCTTCCACGAGCGCGGCCGTGGCGTCACACGCCTGCACCAGCAGTCCGATGCGATTGGCGGCCGCTTCGAGGTCGTCCTCGGTCGCCGCACCGTCGACCAGCCGGGCAGTGAGCCTGCCGACGGCAGCGTCCGCTGCCGGGTCGCTGCCTCCGAAGTAGACCCCGGCCACGGCGATGACGTCCTCCGCGACCGCCTCGCCTCCCGGCATGCCCAGGGCCTCGGCGAGGGCACGCACCACCCGGACCCGGACCTCTCCCCCGCTCCCCCGTGCGGCCGCCCGGCGCAGCACGGCGGGCTCCAGCCGGGCCAGTTCCGCCTCCACCAGAGCCCGCCGCCGCTGATGCGCCGCACCGACGCTGAACCGGGCCACGCCGGCACGCAGCCAGGCGACACTGGTCCCCGCCTGACCGTCGTCCGCCACCGGCAGTCCGGGAACCAGAGCCGGGTCGGCCAGCGCCGCCCGGACGTCCTCAGCACGGTCGAATTCATGCGTCGTGTACGTCATGCCTCTGACGCTAGGGCCGTGACGGTTCGGCGCTCGCCGAACCGACCGCAACCGCACCGCGCCGCGGCGCCTCTGCGCGGGACACCCGCCGCGGGTAGTCTCACCAGTCCATGATCGGAGCTCACCATGTCCCCCTTCCCGACCTCCCGACGCGCCGCCCTGCGCGCCCTTGCCGGCATCGGCGGCGTGCTCACGCTCGGCGCCACCGCCTGCGGACCCGAGGAAGCTGCCGGCAGCAGCACGACCACCGCTCCGGCACGCACGCCTGCCGCGTCGGGTGAGCGCCGGTTCGGCGCCGAGTGGGAGAGCCACACCCGTACCTTCATGTCCTGGCCGGCCCTCGCCTCCGTCTGGGGAGACGACCTGCCGTACGTACGTGAGGACATCGCCCGCATCGCCCGCGCCATCGGTGACTACGAGGCGGTCGTGATGATGGCGCGTGCCGATCAGGTGTCGGCCGCCCAGCGGGCCTGCGGCTCGCAGGTCGAGGTGATCCCGCTGCCCGTCGACGACCTGTGGGCCCGCGACATCGTTCCCGTCTTCGTCGAGGACGACGGCGAGGTGACCGGCGTCGACCTCAACTTCAACGGCTGGGGGAACAAGCAGGAGCACACCAACGACGCCCAGGTCGGCCGCAAGCTGCTCGCCGAGTACGACATCCCGCGCGAGAAGGCACCGCTCGTCGCCGAAGGGGGCTCCTTCGAGACCGACGGCGAGGGAACCCTCCTCATCACCGAGAGCTCGATCGTCAACGACAATCGCAACCCCGGGAAGAGCCGGGACCAGGTCGAGGACGAACTCATCGACACCCTCGGCGTGGAGAAGGTGATCTGGCTGGAGGGCGTGCGCGGCGAGGACATCACCGACGCCCACGTGGACAGTCTCGTACGGTTCACCGCTCCCGGCGTGGTCCTGCTCGACCAGGCGTTCCCCGGTTCGCCGCCGGACTCCTGGTCCCGCTCGGCCGATCAGGCGCGCTCGGTGCTCAGCAAGGCGACCGACGCGCAGGGTCGTGGTTTCGAGATCGTCGAGCTGCCCCAGCCCGACCTGTACAGGATCACGGGTGAGGGCGACGACTTCGTCTCCACCTACGCGAACTTCTACGTGGCCAACGACGCCGTCTTCATGCCCAAGTTCGGGGACAGGAAGGCCGACTCACGGGCGAAGGGCATCCTGCGGGAGCACTTCCCGAAGCGGGACGTCGTCCAGGTGCAGATCGACACCATCGCCTCCGGGGGTGGCGGCATCCACTGCTCCACCCACGACCAGCCCGGCAAGCCGGCGGCCTGAGGTCACGAGCGCGGGGCGAAATAGGCGGGATTCCCGACGACGTCCGGCATCACCGCCAGCGCGCCCTTCGCCTCGTCGGCGAGGGTGGCCGTAAACCCTGCCGCCAAGGTTCCCGAACCCGTGGCGCGACGAAGCCCCTGGCGTGGAACGCCAGGGGCTCGAAGTCGGTGGTGAGGAAAGCGAAGAGACTATTTCTACAGGAAAGGTATGAGAAGGAAGCCTCTTCATGGCCTCACCGGCCTGAGTCGAGGAGTGCGAAAGGGCTAGCTATGAACCCCCGATGAGGGTGGGTTGAGAAGGAAGCCCCTTCATGGCCTCGACGCGCTGAACGCTACCAGTCACTCGGGGATGACGTCGCGCAGATTTTCCGGGGTGAGGACCCGCGACTCGGGATGCAGCCCATCAGGGCGCTGCAGCCCGACGTAGGTGACCGGCCCCTCCGGAAGGCCCTCGCCGTTCCACACCGTCACGTCCGCATCGCCCAGCAGACCGAGCAGCCAGCGCACGGTCAACTGCTCCCGCTCGACGATGCCGCGGAGCAGTGTCTCCACCGTCACCCGGGTCTCCTCGACGCGATTCGCGGCCGGCATACCCTTGAGGTACAGGTGCAGCCAGTGCGCACGCCACTGCCCGTCCTCGCCGCGTTGGAACGCCAGCGGCAGCGCCACCCGTCCGGGGCCCCGCAGATCGGACTTCATCCGCACGGTCCGCGGCTCGAACGGCCGCCCCTGCTGCTCGCCCTCCCGCAGCATGAACCCGAAGAACGACTCCTCGACGTCCATGAAGCCCTCCCCGGAGTACAGCAGGACCTGCGGCACGACGAAGGTGCCGCGCACCGCGCCGAGCCGGAGGTCGATGAACTCCGAGGCACCGTCGGGCGCTTCGGTGATGTCTCCCGAGTGCCGGCCCTCCACATCCGTGAGCTGGGTGTACGAGAGCCAGGTGACCTGCTCGTACTCGTCGTCCAGGATCACCGCCGACAAGTCGTAGTCGGTGTCCTCGCTCTTCTGCTTCCAGTAGACGAAGAATCGCAGCAGCTCGCCCTCGACCGGCGACACCGAACCACGCGGCAGCACCCCGAGCCCGGTCGAGACGGCCTTGCCGCTGAGCGGCAGGGCGACGTCGAGGACGTCCGGGTCGACGAGCACCGGTCCGGCGACCGGCAGGCGTCGGGTGATCTCCGCGTCGAGCAGCGCGATCAGCCGCTCCTTGACGGTGCCGGGCAGCGCGGGGCGGGTGTCATCGGCGACCCAGGCACGCCCGAGCCGGTTGATGAACACCCGGCGCCCGCCCGCCTGTTCGAGCCGGTCACCCCGGTTCAGCAGGTGCTGGCGCACCGAGAGCAGTACCCGTCCGGCCGTCTGCGGGACGGCTTCGGCGACGCCTGCGAGCACCGCCTCGTACTCCTCCTCGGTGCGGGCGGTGCGCGCCAGGCGGTCCACGGACCGCAGCAGCACGCCCGGGGCGGACTTCAGTAGCGCCACCGCACCGGCCAGGTCGCCCTGGTCGAGCAGCTCCTCGGTCCGGCTCGCGAAGGACCGCACCCGCTGATCACCCCGCGCCACCGCGAACACCTGGGCGGCGTACGGGAACTGGGGGTACTCGTGCGGGTGCAGGCGCTCGCCGAGCCGCTTCCACGCCTCCCGGTGCGCGGCCACATCAGCGAGCTTCGCGGGCACCGCGGCGACGACCGCGTCCAGGCCCGCGAGCAGCGCCCGGCGTACGGGCCGCGACAGCTTGACGAACCTGGTGGGCTCGACGAGGGACACGTCGCCCTCCGCCAGCACACAGGCGAGCCGCAGCACGTCGGTGACGGTGTCGAGCATCAGCGCCGAACCCACCCGCAGACGCGCCCGGTTGATCACCGCGCGGTTCTCACGCACCGGAATCAGCTCGGGCTGCTGACCGTCGACACAGTGCGCGGCCAGTGCGTCGAGGTTACGCAGATGCTCCGCACCCAGGGGCGTGCGACTGCCGGCGAGCCGCACGTACAGCGCGCTGACCTCGTCCTGCGCGTCCCGGCCGAGGTGCAGCACGGTCATCCGGTCACCGGCCGCCTCGATCAACTCGTCGTGGTGGTCCAGCATTTCGGTGTACGTGTGCGGGTAGCGCCCGTACGAAGGCAGCGTCAGCAGGTTCACCACGCCGGTGCTCAACTGCTTGAGGGTGCCTTCGCGGGTCTTGTCGTCGGCGAGCGCCTCACGGATGCACTGCATCCAGAAGTCCATGGTGTCCGGCACGTTCGCCGGGAAGTCGATGAAGTACGTGTTGTGCCGCACATGGTCACCGACCAGTTCACGGACGCCGGCCAGGGTCCGCACGGCGATGTCGACCACCGCGCCTTCGGTCAGCCCGGCCAGTCGCTCGTGAAGCGGCGCGGACAGCTTGAAGCCCACCGACATCAGCGCGGCGTCGAACTGCCGCGCGGCGACAGCACCGTCACCGACTGCGCCCTCGGGAGCGGGGAGGCGGTGGGTGTGTCGGACGACCAGATGTTCGAGGGGGTGAACCATGCGGGAATGGTGACAGAGGGGCGTGGGCGTACGCACTTGGGTTTTCGGGGGCGTGGAACCGGTCCTACCTCAACACCTACCGGACCTATGACGCCCGTCCATTGACACCACTGGCGTCCGGCGGTGGCTCGCGATCGGCCGGCTTCGGCTCGTACTCAGCACTCGGAATGCTGCCCGGCGCCCAGCCGAGGACCTCCTCGAAGCGGCGGGCCGCGAAGGGAACGGGAATCGCTCCGCGATCGCTCTCGTGGAGCCTGATGGTCGCCTGACTCAACGCGGTGCGCCGGGCAAGCTCCCTCGTGGAGATGCCCTCGGCTTCCCGGAACTCGATCAGGGCTTTCGCCAGCCGCTCGGATTCTTCACTCATGGCCAGAGCATCCCGCATCAACCTCTGTGCATCACACCCCTCGACGCACCGCACGGACGCGCGGAGCAGATCGAACGCCGCCTCAAGCACCTTGAGTCCGACGCCGCTCCTGACGTGCCTGGCGGCGACGCCCACCAGCCCGACGAGTCCTGTCCATCATCGAGTCCCTGGCCCACCACCACAGCAGCACGACCGGCGGGTCATCGACCCCAACGACCCGCATTTGTACGGAACATGGATGAGCACGTCCGCACAGTCAGCCGAGACCGGCTCAGGGCGTGCCACGAGCGCACTCGCTCCCGCTGATTTCATGATCGAGAAGGTAGCGAGCCGATTCACCCAAAGGTGGTATTGCATCAGGTGCACCGTAGTGGGAATCTCGATGCACTTGCACCAAGTAAACCACCCAAAACCCACTTCGTTCCGACTCGGGATCTCGCTTCAACCCTGTGCGGTCCGCGCAGGATTCGAGGTTCTGTCTCCTGTGCGGTCTGTGCAGGGTTGGCCTGCGCAGCTCGCTCCAACCGAGATCGGAACCCGATCGTAGTGGCGCACATTTATCCGGATCCCAGACAGCCCGTCTTGCGCATCACCATTCGAGGACGCGAGGTGGTCGAGCATGAAGGAAAGAGGGTCGAGCGTGAATACGTAGCCCAGTTCACCGTACCCCGATTTTCTACCCACGAGATCAATTCGAGTGTTGCCGGCACCAAAGAGCCACAGAAGTCCTCGCTCTTGAAGAGGTGGTGGCGACGGACCAACAGAACATGGAAAACCGTCGCGATCGTCTCACCCATCCCCGGCATCGACAGCCTTGTTCACGGCATCTTTTGGCCAGCGGATCCGACGTGGATCCAGCAAGCCGCAGCCGCATTTAGTCACTTGATCAGTCTCTTTTAGGTATTCTTTCTGATTCGGTTGACAGTGTGCGAGGGTCCCGGGCATCCAGGACCCTCGTTCTTTCTTTTCCCACGAGCGCTGACGCCCTCAGAGTCTCGATGGGACGGCGACGGCCCGCAGAGATTGCAGATTGGCCGACAAGAAGTCATCGAAGGTGCGCGCCGGCCGGCCGGTGATGGCCCGGACCGTCGTCGTGGGCGCGGCCTGCGATCCGGCGGCGACCTCCTCGACCAGGACAGCGAGATCCTCGGCGCACTCGGTCGGCAGACCCTGCGCCCTTATGGCCTCGGCCAGGGAGTCGGCAGGCAGTTCCACCCGGCCCACGGCCCGGCCGAGGGCGGATGACATCCTCTCGGCGACCTCGGCGTCAGTGAGGGCCTCAGAGCCGGTGAGGACGAAGGACTCCCCCCTGCCCGTAGCGCCGGTCAGCAGCGCTGCCCCACAGGCCGCGATGTCGTGACAGTCGATGTGGGCGACGGGAGTGTCGCCGTAGCTGCTGAGCAGGCTTCCGTCAGGGGCGAAGGCGGACGGCGCGATGAAGTTCTGCATGAAACCGGCGGGATGCAGCAGCGACCAGTCCAGCCCCGACGCCTTCAGGTACTCATCGATCTCCCAGTGCGCACCTTGGGAGAGCTTCGCCCCTTGGCGCGCGTGCCAGACCGACACCTTCACCACGTGGGTGACTCCGGCCTTGAGAGCGGCGTCGATCACGCTCTTCTGCCGCCGGATCATGGGCTGCTGCTCCCCGTTCACCGGCTCGGCGCCGGGCCCGTTCAGGAACAATCGGTCCGCGCCCTCAAGTGCCGCGGTCAACGAGTCCCGGTCGTCGAAGTCACCGACGACGAAGTCGCAGCCCAGCGCCCGCCCCTTGGCCTCGTCCCGGACCAGCGCCCGGAACTCCACGCCGTTCTGGCTCAACCGGCCCACCAACGACTTGCCGATGGAGCCGGTGGCTCCCGTCACTAAGATCACGTAAATCCCCTCGACGGCCACGGCGACCTCGCAGGAGCTAACCTGAGGGGCCCTCGGGAAAAGACTAACCTGAGGCACCCTCGGATGAGCAAGGAGCGAGCAGGATGACCGGGTCGACGGGCCGCCGGCCGCGTGCGGATGCCCAGCGCAATCGCGAACGCCTACTGGCAGAGGCCGACGCGGTCTTCCGCCAAGACGGCACGGACGCCTCGCTGGAGAGCATCGCCCGGCGCGCAGGCGTCGCGATCGGCACGCTGTACGGCCACTTCCCCAACCGCCACACCCTCATCGACGCACTGCTCCACGAACGCAATCAGACGCTCATGGACCGCGGGCAGGAGCTGCTCACCGGCTCGCCGCCCGCACAGGCGCTCACCCAGTGGGTCCACCTGGTCGTCGAGCACGCCGCGGCCTACCAAGGGTTGGCCACCGTCCTCGCCGACAGCCTCAGCGACCAGCAGTCCCAACTCCACGCCTCCTGCACGCAGATGACCGACCTCAGCGACCAGCTCATCGCCAACGCCAGAGCAGTCGGCGCACTCCGCCAGGACGTGACGGGGGCCGACATCTTCACCCTGATGAACGCCGCCGCGTGGAGCCGTGAGCACGTGTCCCCGGACCAGGCGGACCGCCTCGTCGCAATGACCATGGCCGGCATGCTCACCCAGACGGCCTCGACCAGTGGTCGGGGGTGACGAAGTCACTGCTTGGGATGCCGTGACGGGGGTCGACCTGAAGCGCGAGGACTCGCTGCGCCGCCCCCTGCCCCTGCCGCCGAAGCACCCGGGAGTTAGCCTGCCACCTGGGATGTAGCCGCGCCGGTCCGCCGTGCAGGGCGGCGACCGACGATGAGGAGATCAGGCATGACGACCACTGCCCACGCCACCCTGCAGCACGAGGACGAGCGGACTCGGGTCACCCGTTGGGACTTCGCCCCGCAGGAGAGCACCGGCCGCCATGTGCACGAGTTCGACTACGTCGTCGTGCCCGTGACCGACGGGCTGACCCACGTGATCACTCCCGACGGCACCGTCACTCCCTCACAGCTGCGGGCGGGCGAGTCCTATGCACGCCCTGCCGGCAGCGAACACGAAGTCGTCAACGCCGGTGATGCCCCGCTGGCCTTCGTCGAGATCGAACTGAAGTGACCGGCGCCTGACAGGGGCGCGGCTCACCACCTGCCCGATGCTGACGGGGTCAGTCGATGCAGAACTCGTTGCCCTCGATGTCCAGCATCGGGATGCACGCGTCGTTGCCGTCGTACAGCGTTCGCACGTACACCGCGCCGAGAGGGACCAGCCGATCGCGTTCCGCCTCCAGTGCGGCGAGACGCTCCTCGCCCACGAGGCCGGTGCCGACCCGCACGTCAAGGTGCACGCGGTTCTTGGCGGCCTTCCCCTCGGGAACGCGCTGGAAGTACAGCCGCGGACCCACACCCGAGGGATCGGCGCAGGCGAACCAGGCGTCCCTCTGCTCAGGAGCCTGTGCCTGCTTGAAGTCGTCCCAAGTGGCGAACCCTTCCGGCGGTGCCGGTACGACGTACCCCAACACCTCGCACCAGAAGCGAGCCAGACGCTCGGGTTCTGCGCAGTCGAAGGTGACTTGGAACTTCTTGATCGCGGACATCAGCGCACGGTAGCAGGCACGATCCGCCGCACCAATGGTCCAGTCACCAAGAGTCGGTTGCCGGGCCGGACAGGGTCTGGTCGGAGCGGCCGGTGAGCGCGACGGATGTGCCCAGCCCGATCATGGCCAGTCCCCCGGTGCCGCCGATCAGTGACATCCGCCGGGGCGAACGGCCCAGCCAATTGCGCGCGGCAGACGCGGTCGGTCCCCACAGGCCGTCCTGCGTCCATGGGCCAGGGCCCGTCCGATGACGAACAGGACGCTCGGTCCCCCGATGGCGGACAGAAGTACGGACATCGTGCAGAAGGCGATGAGTTGGTGAGAGCTGACCATGCGCGGGATCCTCTCCCCCACGTGGTCATGGGTGCCGGACGGACTTTCGGCCCAGACCCTCGACCACGACGTGGACCGGCGTCGCGCGAGTACCGCGCCACCGTGGAGATCAGGCCAATGTTCGCGGCGCCCGGACGGTCCCCGCTCGCGCAGCACGATCCGGCGCAGGTGGTCCTGTCGGACGAGGGCGAGTCCCCGGCCGAAGCGGATGCGGAGTGCGGTGGCGGCGGTGCTCTTTCCGCTGGCCGAGTCGGCTCGGAGCACGACGAGGCGGGTCCGGTCGCTTCCCACGATCGTTCCCCGCACGCTACTGGTCCCCTCCGGGACCACACCCCGGGCGGATGACGACCCGCTCCCGCCCGGTCCGCCCCGTATCCGCCCTTCGACGGCACGTCGCAGCGACCGAACTCTTGCACGACCGTATAGGGTCCGGTGATCGAGGACGGGGTGTCCGCGCTGTATGTCCGGCCGCTGGGAGCGGGCGGGGCGCGGGCGAGGGAGGGGAGAGACCAGTGGGCGGCACACGGGGACGAAGACATGCACCGCCGACCGGGCGGTCCGGGCGGCGCGCGGGCAGGCGCACGCGGCGCGGCCGGATCGTGGCCTGGACGGCCGGTGTCGCTGCCGTTCTCGTGCTCGGTGCCGCCGGTGTCGGCGCGTGGATCTACCACGACCTCGACAACAACATCCACACCGCCCGTCTCGACGACAAGCTCGGTGAGGACCGTCCCGAGAACCTCAGTCCCGGGTCGCGGAACATCCTGGTCGTGGGCTCCGACAGCCGGGACGGCGCGAACGCCAAGTACGGCGGCATGGAGGGGGACACCATGCACTCCGACACGCTGATGGTGCTGCACATCGCCGCGAACCGTAAGTGGGCCACGGTCGTGTCCCTCCCCCGCGACTCCTGGGTGCGGATCCCGGCCTGCGACAAGGGTGACGGGTCGAAGTCCGCCACCCACCACTTCAAGATCAACGAGGCGTTCACGATCGGCGGGACGGGCGGCGACGTCGCCGGGGCCGCCGCCTGCACCATCAAGACCGTCGAGGCCAACACCCACCTGCGCATCGACAACTTCATGTCCGTCGACTTCCAGGGCTTCAAGGGCATGGTCAACGCCCTCGACGGGATCGAGGTCTGCCCCAAGGAGGCCATTCACGACAAGAAGGCCCACCTGGACCTCGAAGCGGGCTGCCAGACGATCAGGGACGAGAAGGCGCTCGGTTACGTACGCGCGCGGTACAGCGTGGGGGACGGTACCGACACCGGACGCATCGGCCGCCAGCAGGAGTTCATGCAGGCGTTGGCCGAGAAGGCCAAGTCGAAGATCACCAGTCCAGGTGCGCTCTACGATCTGCTGCAGTCCGTCACCAAATCCCTCACCACGGACGAGGAGTTGGACGGAATCAAGCCGCTCAGCTCCCTCGCGTCGGAGATCAAGGGCATCCCCAAGAACCACCTGACGTTCCTCACCGTGCCGAATTACCCGCGCGAAGCCGACGTCGCCACCGACAAGGCCAACGTGTCGTGGCAGTACCCGCAGGCAGCGGACGTCTTCACCGCCCTGGCCAAGGACAAGGAGATCGGCAAGAAGCGCGTCGAGGCGGACGCGAAGAACCTGATCTACGCCTCGTCGGTCCGCGTACGGGTCCTCAACGGTTCGGGTACCGAGGGGAAGGCCGCCGCGGTCGCCGCCCGGCTCCGCGAGGCAGGGTTCACCGTCACCGCGACGGGCAACGCGCCCCACGCCGCCCGCACCACGGTCAGCTATCCGGCCGACCTCGCCGGGCGCGCGGCGGTCCTCTCCTCCCAGGTGCCCGGCGCGCGGTCGAAGGCGGACGCCTCGGCCCCGGCGGGCGAAGTCACCCTCGTGGTCGGGACCGATCTGAAGGTCGACGACCTGCGATGACGGGCCGGCGCGCCGGCCCGTCGAGCCCACCGGGGCATGCCAGGAGCAGGCTCGGTCTCAGGCTGTGCGGACCGCCATGAGGAGCCCGCTCGCCCAGGCCTGGCGCACGCACAGGAAGTCCTCGCGTGCGCCCAGCTCTCCCAACAGGCGCTCGACGGACGCCTCGTGGCCGTCCGGCCAGCCGGGCTGCGGGAAGAGGTCGTCGATCAGGTAGGTCCCGCCGGGAGCCACGAGTCGCAGGGCCGACTCCAGGTGGGTGAACTTGCCCGGCCAGGTGTCCGCGAAGACCAGATCGAAGGGGGGACCGTCGAAGTCCTCCAGCCACGTGCCACCGTCCCCGGACACGAAGGTCACCCGGGGGTCGTCCCCCAGTTGCTCCTGGGCGACGGCCTGGACGACTGGGTCGAGTTCGACGGTGGTCAGGTGGGCGGCACGGTCCATGCCGCTGAGGAGCCAGGCGGTTCCCTCCCCCACTCCGGTGCCGAGTTCGAGGATCCGGCCTCCGGGTCGGGCGGCGGCCAGTACGGCGAGGAGGTTTCCCGTCCGGTCCTCGCTGGACATGATGAAGCCCGCCTCGCGTGCAGCGGCGCGCAGGGCGGGCAGGGTGTCCGGGAAGTGGCTCGGCATGTCGTCCATCCGGAGATGATGCGAGGAACTGTCCCTACGAGCAAGGCGATTTCGCCGGCGGTGATGTCGCCGGCGTCCGGCCGCAACAGCGCGCGCCTTCCCACCCCAAGTGCGCGGCGCGGACCCCGTTCCACAACTCGGCCCGTGCCGCGGCGTCGACCTCGGTCACGTCCAGACGGAACACGTCGGCCAGCATCCGGGCGAGGCCTTCCATCACAACGGTCGCGCAGGCCAGTCCAGCAGGCGTGCGCCGATCACCGCGGTCTGGAGCGTGTAGCGGTGCACCGGGTCGGAGGGGTCGGCTCCGGTGAGTTTGTGGATGCGGTCCAGGCGGTACGTCATCGCTCGCACGCTCAGGGACAGGCGACGTGCCGCCTCGGCGGAGACGCAGCCGCAGTCGAAGTAGGCGGTGAGGGTGTCGAGGAGGGGCTGGGCGCCGCCGCGGGCGCTCTGCAGCGGGCCGAGGGTGCTGCTCACCAGGTCCGCCATGGCCTGCCGGTCACGGGTCAGGACGGGGTAGACGAGGAAGTCGGCGGCGCGCAGGACCGGTTCGTCGAGTTCGAGCCGGTGGGCAAGTTCGAGGGTGGACAGGGCCTCTTCGTAGGACTGGACGACGCCGCCGGGGCCCGGCTGCGGGCGGCCGATGGCGACGTGGCCGCCACCCGTGCCCGCGTACGCCTGCTTCGCGAAGAAGGCGAGGAGATCGTCCTGGTCGCCCGGTGCCACACAGACCAGGCGCCCGTCCTTGGTGGTGAGCAGGATGCTGCGGTCGCCGAACCGGCTGATCATGGCCTGTTCCACGCCGCGCGGGACCGTATCCCCTTCTTCGTACGCGGTGTCGCCCTGGGCGATCGCGACGGCGTGCTCGTGGGAGAGGCGCAGGCCGAAGCGTTCGGCGCGTTCGGCGAGCCGGCCCAGGTCGCTGCGGCCGTACAGGAGGTCGTCGATGAACTCCCGTCGGGCCGCCTCCTCCTGACGGACCGCGTGCAGTTGGGAGCGTTCGAAGCCCTCGGCGAACGCGTCGACGGTCTGCTCCACGACGGCGAGGACGTCGGCCGCGTTCGCGGCTCCGGCCGGCACGTTCATACGGGCCTCGCGGAGGTGGGCGGCGATGAGGGCGCGCAGGCCCAAGCCGCCCTCGGCGGCGCGCTCCCCCAGTGCCCGCCGGGTTTCGATCTCGTCGCGGGTCAGGCGGCGTCCGGTTGCGCACG